>JAIPAR010000034.1 GCA_021739985.1 Bacteroidales bacterium | reverse complement strand
CTGCGCTCAATTGATTTGATTAAAGTTTGACATTCCATTTTGATTGAACGAACTCAAAGATATGATTTTTTGATTCCTGAGGAACGAAGAAATGCCTTTTATACACCCGGAGCTTCGCCCCGGACCCCAGTAACTTTTTTGCTTGATCAAAAAAGTCACCAAAAAAATCAAGGCTACGCTTGCTTCGCACGAAAAACTACGCGACCAAAGCGGGAATCGCCCAAACCTTCATCATGAGTAGATCTTTCAATGAAAATTATAGATTATTGATGAAGGTTCGCCGACCGGGTTTGTGGATAGGTCGTGGGAGGGAGGCAACTAAAATGATAGAATTAAAACTAATCTTTCCATCAATGCTCAAACAAGGGCGATTCTTATCCGCTTTCTTGCTTGTTTTTCGGCTCATCAATCGATGCCATTCCTGCTTCGAGAAAGAGGAAAACGCTTTACAGGAAGCGTAACCTCGCAGAGGTGCAATAATTATTGAAAACGGATGCTTCTTTTAATTCTGGCGCGGGTTCCACGCTATGTTCACTGAAATAGAATGCCGGCAACCCGCGCGCAGGAACCCCCAAAAAACATGTCATTCTGAACGGAACGAAGTGGAGTGAAGAATCTCAAAGGCGAGCTCGGCGACAAATCAATAAAAACCTTGAAGGTTTAGAATGAGGGAATAATAGTCCATCATTCTACCGAAAAACCTCCAAGGTATAGAAGTCGGCGTGCGCCCCGAAAGCTTTCGGGGCGCCTTCGGGCAAGCCCTCGGCGTTAGGGATTGCAGTGGAAAGCCCGGAGCGGGGCATTCAAGCACGCTCAGTGGATGGATGGTTGCGACCCCCGCGAGGACTTGAAACGGAAAGCCCGACCCGAAGGGGAACGCCCAAAAAAATGTTTATTTGTTGATTCGTTTATTTGTTGATTGCCTAAATTCGTGAATTCGTTGTAAAAAAAATCATGGAAGGAGGAACGGCCTGCGGCCTAGAGGAAGGAGGAAGGAGGAAAGAGGAAGGAGGAAGGAGGAAAGAGGAAGGAGGAAGGAGGAAAGAGGAAGGAGGAAGGAGGAAAGAGGAAAGAGGAAGGAGGAAGGAGGAAAGAGGAAAGAGGAAGGAGGAAGGAGGAAGGAGGAAAGAGGAGCGAGGAAGGAGGAACGAAGAAATACAACTGCGGTGAAACAAATCAATTGAGCGCAGCGAAATCCCGAGAGCGGAGCGATTCGGGACAAATCAATTGAGCGCAGCGAAATCCCGAGAGCGGAGCGATTCGGGACAAATCAACAAGTCTTTTAAAGTGGATAGGCTAGGTGGAACTATTTGGCAAGCAGACTTTCCAGCTTTTTGTGAAGGGCGTCGCCCCGCAAATCTTTGGCGATGATAACTCCCTGTGGGTCAATTAGAAAGCTGGCCGGAATACTGCTTACATTATACAAACGCGCCGGCTCCGATTCCCAGTACTTCAAATCACTCACATGGTAAGGCCAGCTAAGTTTATCAGCAGCAATGGCTTCCAACCATTTGTCCTTTTGCTTATCCAGCGATACGGAATAAATCTCAAAACCTTTGGAATGAAAAGCTGCATAGGCAGCCACTAAATGGGGATTTTCCTCCCTGCAAGGTTTACACCAGGATGCCCAGAAATCGAGTAAAACATAGTTACCCCGCAGGGAACTTAAAGCGATGGAATCGCCGCCGGGAGTCGGAAATTTGATATCCGGTGCAAGGGTTCCTTCTTTCAACTCAATGGCTTTGGTTTGTTGTTGCTTATATTCCAATTCCAGCTTGGTGCAAGCTTTGTGAAATTCCCTGACATGATAATTATTTGGATATAGGGCAAAAAGGGTAGAATCGACGCGATGGAATAAATCCCGGTTTTCTTCAAAACTAAGAATCTTTTTGTTGCCAACCCGCTGATGCAAAGCAGCTATCGAAGCCAGCGAAGCCGGCTGATCATCAATGCTTTTCTTCAGATATTGAGCAAAACGAACGACTGCCTCATCGGCCTGCTGTTGGGCTTCCTGCAAAGCTGACTGATAAGCTTCAGGCTCAACCCCTTTTAATACTAGTTTCAAGGAATCCAGCATCTCGCTCAAGTCCCGGTTTCGCTGCTTTACCTCTATAAGATATGCCGTTCCCGGGGAGCCCTCACAGCTCAGACTTTTA
Source organism: Bacteroidales bacterium (assembly GCA_021739985.1). GTDB lineage: Bacteria > Bacteroidota > Bacteroidia > Bacteroidales > M50B96 > M50B96. The sequence continues at coordinate 14,197 of JAIPAR010000034.1, read as the reverse complement.
TCCAGACTCTCTGCATGTGCCTCTACTTGAATATCTTCTCCAGGCTCCAGCAATAAATACGTGAAATTGCTCTTATCCAAATACATAACAAAAATATCGGGACCTGCAAGCTTTCGCTGGAAGGCAAAGCTTCCATCATCCGAAATAATAGCACTGTCTATATCCTGGGTTTGTCCTTCTCCGGTAAGATTCATGTAAATCATCTTCCCCGATGCTCCCTCAATGTTGCCTTCCAGCTTAAAAATGTCGGGATGATCAGACTGAAAGGAGCAGGAATAGACCATGAGCATCATCCCGGCAAGGGCTGCCGTGCGTAACATAGTGTAAGACATACAAAAGGGAATTTAAGAGGCTTTGTAAACCGGAATTAAATCGATGCTGCGCTCTTTAAAATGCGCTTCGGTTTGATAATAATCTTTGGTAAATCCAAGGATGAATCCACCTCCGCCTGAGCCACAGAGTTTCAGGTTGTACTGATTATTATCCAGACCTTCCTCCCAGGGCTTCACAAACGCTTCCGGAATCATTCGTTTCAGAAAATCCAGCTGGTATTTGCTTAGGGTATAAAGGGATTGATAAAAATCGTCGATACGGCCATCCAGCAAGCTGTGGATACAGTTATTGTTGGTTGGGATAAATTGCTCTTGAATGGAAGTCATAAACGCAGGTTCCTCAGTAGCGCGGGTGATAAAATAATTCACCAGCGGACCGGTTTTGCGCGGGTAACCACTATCAATCAAAAAGATAGCACCATCTTTTAAATTCTTATCTTCCGGAAGGTCGATAATCTTGATATCTTCCTTATTATTAATGAGTAAAGGAACTTTCAGGTACGAATTCAGCGGGTCGAGGCCACTGCTGGTTCCATGGAAAAACGATTCCAGCGCTGCGAGCCTAAGTTTTAATTTGAAGATATTTTGCCTGGTAAGTTTTTTCAGATTTTTCACTTTATCTTCCACATAACGGTCGTACAAAGCAGCAACTAAAGCGCCTGAACTGCCGAGGCCAAAGCCTTGAGGAATAGTGGATTCAAAAAATAAACCTTTTTCAATATCCCGGATAAATGAATTATAATTAAAAGGGACTTCCAGTTCGTTGTTTTGGATAAGATTCCGCAAATGGTCCGCAAATTTGCGCAAGAGGCGGTTTGATTCGTGTGCAAAATTTAAATCGGTGTATTTATCGTTGCCGATAAAATCGAATTCTCCTCTGAAATGACTGTAAGGGATACTTAACCCCATGGAGTTATAAATAACGCTGTATTCTCCGAACAGTAAGATTTTTGAGTAATAAATCGATGAGCCCTTCTGCATGTTAATTTAGTTTCTGTGGACCACTTCCTATCGAATCGTGAATAATCGCCAAAGATGGGAATTCTTTTTGTATTCTGTTGTGAAATAGTTTATTAATGATGATATTCTTCTCTTTTTGAGGATACAGCACATGGACATTAGGCCCGGCATCCAGGGTAAAACAGACCGGAATTCCGGTTTCTGCGCGAAAAGCGCGAATTTCCTGAATGATGCGGAGGCTTTCCGGTTCGAGTAAAAGATAGGAAGGCTGACTGGTCATCATCATGGCATGCAGCGCGAGTGCTTCGGATTCAGTCAGCTCGATAAACCCCTCCATATCGCCATTGGCCAGGATTTGCAGCAGTTTAGCATGCTGCCGGCCGGCATGGTTGAAACGTTCTTCGGCATAAGGATGCTGATTCATCAGAGCATGCCCGTCGCTACTGGAAACTTTCTTCCGTAAAGCGCTCACAATCAAGATAGAATCGCACATTTCCGTAAAAACCGGATGAATAGCCCTTACGGCTGTTCCATGGTAATCAGAGGCATCTTCCAGATATTCGCTGGCACCCCAGCTCGTCCAGCCCGCGTAAAGCGACCGGCATGCGCTACCCGAGCCAATCCGCGCTATCCGGCTGGCTTCACGCATAAATGCTTCCGTGTTTGCAAAAGGCTGCATGCATAGCGACTTCATCTCTGCAAGGCACAAAGCCAGCGCACTCATCGATGAAGCTGATGAGGCAATGCCTGTTGAATGTGGAAATGTATTCCTGGAGTCTATTATCAATTGAAAATCAGCCAGAAATGGGTAATCTCCGGCAATCTTTTCGAAAAATTGCTGAATCTTTGGCAGAAACTCCGGCTTCTCTTTTCCTTCATACAAAAAAGTCAGCGAGCCTTTGTCCCGACCGATATGAGCAAATTGAACCTGTGTCTCCGTATAAGCCTCATTCAGCGTCATACTTAACGATGGGTTCATGGGCAATTGCCCCGGCTTCTTTCCCCAATATTTGACAATAGCAATATTGGATGGGCTCTTCCAGCTTACTTTTCCTGAAAGACAGTGATATCCGAAGTTTTCGGAAGTATTGGATGGGTGATTATGGGTAGGATTAGCGTCCAAATCGGCCATGAATTAATTCGTCAAAACTAAATAAATACTGCAATTTTTTGGCGGCGAAATACTCGTTTACCTTCTTTTTATCATTTTTTGTGATTATCAGGGCAAAATCACCTCCCCAGGCTCCCAAGGATTTTATCGTTCCATCAAAAGATGAAAAGTATTGATCCTGAATGGATTTCATGCTTAAGTGATGTGCCAGCAGTTTTTCATGTTCCCGCACTACCCGGCTTAATTCATGCGAGCTGCCGGCTTCAAGAAAAGCTTCTGTCAACTCGCCAACGGTATGAATATCTTCTCCGGAAATCTGGTTGCTGGTCATGAAGCGCGATACTTCTTTCGCAGAATCCTGTTTCTGTCCTAAATACACTAAATAAAGTTCATCTTTAAACGCAGGATTATAATCGACATCCTGAATATCAGGCTTTTGTCCATTTAATTGATACAAGATGGCCTGCTTGCTTTGGGCACAGGCAATATCATAACCCGAGCCTTTGGATACTTTAAAATGAAGGTCAAAAGGATTGATTTCAAAAAGCCGGGCTATGTTTGATATCAAACTGGAGCTGGAGCCTAATCCCCAATCCGGTGCAAATTCAAGATTGGATACCAGGGTTTTTCCTTTCAGGGTGCTGAGTTTTCCGGGTTGTAGCCGGTCGGCTGCCCGAAGTAATTGCATCAGAAAACCACTATCAAACGAAGGCGGGTTTGCTTGAAGGATATCTAGTTGCGCGCTTAGCTTTAATTCAAGCGCCGGATTTCCCTGGTATTGGGTAATCCAGTGAATCTGGTCTGTCTGTTCCGATGGAAGAAGCATCAGACTTTGCCCGGCAGCTACCGGCGTTGCCAGCGATTTGGCTCCATGCAAAATGAGATATTCTCCCGTTAGCAGCAGTTTCCCGTTGGAGTGAAAATAAGTACTGGTAATCATAGCATCTAGGAACGCAGTGATTTAATCAATTGTTCAACTGCGCTATAGCTGACTTTATGGTTGGTAAAGTGAACAATAGCTGTTTCTTTTTCTGCTTCGGTCGCCTGAAATTGGTTCAAAATATTCATGAGGTGCATCTTCATGTGACCTACCTGAATCCCTTTGGTAACCAATGATTTAACAGCGCCAAAATTATTAGCAAGCCCCGTTACCGCAGCAATGCGCATTAAGTCTTTTCCTCCCGGGTTCCCCAGGATTTCCAGCGAGCGTTTGGCTAAAGGATGAAGCGAAGTTAATCCGCCTACCGTTCCCATGGCTAATGGAACTGTTAAAGTATATGTAAATCGACGCCCTTCTATCTTGATGTCTGTCAGACTGGTATAGTGTCCGTTCCTGGAGGCATAGGTGTGTCCGCATGCTTCAATCGCCCGGAAATCATTCCCGGTAGCCAGTGCAACAGCATCAATCCCATTAAAAATTCCTTTGTTATGAGTCGTTGCACGGTAAGGGTCCACCTGCGCAATTCGAACTGCCTGCTCAAATTTCCAGGCAAATTCATCCGCCCCATGTTCTCTGTCAAGCACCGCTAATTCATCAATATCGCATTCCACCCAGGTTTTGACTAAACAATCCGGCGTATAATTCGATAAAATGGACATGATGATTTTGACTTCTTTTTCTTTGCCTTCGAAGCCTGGGTATTGTGGAATGAATTCCTTTAAAATGGATGCAATTTCTTCCAGGCAGGAATTGATGAAATTGGCACCCATCGAATCAACGGTTTCAAATTCTACCCGAATCTTGTAGTAGTTCTTCAGTTTATCGGTATGATTCAGGAGTTTAATGGCCAGAATTCCACCTCCCCGTTTCACCATATTAGCAGTAATCGATTGGGTGGCTTCAAGAATTAGCCCGGATAATTCAGGCATGATTCCTTCCAGTTTTTCAGATGGTCCATCCCAGATGAAATGCACATTACCGGATTTAACGGTAGAGATTACCTCGGTATGAAATCCACCATGTTCGGACCAAAATTTAGCTGAATTGGAAGCAGCAGCAATGACCGAGCTTTCTTCGATTACCATCGGAATATTGTATTCCTGGCCATCAATTAAAAAATTGGGAGCAATACCATAAGGCATTACAAAATTGGTGAGCGTATTTTCACTGAATTCGTCAAGCAGTTGCTGTACGTTCGGGTCACGATGCCAAAAACCTTCCATTTCATTTACCGCTTCCTGTGAATCCGGTAAAAACTGACTGATCCAGATTAGTTTGTCTTTTTTACTCATTTTAGAGAAGCCTCTGATTCGCTTGCTCTTCATCCCTTCGGTCATAATGCTTTAATTTTGATTGATACTTGGCTGTTGATCTTTGGTTAGCCCTGTTTTGCTTTATTTAAGTTGATAATAGTTGTGTTTTGTATTTTTTAGGGTGATAAGAACTCAGTTTTGTATCTTTTGGTTCAGTTTAGTATTTTTTTAGGTTGATGAAAACCCTGTTTTGTATCTATTAGTTGTGTTTGGTATTTTTTTAGGGTGATAAAAACCCTGTTTTGTATCTTTTAGTTCAGTTTGGAATTTTTTAAGTTTATAAGAATTCAGTTTTATATCTTTTAGTTCTGTTTAGTTTAATTTAAGTTGATAAAAACTCAGTTTTATATCTTTTAGTTCAGTTTAGTATTTTTTTAGGTTGATGAAAACCCCGTTTTGTATCTATTAGTTCAGTTTGGTGTTTTTTTAGGATGATAAAAACTCAATTTGTTATCTTTTAGTTCAGCTTGGTGTTTATTTAAGTTTATAAGAACTCAGTTTTTTATCTTTTAGATTAGTTCAGTTTAATTTTGGTTGATAAAATTCCTTTGGTCTGATGATTTTGAATGATAAAAGCGATTTTCTGCTTTTTATTTTGCGAGCTCTTGATTTTTAAGATTTATTCAGATTTTCGAATCCGAAGGTATGCTTTAGCCAGTTCAAGTCCTTTTAATTGACTTTCAACAAATTGCTGAAGGTCTTCATACGATCCGCGGGCATGCTTCAAAAAAGCAGCAGCCTGGCCGTAAACAGCAGGATTGCTAACTTGGTTCAGTAAATAATATCCATCTAAAAAGTTGGTGATACCTCCGGAAATGATGAGCTGAGGAATTTTCCGGGATGGGAATTGCAGTTGTAAGTCTTGAATGAAACCTATCATTTCAGCTGCACTATGCCCGGTTAAAGCCATGGGAGCTAATTCCGACAGGGGTTGATTTCCTGCCCGCATCATCTCCAGGCGCGAGAAATTAGTCCCACCAAAAGCGGCAAACTCAAATCCCGAAATGGGCAGTTCAAAAAGCTGGCGGATGGATTCCGGCCCCATACCTTGTCCAACTTCCTTCACCACAATCCGGTGATCGGTGCGGTCGAGCAATTTGCTGATTGTTTCCAGCGGAGGACGTGTGATTTTATCGCCTTCGGGTTGGAAAAATTCTTGGAGGGGATTGATGTGGATGATAAGACCATCTGCTTCCAGTTTATCGAGCAAATTATCGATTTTGTGGAGCTGGTTGGAAAATAGCAGTTCTTCAACCTGAGCGATGCCCAGGTTGGCAAAAAGCGGCTGTTCATCTCCCAAAAACTTACGAACCTTAAAATCATCCAGATAGGTATCGTTTTCGAGGATAATCCGGCAAGAGCCAAGCCCCATGCCCAATCCGAATTCTTTACAGGCTAATGCCAGATTTCGGTTGATGGTTCCCGCTTCTTTGGTGCCACCTGTCATACTGCTCACCCAAAGCGGGTAGCGCATGGTTTTACCCAGGAAGTTAAAGGCTTGCCAGGTTTTTCCGGGATGTCCGCTCAATAAAGGTTCGTAATAAAATCGAGGATCGTTCAAAGCCTGTTGGGTGGCCGATTCAAAGGCTAAAGTAATGTGGTCTGTTTTTCGTTGTTCCATTCAGTTGGTCCGAATTGATACTTATTAGAATTCTGTTTGAATTTTAAAACGTTCAAAGGTACGGATTTATCCAACGGATTGTTTGATTAATTCTGTAATTGTAATGATTCTGAGGTACTATAAGAGAATGGAAATTCTTGAACGAGAAAATTAAAAGTATATTTGTACAATAAGAAAATGAGTTTATGCTATGATTACCAGACTAGAAATCAATGGATTTAAGACTTTTGTGGACTTCGTTATGGAATTTACACCATTTACAGTAATAGCTGGTGCAAATGCATCTGGGAAGAGTAACATTTTCGATGCATTAAAGCTACTTGCGAATTTATCAAGTATGGATGTTCGTTCAGCATTTGAGAATTTGCGGGGGGAGGCTGAAGAGCAATTTTCACAATTGGAAGCGGAACAATATTCAAAGGAAATAAATCTAGCAGTTGAGTTTCTTGTGGATAGAAAAATTAAGGATAATTGGGGAGAAGAGGCTACATTGAAATATACAAGGCTTAGATATGAAATTATAATACAGCGTGAAAAAAATGACAGCGGGTTTGAAGATTTGAAGATTTCTCATGAAAAGTTAGTGGCTTTAAAACATCAAGAAGATAATTGGATAAAGAATAATATCTTGAATAGCGAGGAAAGAGAATTTTGGAGACCAAAAGTGAAATCGGGAAAACGGGGCAACCCATATATCTTTACGGAAGAAGTAGCTGGGAAGGAAAATGTTAGAATCCCGTTAGATGGGAAGCCTGGTCCAGGGAAAGAATACGCTATTCGTAATATTTCACAAAGTGCATTGAGTAGTGTCAATAGTGTGGAGTTCCCTCATGTTTTTGCCGCAAAATGCGAAATGCAAAGTTGGAGATTTCTTCAACTTAATCCGGAAGATTTGCGTAAACCTAGTCCACGACTGGCACCGAATACAATATCACATAGTGGAGCGAATCTTGCTTCAACCCTTTTTCGATTAAAGACAAGAGATAAATTTATACTAAATGATATCTCCATTGAATTAAATAACATCTTACCTAATTTTATTGGGATAGATGTTAAAGAAGAAATTAATGAAAATAGGTTTGTCATAAAATTGAAGAGTGATGATGGAAAAGTGTTTTCTTCCCGGGTTTTATCGGAAGGAACCCTTCGATTGTTAATCCTTTGTATTTTGAAATATGACGACTTCCACAAAGGAGTAATCTGTTTTGAGGAACCAGAGAATGGGATACATCCATTCCGCATAGAAATGATGATTCAATTACTCTTTGGTTTGTCAACCCAATATTCTGATTTTAGTCATCCTTTAAGACAAATCATTGTTAATACTCATTCTTCAGCTTTTGTTGGTAAGATTTTAAATAGACCTCATAGAGAAAGAGAGATATCGGTTTGGTTTTCAGTATTATTGACAAAATTTCAGTCAAAAAATCATCTGAAAAGTAAAGCGACAAAAGTAATCCCTGTCAGAAATTCTTATGGTCAGTCAAGGATTAATTTTATTGAAGACTCTGAGATTGAAATAACAGAAATAGAAGTTAAAAAGTATCTTGAATCAACTGACTTTGGAAGTTAAGTATGAGCAATATTCTTCAAATAGGATTTACTGCTGAGGGTGTTACGGATAAACGATTCTTACAAAATATTATTCGACGTACCTATGAAGAGCTAATATCAGAGTGTCAAACTGACATAGATGTTTATGACCCTGTGTGTCTGGAAAAAGAAGGCGATAATTTTGTGGAACAAATGATGTCAATAGCTGGAAAGTATAACTATTTCCATGTTATTTGTATTCATTGTGATGCAGATGCTCCAACTTCGGAGCGAGTAATCAGATATAAATTAGACCCGGCTTTTAATGCTATAAGAAGCCTTGATAGTGCATGCCATAATTTAGTTTCAATTATTCCGGTGCAAATGATTGAAGCTTGGCTGATGGTGGACTTTTCTTTGTTAAAAGAGAAAATCGGAACAGATTTATCAAACGCTGAATTAAGTTTACCTCAAAGAATTGGTAATATTGAAAGTTTGACAAATCCTAAAGAATTAATTTCTAATGCATTAACAATTGCACAAAATGATATAAGCCGCAGACGTAGAAAATTAACGCTATCAACCCTGTATTCTCCTATTTCACAGGAAATCAATCTTAATCTTCTAAAACAGTTATCTTCATATCTTGCTTTTTATCAGAGCGCAAGAAACTCTTTGATTCAGTTAAATTATCTTACTCAAAATGAGTAATTACACTTGATAATTGTTTTTTTTAGACTTAAAACGGAAGCACATTTTGATTTTTATCATTTGCATCGCTAGTTGGCTACTAATTTATATCTTATTAGTGTTATACTTTACGGATTTATCCAACGGATTGTTTCCAGATACAAACGAATATAAATATCTTGCAGCTTTAAATTAGTAAGATGTTTTTTCGGGAAATTGCAGGACAAAAGGCTTTAAAGGAGCGACTTATCAAATCTGTTCGGGATCAAAGGGTAAGTCATGCACAGTTGTTTTTGGGTAAACAGGGAGTAGGAGGGCTGCCGCTGGCTTTGGCCTATGCTCAGTATATTTCCTGCACCAACAGGCAAGAAAGCGATAGCTGTGGTGAGTGCCCCTCCTGTAAAAAATTCAGCAAACTTATTCATCCTGACCTGCATTTCGTCTTTCCGGTTATTAATACGCCTGCCATAGAGAAAGCAGTGAGCGACAATTATTTACCTATCTGGCGTGAGCGTTTGCTCGAGAATCCCTATATCAGTTATGACGAATGGCTTGAATCCCTGGAAGCTGAGAATAAACAAGCCATCATCAGTAAATACGAAAGTGAATCGATTTTACATAAACTTTCGTTTAAGACCTATGAGTCAGAATATAAAGTGATGATAATCTGGCTCCCTGAAAAAATGAATCAGCCGGCAGCTAATAAACTGCTTAAAATTCTGGAAGAACCCTGGGAAAAAACCGTCTTTCTACTGGTTTCGGAAGATACACAACACATGCTGACTACCATATTAAGCAGGACTCAATTAATTTCGGTTGGCCCGATTGAGGATGATGAACTGATTAAGGAACTGGTTAGCAACCAAGGAGTTGATGAAAAAACAGCTGCAGAAATTGCCTTATTGGCTGAGGGAAGCCTGTCCAGAGCCATGCATGGTTTAAATCATTCGGAGGAGAACAGGGCACATTTTGACCGATTCACCAGGTGGATGCGCAATTGCTACACGAAAAATATACCTGAAATGAGTACCTGGGTGGATGAAATGGCAGGACTGGGCCGTGAAAAACAAAAGGCTTTTTTGATTTTTGCCTTGCGATTGGTACGCGAATCTTTCTTACTCAATAATAAACAACCGGGCTTGAGTCGTCTGGCTCAGGAAGAAGCCGCTTTTTGCAGTAAATTCGCTCCTTTCATTCATCAGAACAATACCCTCCAGCTCGCCGATGAATTAAATACTGCCCATTATCATATCGAACGAAATGGATATGCGAAACTCGTGTTTTTCGACTTGTCTCTCAAAATTATGCAGTTGCTAAAGGCTTAAAATGTTTATATTTGGCGCGTTCAAATTTTTAAACAGCCATGATTAACAATGATATGATTCAACGAGGATGCCCCCATTTTGAAAAAGATGAGCTGGGTCTTGCCTCTTGTTCGAAAGGCTGTTCCGGAAAACTTGAAGTATATGACTGGCTGAAAGACATGCCGGCGGGCAGCTCAGGAAATGAACTGGCCGAAATCCGATTCAAAAATACCCGTAAAGGAATTTATTATAACTCGAACGATTTGCCCCTTGCCAAAGGTGATATCGTGGCTGTGGAAGCTGCTTCCGGTCATGATATCGGCGTTGTGTCCCTGGTTGGTGAATTGGTCCGTTATCAAAATAAAAAACTCAATACCGCTTTAAACGAACTTCCCAAAATCTATCGAAAGTCAAAAGCTACCGATATCGAAAAATGGGAAGCTTCAATCGCCCTGGAACATGAAACCATGATTCAATCTCGTGTCATTTCACGTGAACTAGGTCTAAATATGAAGATTGGAGATGTTGAGTATCAGGGAGATAAAACAAAAGCGATTTTTTATTATATCGCCGATGAACGAGTCGATTTTCGTCAACTAATCAAGAATTTCGCGGAACAGTTTAAAGTACGCGTCGAAATGCGTCAAATTGGCGCCCGTCAGGAAGCCGGCCGCATAGGTGGAATAGGTCCCTGTGGACGGGAACTCTGTTGCAGCACCTTTGTAACCAGTTTTGTTTCCGTTTCAACAACGGCTGCCCGCGTGCAGGAATTATCGCTGAATCCTCAGAAATTGGCCGGACAATGCGGCAAGTTAAAGTGCTGTCTCAACTACGAGATGGATGCTTACATGGATGCAAGCGCCGGATTTCCATCCACTGAAATTCCGCTCGAAACCCTGCTTGGAAAAGCGTATCATTTTAAAACCGATGTTTTTAGAGGTATTATGTGGTATAGCTTTCAAAAAGATGGAAATGGGGAAATTATTCCGCTGGCAACCGAAAGAGTCAACGAAATCATCAAGGAAAACAAAAAGGGAATTATCTCCGAAATTCAACGTCCGGAAGCAAAACCTCAAGCTAAGAAAGAACTTGATTTTTCAAATGTAGTAGGAGAGGAAAGCATTAATCGTTTCGATGATGTAAACCGGAAGAATAATAAAAACTCCCGCAACCGGAAAAATAAACGTCCACAGCGAAACAACCAGCCTCCGGCCGGGAACCCAAAACCTTAAAGGACTATGTTTACAGGCTCAACCGTGTATCGGATTTCATTCTTGCTATTGCTGGTGTTCATGCTGAACAGTTGCATCAAAAAGAATGTGTATCAGGAACATGTATCGATAAATCAGGAAACCTGGGACGCACAGCAGCGCCTTAGCTTTGAAATCCCGGTTAGCGATACCTTATCTATCAATAACCTGATTGTCAATGTCCGTAATACACAAGCCTATCCCTTCCAAAATATCTTTTTGTTTATCGAAACCATTGATCCACGTGGTGTGATGTTACGAGATACACTCGATTGTATGCTGGCCAGCCAGGAAGGCCGCTGGTTGGGAAGTGGACTGGGTTCTCATTATCAATCCGAGTTTATATTTAAACGTAATGTGCGCTTCCCGCATTCCGGCATTTATACCCTGGTTATTGAACAGGGTATGCGGAAAGAAGAGCTGCCGGGAATCAGCGACGTGGGCGTAAGAGTTGAAAAAGTCAGATAAATAGTGTGGGAAAAGGAAAATTAAAGCGTTTCGAAGAAAACGACCAGTTTAGTCATGTCATCCAACCTTTAACCAGCGAAGTGCTGAATGCCGATTATCCGCTTAAAGGGAAATGGAAATCCGAATATTTTAAATCCGAACATCCGCTTGTGTTGGAGTTGGGCTGTGGGAAAGGTGAATATACCATCGGGATGTCCCGTGCTTTTCCGGACAAAAACTTCATCGGCATTGATATTAAAGGTGCACGACTATGGCGAGGTGCGAAAACTATTGCCGAAGAAGGTATCCCAAATGCTGCTTTTATCCGTACACGCATCGAATTCATTAAAAGTCTGTTTGGCGAAGGTGAGATAAACGAAATCTGGATTACTTTTCCGGATCCTCAGCTTAAAATCAGGCGAGCCAAAAAAAGACTTACTTCATCCGGCTTCCTGGAAAATTATCGCCAGTTTCTTCATCCCGAAGGAATTGTGCATCTGAAAACTGATAGTAAGGAATTGTATGACTACACGCTTGCTTTGCTTCAGCAAAATCAGTTCGAAATTCTGGATGCTACCGATAATCTCTACACCACTCATTTCGGCAATCCTATTTTGGAGATAAAAACGCATTACGAGGAGCTATTTAGTAAAGAAGGGAAGACAATAACCTATCTTCGTTTTCGGCTTAACCATGCAAATCCTATTATCGAGCCGGCCGGCTTCGATTAAATATAACCCATCACCATGAAACCAACGGGAGACGATTTCTTCGATAAGGTTTTTCAAGTGGTCCGCCTGATCCCGCCAGGACGCGTAAGTTCCTATGGGGCTATCGCTTCTTATTTGGGTGTAGCTCGCTCCGCCCGGATGGTTGGTTGGGCCTTAAATACCTGCAACTGGTTTGAAACCGGAATACCGGCTCATCGTGTTGTGAACCGAAAAGGCCTACTTACAGGAAAACATTATTTTGGAGGACAAACCACGATGGCTGATTTATTGAAAAGCGAAGGTATTCATATTGAAAATGACCAGATTATCAACCTGGAAAAGTACTTTTGGAATCCGGCAACTGAATTGCTATAAAAAAAGAATGGAAGCGTATCCCTACGCCTCCATGCTACCCCACTGTTTATATCTACTTTGTAGTATATAGTAAATCTAAATTTTAAATCTCTTTTATCGAACCATAATTTCATCCTTATAAACTCCCGACTGTACCACTGTAGTAATCAGATAAGCTCCATCGGCAACGTTTAAAATGTAACTTAATTGGGTCCCTTTTTCAATTGGTAAACAATAAATTTCATCTCCATTTATGTTATACACCTGTAAATACCCGCTTTCATTCTCCGGTTTGTCAACGAAGAGAACTTTGCCTTGGTTCCAGACTTTTATCGCATCTTCTACACTCTTCATCATTGTCGTCAAAACATTTAATTTGGTTACGTTTGTGGCGCTCATTTTCTTCTCTCTCTTCGGATATCGTTTCTGAAATCGTTTCTATTTACGGTTCAAAAATAGGGCGACAAAAATGGCTTTGCAATCGTTTGTTGACAAAACGTGTTTTTTATTGACAAACGAATAAAAACATTTGACGAACGAACAATTTAAAGTATCTCTCATTTTGGCCGTCTGACCACTAAATTATTATTATCTTTGCGCTTTATTTAAATTAAATAAAAATAAGATGAATATTACTATTGATCAGGTAATCAGTGCCTTAAAACATGTTAAGTATCCTGGAGAAGAGAAGGATATTGTTACATTAGACCTGGTGAGAAACGTTAAAACAGAGGACAATACGGTACGTTTTGACCTTCTGCCCAAAACAACAAACGACCCTTTTATTTCTTCCCTTATCCGTGCTTGCCACACAGCGTTGAAGACCTATATCGGTGAATCGGTGGTAGGAATCATTACCCAGGGGAAGAAAGAGGATAAAGTAAACGTCAAACCATTAGACATTCAAGAGCCTAAATTGTTTGCAGGTATTAAAAATGTGATTGCTGTGGCTTCCGGAAAAGGTGGCGTTGGGAAATCAACGATTGCCGTTAATCTGGCTGTATCTGTTGCTAAGCTCGGATATAAAGTTGGATTGATTGATGCCGATGTTTATGGCCCATCCATTCCGAAAATGATGGATGTGGAAGGGGCTCGCCCTGAGATTTTCAAAAAAGGGAATGCTGATATGATTGCTCCGGTTGAGAATTATAATATCAAAATGCTTTCCATTGGCTTTTTCGTAAATCCTAAAGATGCACTTATCTGGAGAGGGCCTATGGCTACCTCTGCGCTGAAGCAATTGATGAATCAGGGAGATTGGGGCGAACTCGATTTCATGTTTATCGACCTTCCTCCGGGAACAAGCGATATCCATCTGACTCTCGTCCAGGAAGTTCCGGTGACCGGCGCTGTGATTGTTAGTACCCCGCAGGATGTAGCGCTTGCTGATGCTATTAAAGGTATTGGAATGTTTACAGACCCTAAAATTAATGTACCGGTGCTGGGATTGGTAGAGAATATGGCCTGGTTTACTCCGGAAGAGCTTCCTGAAAATAAATATTATCTTTTTGGAAAAGATGGCTGTAAAAAACTGGCAGAAGAAATGAACTTCCCATTGCTTGCCCAAATTCCATTGGTTCAATCCATTCGTGAAGGTGGAGATTATGGTAAGCCCTCAGCTTCCTCCCATCC
>JAIPAR010000033.1 GCA_021739985.1 Bacteroidales bacterium | reverse complement strand
GGTTCATGCAGGAGGCTTTATCAACAGTGGATTGCCCGATACGCTTGCGATTTGCGGTAGCTCTTCGCTAGAAATCGTTGCAACGGCCGGCTATGCGACCTATGTTTGGAGTAATGGCGGAAGTCTGCCAACGAATACAGTTAGTACGTCTGGAACCTATTTTCTGACAATTCAGGATGCTTACCTATGTTCGTTGGAAGATTCGGTACAGGTTAGTGTGATAAATGCCACCCTGACAGCTAGTTCCGATACGCTTTGCGAAGGTGAGCTTGTTATGTTAACAGCTAATTCGGGTCCTTTTGATTTTCTGTGGAGCACAGGTGATACAGATCCGGTGATATTTCAGAATCCACTTGAACCTACTGATTATTCTGTTTTTATAGAGGATGGGATTTCGGGCTGTTACTTTTCAGTTTCAGTATTTGTAAATATCGTTGGAACAGGCTCTATTTCGGGTGAAATGGAAGTTATTGCAGGGGATTCGGTATATCTTTATACCGTTGAAGGGCTCGAAGGCTCCAGTTTTGAATGGCTGGTTTCGGGAGGTGTTGTTGATACGATAATTGGCGACAGTCTTTGGGTTATTTGGCTCAACGAAGGAGAGGGATACATACAGCTTACAGAATTTGCTGCCAACGGATGCACGGGAATTCCAGTCACTTTATCGATTGATGTGCTTGATTTAGAAGAGTTTGATAAGCCTTTAATTCGTATCTATCCAAATCCTTTTGCAAGCAAAATTACTTTGGAAGGATTAAAAGGTCAAGAGCAAATCGAATTATATAATGTAGCAGGACAACTAGTTTTGAAGCGTATTGCAAATGCTCCTCATCTTCAGATAGATGCAACAACTTTACCTGATGGTGTTTATTTTTTACAGATTCAGGATTCAGGTAATTCAACCATTCATTCATTGATAAAACAAGGGAGATAACCTCAGGTTTGATTGGAAAGCCATTCCAGAAATATCGGGCTTTTCTCTTTGCTTATTGTTATTTTTTCATGAAATGGAATGCATAAATTGAGCGCTAGTTTTCGGCCAAAATAGAATGATGCATCCATAATTGCTTTTCTGTTAATTAAGAACTGTCGATTTGCCCGAAAGAATCTGCTCCCTGTAAGCCTTTCCAGTTCTTCCATTTTCTTATTTACAGTGAAATTCTTGTTCGTAAAGCTTATTAAATAGCTGATTTCATGTTCGATATAAAACAAAGCGATATCCTCAAGCTTGATTGGAATAATTTTATCTTTTGAATAGACTAGAATAGCCTGGGTTTGAGAGTTGTCTTGTTTACTTATGGCTGATGCGAGTTTCTCATAAAATAATTGGTTTTGGGTTGATCCATTTCTGAGATATTTGTATTTGTGGAGTGCATCGGAAATACTTTTTGCTGTGTAAGGTTTTAAGATGTAGTCAATTCCGTTTGCTTTAAATGCTTCAAGTGCATATTCATTATAGGCAGTACAAAAGATAACCGGAATTATTAGATCCACCTGTTTGAAGATTTCAAAACTTAAACCATCGCCTAAATTAATATCTGAAAAGATTAACGAGGCCTCTTTATTTATCTTCAGGAATTCGATGGCTTCTTTGACAGAGTGCAACGTTTTAATAATTTCCGCATTTGGTTCAACCCTTCGAATAGTTTCTTCCAAATCTTCAGCAGTAGGTAGTTCATCTTCAATTATTACTATTTTCATGAACCAGAATTTTAATACTAACATTAAACTCATCTTCAGTCTTTTCTATAAATAGCTGGTCCCCAGATATTATTTTATATCGTTCGGCTAAATTCTCTAATCCAAATCCTGTGCCTGTTTCATTGCTTTGTTTGGGTTGTAAGGTATTTACGACTCGAATTCTTCCTTGATCATGATACACTTTGATAAACAGGGGAGATTCCATCGTTAGGATGTTGTGCTTGATAGCATTTTCGAGCAAGGGAAGAATGGAGAAAACAGGGACGAACCCAGCATTAAGGATTGCATTGGGAATATTAATTTCAATAAACAAGGCTTCTCTAAAACGTGTTTTTTGCAAAGCCATATAATCTTCACATAAGGTGATTTCATCTTTTAAACTTGAAATATTGTCAGATCCTATTGAAATTGAATGCCTTAGGAATTCAGATAGGCGAATAAGGTATTTCTCAGCTTCATCCGGTTCTTTTTTGATCATACTTTTTAAGGTATTGAGTGAATTAAAGAGAAAGTGCGGCTGAATTTGTTGTTTAAGTTGCTGATTGGTAGCTTCCACATTCTTAATTCTCAATTGAGCATTTTCAAATTCAATTTGAGATTTAGTTTCCTTTAGTATGATTAAGTCTTTGATAATTATCACAATAGTGTTTAGGACGAGGCATAAGACAATGGGTCCAAATACAATAAATTCATTTTGAACTGGTAATCCATCTTTTAATATCCGGTACGTTTCAGTTACCGGCACTTCCGGTTTGATAAGATTCAGAAAAGGAATCACCGTAATAAAGCAAATCAGGTAAGGTGTTGCATACCTAAAAAGGACTTTCACGAGAGGATTTGAGAACCGCTTTGCTAAAAATTCCAATATTACATTAATAAAGAAGGAATATACACTGAGTAGCGTAAATAGTAGCATCACATTCAAAAATGAATGAAAATTACCAGGATTATTTACTACCTCGGGTGCTGCCGTCAGTGTCCCAATTAGAGGTGAAAAGTATAATCCAATCCTGATTAGCTTGTTAATTGGAAGTTTGTGTTCCATGATGGGGGAATTGGTTCCTAAAAATACTGTTTTTACCCAAATTTCGTATGATTTTTTCCTATTTCATTTATCTTGTTTGATGTGATGATATTTGCCTAGAATTTGAATGATAAATTGATTCCACTAACAAAAAGATAATCGGGATTGTTATGGTTGGTTTCAATCGAGATGAGATAATAAGGGTTAATTACCAACCACCTGTTGAGGATATATTCGAATCCCAGCTGATAACGGTGTTCATCAATACACATTTTACGTTTTCCATTTAGTGGTAAATAGTATTCATACGATGTTTTCAGCGCAATTCTCCTGCTAAGCAGATATCCAAGCTGAAATTTACCCTGATTATAGAAGGAGGGTATCAATCCGCCGGGTGATGAATAGATTTGTTGATAGCTTACACTTGCCAGATTCTTGTAACTATAATTTAAGCGATGGTACTTTTGTTGAACTTTAAATTCTAGCCCGTATCGATGATCAAACTGAATATTTTCGCCCATATTTAATTTTTCTGAGAAGCGATAGTTCCCTCCAAGTTGAAGGAAATCATTAACTTGATACTTAAATCCGATTTGATTTAAGTGTTTGTTAAACATGCTAACTTGCTGTCCGAACCGAAATTCCTGGCTAATGCAAAGGTCAATACTTGATCCCAGTTTTTTTTCAAATTCCAGACTTGTCCAAACCATTGCATCCTTAACTTGTGCATGAGCCATTGGCAATTGAAATGCAAGGATGCCTATGCTTAAAATGATGTTTTTCAGATACTTGTTCATTGTTATTGAAAATATCGGATTGGGTCGTACTTATAGTTTATAGAAGATTATCAGGCGAGCCGTATCCTTTAAAAAATTAAAATCTTTGATTTCTACCCTGACAATATCTAATCCGGTTCGATTTTGTAAATCATCTAGCAACTCTGCCGCATATTGTGGTTTTACCAACTCAATGTTATCATATCGAATTCGCTTCATTCCTAAGGGTTTAATGAAGAGGTTTCCTTCTAGTAGAAAAGTAGCGGCAATGATAATTAAGTCGATAATTATGAGTTCCACCAAATCCAGCTGAACAGCAGCTATTAAGCCCATGGCGATTACCATAAATAAATAAGTCATGTCCTTCATCGAAATCCCTTCGGTACGATACCTGAGCATGGAGAATACAGCAAACAATCCAAATGCTGCCCCCATGGATATCTTGATTTCATTCAACAGATAGGTAAGCAGAAATATGGTGATATTAAAAATGAAATAAGTAAAGAACACATCTTGTTTGTGATAATTCCGGTAATGAAAGGCAAGAATTAATAAGCTTACAGCCAACATATTGATTAACAAACTATAATAGAAGTTGCTATCCAGGTGAATCTTATCCTTTTTATTTTTGTCTTTTTTTATCTGGGTTGAATTACTCGTTTCTAAGGGGTCGGTTTCAAATGATTCAATAGTACTAGCTCCATCATTAAAAGCCATAGGATTGATTGCTTGACTGTAGGTTGAAATGCTCAGCATGAGCATTAAACTAATTAGTAGGACATGGATGGTTTTCATTGGCTTATTTTATTTAATACTCTTGTTCTTTCTTTGAAATTGTTGATTTTAATTGATGGATACATTTTCATAATACCCTGAATGTATTTACTGAAGTTCATGGGTGAAATGCGGTAAGCTTTTAGCAGCTTTTCAACAGGACTTACGGATGATTTTTGCCTTTTGAGTTCTAAAATGGCAATTTCACCCATATCAATTCTTTTATCATCCCGGATGAAATGCAAATTGGTGTCGATGGTCATTCGAATGGGCTTTTGGTGATGCACCAGGGTGATACGCGTATAATTTACCCAAATAGTGGGATGGATGGCCAGGTTTTTTATCAAAGGATGATGTGAAAGTAATTCGCGTGACTTCGTGCTTTCAAGTAAATCATCCGATTTAACCTTGACTCTTTCTTTGACTGTCCTTCCTTTATTGTTTTTAAGTTTAACCTCGAGGAAACTGAGCTTGTTTGAAAGATAAACACGAAATCGTACTTTATATCTTGTCCCTTTCCCATGTTGATGATCATGGAAAAAGCGGAAATCGCTTGTGTCAAAATAGAGGGTTTCATAGTCACTTTGCACTTTCCCGGCAACCTCCAGAATCTTATAATCTTCCTTGATTTCCCAAAGAAGGGGTTCTAACTTTTCAATACTGAAAACATATTTCGTATCAATCCGGTCCATCAGTTTTACCTCATCCATTTGGTTGAGACTGATTGTCTGAAACAGACTTAAAGTATTTTCAAGTGTATTCATTGCCTGTACTAATAAGTTGTATAGGTGTATTTTTCAAGAGAAAGAAGCTCCCCCTGGGGATTACTTACTCTCTTTTCCAGCAGAAATCCTTTTTTATCATAGCTGAAGCTTGTTTTCTTTTGCAATAAACCATTCGCATCGTATTCATTCTCAGCTACTTTTCGTCCTAGTGCATCATAAGAATAGCTCGTTCTTTGTGTGAGACCGTCATTCGATTTAAATTCCGATTTTTCTGTTTTATCGCCCAGGGAGTTATATGTGAAATTTTCTTTTGATTTGATGGTTCCATCCTTTTTGTAATGGATATCTTCAGTAATTTCACCGGATTTGTCGAATCTGGTAAACCTCTCTTTATAAGTTTTTAATTCATTTTCCTGATAAAAACTTTCATGGCTGGTTTTGGAAGATATCTTGAGATGTGCTATTTCTTTTCTGCCCGGCATAAATCCAACACTTGTCATTAGCACAATGCCTATGATAATTCCCAGAATTAATTGTTTCATAGATTTTATAATTATTCGAAAGTGATAAAGTCTTCTAATTCAATAGTTTGATAATTTTCTGTCAGGTTTACTTCCTGAATAAGGGTGATGCTTCCACTTGGGGAATTCATGCTGGAATCATTGGAATAAACATAGACCTTGTACTTACCTGTTTGCAAGTAGGAGAATTCATAGCTCCCATCGTAGCTGGTCTTGGTTCGGTCACCAAAACTGTAACTATCTCCGTAGATGATGTAAACATCTTTATCCGGAACGTATTGACTTCCAGATGAATATGTGAATGAGCTATTGTAATACTTGCCGAAAACTTTTCCACGGATGGTAGATGTTCCCCCTTCTCCGGCTTCTTGTTGGCAAGCCTGTATTAAAAAAATGGATATACCAATCCCTAAAAACACGAATGTGTTTTTAAAATTTAATCGCCTCATACCTTGAAAATTAGTTTTTAATGATTTTGACAGACTTTGTATGTCTTTGATTAGTTGTGACTTTGCAGAGGAAAATGCCGCATGGCTGATTCGTGAAATCGAGCTGAATAAGAGACTCGTTGCTAAACTGTTTCCTTACTAACTGACCTGCACTATTAAATAATTCGACCATGGTGTTGCCTGGTTCGTAAACCTGGATGGTTAGCAATCCCTCTCCCGGATTTGGGAAAGCAATCAGATTATTTGATTGTTCTTCAATTATTCCTATTTCACAGTTTGCGCTTAGAAAACTAGGTTGATACATGAATGAAAATGAACCGGTTCCATCGGGACATCTGCCCATGCTTACATCTCCGTATTGTGTGCCAAATTGCACACTGTCAATCATTTCGCCATTCAAATTGAGTAAAGTTAAATCATCTCCTTCACCCGAAAGTTTAAAGGGGGCATGGAGGTATGATGAAGAACTTGCTTCTTCATCACAAAAAATGACGAGATAAGCATGAGGAGGCAGAATGGTTCCTGCAGGTAAGGTAAATTTGGTTGTTATGTTCCGGTTATCACTTACATAGGCACCACTCAAATGAACCTCCTCATTCGTTAAATTTTTTAATTCTATCCAATCTTCAAATTCTCCAAATTCATTGGTCTCATAGTTATCATTGATAGCCATAAATTCATTTATGGAAACGGTACCCGGTAAAAGATTTCCCGGATTTACATCAATGGTATAGAACTCATATTCAGCCCGCTCCGGTGAAAATATTCCCGCATTTTGGTTTTCAGCATAGATGTAATATTGTAGTTGAGATGCACCA
The DNA here is from genome assembly GCA_021739985.1 of Bacteroidales bacterium. GTDB lineage: Bacteria > Bacteroidota > Bacteroidia > Bacteroidales > M50B96 > M50B96. Next base: position 10,302 of record JAIPAR010000033.1, on the reverse strand, counting down.
AATTCTATCTCGATTCCAAAAATGCCGTCCTGAGCTTGTCCATCATTATGTAAACCATCATCATACATTGGAATACGGGTAAATACCTCTTCCGGAAAATATCGATATCCCCAAAAAACTGAATCAGCAAGACTAACGAAAACCTGAATGTTTAGAAGCTCTCCCGGATTTTTTACTGTATCCGAAGGAACAATTTCTTCAATGAGAGGTGCAACTTGCTGAAATTCACTGCTTGAATTAAGAAAAGCGGTTCGGGATTCCATTAACACCTGAATGCCAGGAATGCTGGTCGAAGCAAAGCTGGTTCCTTGCGTAATTGAGTTCTGAAATTGAGTATATGTGAAAAACTTGTTAGGGTCAGATTGAACGGCAGTATCGATAATTGTTCGCAGATAGTCAATTTCATCTAAATAACTTTGATTAGCGAAATTTTCATTCACAATCGTTTTCATATGAGCGATATACATCTTTTTATATCGGTCAATGCCCAGCAGTTTATTGATTAGCGGTTTGGTTGTATTGGCTGACTGTAAAGTGGGAGAGAGTTGCTGTAGCTGACTTAGCGATAAAGCTCCGGTAGGGCCTTGACTGATAATATTAAATGAACCAAAACTCATATTCAGATCCCAGAGAATAGTGTTAAATCGCTGATAATTATCTTGATACAAATAATAATTCTGCGAACCTATCCCGGTGTAACTATCCAGATTCACTATTACATTATTGAAAGCCAGCATCCAAAGAGCCCGGTCAACATTCAGTACTTCATTTAAGCCATCTGGATTATTGTTTAAAGTATCAATTAGTTGAATCAAGTCTTGCCAACCTGCAGTTGACTTTATTTCATAGTTGTTTTGATATAAAGTGCTGTCGCTCCCAAGATATTCCAGGGTTGGGAAATTTTGAGCCTGATACACTATAGGATTGCATTTGAAAAATGGGTTTTCTGAGCCATGAAAATGCTTTCGTACAAAGTCATTATTTATAGATTCTACATTTGCATACAACCCAAGGTAGGTCCCATTAATGTATAATTGAGCGTAATTAGCCCGGATAGCCGGCATATATTTCCGGGCAATTTGATTGGCCAGCACATCTCTTACAAATGAAGGCTCAAACCAGCCGTTGTTCAGTTTAATATCTTGATATCCCTGATACGATTGTCCCGGAATATAGGTGTTTAGCTCTATATGTACAGGATTTTTTACCCTGCTTGAATCGTAAGAGCTATTCCCTTTGTACTTAACCCCAACGGAGTTAAATGGTACGCCATTAATTTTAACCCAGGAAGCCTGAATGTACGAACCATTTCCAAGTTTGGCAGTATCTAATTTATAATCCCAATTTGACTCAGCGAATTGTAATTCGATTTTTTGAATGATGTTTAAATCATAAAGTTCTTGTGTGTACGCTTGATAATAGGATAAATAAATCGCCAGAAATAGTACTATTCCTATCTTTTTCATATGAATGACTCGTGGTTTATTCGATAATTACTTTTTCTTTTTTGATAAGGATTCCCTGAGTATTTCGAAATGTTGCCAGATAGATACCTGGTTGTAAATGGCTGATATTGAAGTTTGTAGATTCGTTTTTTAAATCAATTTCACCTGCAATTCTTCCCGTGATGTCATATAATTTGAAGAACGTATGAATTCCAGTCGTTTCAATTGTAATACTTTCCTGAGCAGGATTTGGGTATATGCATGCTGAAAATGATTGGTTAGCAGGCAGCTCCTGAATAGTTGTTATTAGCGAGTCGAAGCTGATATTGTCAACGTATAAGATTGAATTTCCATTAGGCAAGGGGGGCTGTCCACCTCCTCCGGCAAACTGAAATAAATAGGAGGACAGCATGATTGCTCCACTGTCAGCCTCGATGTATTCTGGAAAGGGTACTGAAAATGATGCCCAATCGTTTTGAGGCAGATCATAAATAAAAGCTGCTGTTGACACTTCAACGCCATTCTTGTAGAGACTCGCTAAAACAAGCAGCGTATCTCCATTCTGTGGGGTAAACTTGAAATATCCTGTAAATACGCCCGGATGTCCAACAATGGGAAATGTAGGTTTTAGTCCATTCATGATATCATCGGATTGTACGGCAAGTCCAACGGCTCCTTGTGTGCTGCTTTGACTTTCCAATCTTATGGAATAATTACCAATGGAGCTTGGATAATGGTCTGTAGATCGAGTTACAGGATGGAATGACCCAATCATTAAAAAGTTGGTAGTTTTATAACTTTCGGGATCATTATACGAGCCTGCCGAAATCCAGTTTTCGAATCCTTGATTGGGAATTTGGCCAATTGATTTTCCAGCAACTAAGAGGAAAAGAACAATGCTAAATAAGGTTAATCGTTTCATGCTTTTCGTTGATAATGTGTTTACAATAAATTAAGAATAAATTAATATGACTGTAAAAGTAAAATCATGATGTGCGTGAAACCAGTGAGTTATGGGTCAAACGGACAAAATAAGGCTTGAAGGGCATAGTCCTAACTATTCGGAAGAATGAAATAGTTTTTTGAACTAAAAAAGGGTGTTTCCCGGAGGAAACACCCTTTTAGCCTAAGAAAAGAAACGTATGTTATTTGACAAATTGCAAGGTTTTACTGGCATTCGTTCCGGTAATCCGAACGAAGTAGCTACCTTTTGCTAACATATCAACTAATAATTCAGTAGTATGTTCACCTGTACCTAATTGAAGTGATTGAGCTACCAGGAGTTTTCCGGTGATATCATACATGGAAATGTCATAGCGGCCGGCTGCAATCATTTCAGTAGAAAGATATACTTTGTCTGTAGCAGGATTTGGATACAGCGAGATAGTTCCTAATTCATCTTCTTCGTCAATAGCAAGAGGGGTATAACCCGGCATAGGCATAAAGGAATTATTTTGCAGGTCAACTTCAATAGCCATACCACTTATGCAGGTTCCACTGGCAATCTCATGATATACCGTATAGGTGCCAGCTTGAGCATAAGTATGGAGAGGATTCATATCATAGGAGAAACTACCATCTCCAAAATTCCAGCTAAATGTGGTAGGATTGATAACATCAAAAACTGACATATCAATAAATTGAATGGTATTTACCATGGTATCTGTTACCGGGAAGAAAGCTGCCTGGCAATTACTACCCCAATTGGAAGCTGAATTAATATATAATTGAACTTCATACGTACCTCCACAGGAAGCACCACTGCTTAGTGTAAGAATTACATTATAAACTCCATCACTTGCATAAGTGTGTGTTGGACTAAAATCGGAGGAAGAATTTCCATCACCAAAATCCCAATTGAACATTACAACACCACTTAAAGGAATAACAGAAAGATTCGTGAATTCAACTTCCAGTCCATCAGCGATTGTCAGGAAAAAGGCTTGACAAGCAGGCATTTCCCATAATGGTCCTCCACCAGGCAAGGCATTACCATTTCCTGTGGTAAGGCTGATGTAATTGCTTGAATATGAAGAACATGAATCTGCTTCGATGTACAAGTTTACCACATAAAATCCGGGTGCAGCATAAGTATGTGTCGGGTTTTGCAAGGTTGATGTGGAACCATCACCAAAGTCCCAGTACCAATATTGAATCGGTGTAGCGGAATATGATTGGTCACTGAAATCAACTGTAGTTTGATTGGACACGCTATAATTAAACATGGCTATACAATTGCCTGGATTGCTGTTTCCTACGACAATGGAATAAGTGGTGGTGCTGAAGCAGGTGTCGCCTGGATATGTCCAAGGTATTGCCATAATAGATAACGTGACACTATAGGTGCCTGCGGCAGCATACGTATGATAGGGATATTGATCAGTTGAAGTGCCACCATCTCCAAATTCCCAGAACCAGCTTGTAATTTGGTTCATTGCATAGCTGTTATCAACATATAAAATGGATAATGGATCGCTTGGATTTGGCGTGGTATAAAACTCTGCCATGCATTCATAATATATGATAGAATCCACAAAGACACCTAAGTACATTGAACTGGTGCAACTATCAGAAGTAATCGTAAGCATAACATCATAATATCCGGCTGTAGGATAGACATGTGTTGGGTTTTGCTGAGTAGAAGTTGTACCATCTCCAAATTCCCAATACCAGGAATTAATCGGATTCATTGCATAACTGTAATCCTGAAATACAACGGTTAAACCATTGGAGTAATAATTGCCATCGGCATAGCAATCAGGCACTATAATTGAATCAACATAAATAGGATAAAATACGGTGCTTGTGCAGGAATCAGACTGGATGGTCAATGATACTGGATAAACACCTGGAGCACTATATTGATGCATAGGATAAGGCAAATTGGAGGTTGTTCCATCACCAAAATCCCAGGTCCAGGTTAGAATCGGGCTGTTTGACCAGGATAAATCGAAGAATTCAACGGAATAGGAGGAATAGGTGTAATACCAAAAATCGGCCTGGCAATCACCTGATGATGAATTTCCTACTGTAATCCATTCAGCATAGGTATTGGTACAACTATCTGAAGTAATGGTAAGGCTAACCTCATAAATTCCTTGCTGCGTAAAAAGATGTGATGGGTTTTGTAGCGTGCTCGTTGTCCCATCCCCAAAATTCCATATCCAACTTGTGATTGGAGCTAATGCATATGAAAAATCATAAAAATCGAAGTCGTATGAATTAGCTGGGTCGATATCATATCCAAACGAAGCGTAGCATTCCGGGAATGATACGGAATCCAGATATACATAATAAATTGCTGTACTGGTACAACTATCACTTGTGATAGTTAAACTTACTTCATATACTCCAACACTGTCATAGTTATGAATTGGCTCCTGTAAAGTAGAAGTGTCTCCATCTCCAAAGTTCCAATACCAGGAGGTGACAGGAGTATAGGAATAAGACCCATCATAAAACATGACATTTAATCCCATCGGCCAATAGTAGAAATCAGCCTGACAATCGACCGGGAAAATATAGTCCAGCCAGACCTCGAGAGTCATTGAGCTTGTGCAGTTCGCCGTTGTAATGGTGAGTGTAACATAATAAATGCCTAATACCGGATAATTGTGAGTCGGATTGGCATCTGTGGAAGTTGTTCCATCTCCAAATTCCCAATAAAAGGAAGTAATTGGGAGAGATGACCAGGATGCATTTGTAAACCAAACCGTTGTATCCTGATTGGTGTAATAGAAATCAGCCGTACAATCGAAAAAGGTTGAATCAGGCATTGCCTGTGGTGCCGTGTTGGTGAGGCCTGAGGCTGTCACCTGAAGACTTGTAATACTTAGTAGTGTAAGTACCAGAAGGATAATTCGTTTCATGATAATCTATTTGTTTTGATTTCAATAGTAAGAATAAAATTTTTAAATAAGTTGTCCGGAAAAGTTATTTTTTTTCAAAAAAAAAGGCAGCCTGTAAAGACTGCCTTTTCGGGTTTAACTTATTATCGTTGGATTATCAACCTTTTCAAGGTCTCAGGTCCGTTCGATTTAAATCCTATCAAATAGACACCATTGCTTAAGTCAGAAATATCTATCTCTATGTTGGAATTAGAAAGTGCTATTTGCTTAATTTGGGCGCCAGTAACCGAATAGATGCTCAATATCCCGGCAGAATTGAATCCTTCAAATTGGATGACTGATTGAGCAGGGTTTGGATAAAAAGAAAACATGGTTGAGCTAAACTCATCTGTTTCTACCAAATTATCAATACGTAGAACAATTGTTTTAGATGAAGGAGAAGCGATTCCATCACTTGCCTCAATGGTCACTGTATGATAACCAATTTGTTCTGCAGTAGCGTTACCGCTTAATAGGGCGGTTGTATTACTTGCGCTTGTCAGGGTAAAACCATCCGGCAAAGTATCCGCAGTAAATGTTAATATATCGCCAGCATTTTGATCAAAAGCTTCCAACGTATAGAAGTAAGGTTGATTTATTTGAATCTGGATAGTGTCATCTGTATTTGTAATAAAAGGAGCGAAGTTGATATTAATCTTTGGGAAATCAATTAAATCAACCCAGGCACAATCCGACCCTCCAATGTAATAGGAATCTTTGGTATAAACCCATTTTAAGGTATGGTTTCCGGTGCTAATAGGGTAAGTTGATTTAGACCAGGCAACCTCACCAGCCCATTTCCCTTTGGAGATGCCATCGATTTGGAAATCGAGATAATCATAGTAAACTGAGCCCATTTCTTCGCAACTAACCCGTTTGTAAAAGGATATATCACCTGCTTCAAGTACTTCGACAGTAAGTTGCATCGTTGAACTCTGACTATCTCCGATGGCGCCTGATTTTGCTGCGTAATTGCCTTCAAATGTACCACTCTGAACAAGTGTCCAGGGTAAGTTTCCCGACTGTGACCAGGAATAGGAAGTAAAACCTGCTGATTCCCAATTTTCAATAATGGAACCAATTTCATTTTCAAACTCCATGGAAGATTCATAAGCCTGATAAGAGATAGTAGCCATGAATTCAATATTTTCTTTAATTGGTGTTGTGAAGGAGGTTTGTCCGGTAAAATTGATTAACTCAAACCCGGCAGCATCCAGAGCTCCACTGGTATAGCTGGTTCCATCCATTGTCAGATAAGGTGAACTTGTCTGAATAGTCAATCCAGCTTCCGGAATTCCGGAGTGTCCAACATTCATTGCTTTAAGTGTGATGATAAATCTTTCACCGGCATCCAGACGACCATTAAAATTGGCAGGGGCTGATTCTGTAACCGACACTAATTCCAATTCCAGTTTAGGAGCCTGTAAAGTGATGGTCAGATAGGAAGTCCAGGTATTGGATGAGTCATCCATAAAGGTAAGGGTGAAATCTACTGTTTGTTGATCTTCAACGGGATTCGCAACCTGAATGGTGAACACGCCGATTGGGAAAATGGTAGTTGCGCTGTCAATGTTCCCAAAATTGTACTGATTGTTGATGATAGTAACTGCCAAATCGCTGGAGGAAAGGGTTCCTATCACATTAACAGCTTGTTCAATTCCAACATTTAATACGCTTAAATTCAGTTGAAAGGTTTCACCGAAATCGGCTGCATAATTTTGATTGCCAGATGCATCGTTTACCTGAAAACTACTGAGACTGACAAATGGTCCTTCATTAGGCACAATATCAATAAATGCTACGTAAGGAACAACATTAAAGCCGGTTACGGTCAAAGTAATAGAGCCTACCTGATTTAAAACAGGATGCGAAATTTGAGCTACCCCGTTTTGAATGTAGGCAGTCCCTAAAATACTATCTCCATTGGTTAAGGCTGCAAACGCTCCCTCAAAATTACAGTGTACTGAAAAACTGGTCATTCCTATAAAGCTGGAAGGTAAATGGGTAACACTAATACTGATAGGAGTGGCTGTGCGCACCATAATGGAAGGATCGCCAAAACAGGTCCAGGTATCGGTCATTTCGTAGCCTGATGTATTGTATTCATCATTCATCTTCATACATCCACTCATGGAAATACCTCCAAAGCTTCGAAGGATATTGGAAGGATATGTTTCGGTGAGAATATCTATCATTTCATCTTGTCCACACATAGGTGGATCCCAACTTTGATTGATGGTTGACATCAGCGTGGCAATGGCGCCGGTTGGTTGATTATTAACCTGAGCTCTTGTCCAGGCTTCTGCAAAGCATGTAGTTCCGACAAAGTTGCCATTAACACAAGCTACTGCCCAAATGAATGGCAGCTTACCTGTATTATTCAGCGCATTAACCTGTGTATTGCTGTATCCGGAGGTGCCGAATGAAGTATTACTTCCATGCCCGGTATAAACAAGGGCACCTGCACCTGCGTTAAGTTGGCTTGAAACACCTGCTGAGGTTGGATCCCCGCTGGCATCTAATCCACCCTGTGAACCATCAAAAAACTCGGAAGCTGATGTATATGTGAATCCCAATGCATCAGTCTGCATATTCCGGATATGCTGATAATCCATCTCATTATCATCCCCGGGTCCCTGACTGGAGCCAATTCCCAGGATATGTTCATAATGATTATCTACAACGGGATTAAGTTCATAGTTTAAAACCCGGTCAACCATAGTTTGAGCATGTGCAACTGTTTCTGCTGAAAATCTTCCCATGAATACATCCGGATAATGATCATTTCCAACAATAAAACCGTAGTTATTATCGCTGTCTCCTGCTGTGGTAGAGCTGCTTGGAACATACGCAGCATCGCCAACCAATAAAACCCAGGTAAGATTATGCGTATTATAAAAATTGGCAATGTATGTTTTGATATTGGCAGCATTTCCAATGGTCGTTACATCTACAAGCGTAGTCCGGATTCCTTTTTGAATCTTCCAACTCACTAATGGCTGAACTACTTCGATAAAGTTGGGATGACAAATTACCAACATTTCGCCTAGTTCATCTTGTGTGGTATATTTCCCTTGCGGATAATTGATAAACTGACGTTTGAAGATGCTTTCAAATTCGCCCGATGAGCGATTTAGACTGCTTGATTTAACCAATGGATTGATAGCAGTGACCGCTACTTGATAAACTCTTACTTTGAAGGTGGTGTAAATTCGTAAAACCCTTGTTACCGGATTATATTGAAAAGCCTGAAACTGAACGGCAATTCCCCGTTTATCCCGAATGATATAAGGCTCACTCAGGCTAGTAAGATTTCCGGGATAAAATGCATTCGTTTGATATTCGATGCCAAATGTATAAGGTACAGCAGAAGGTTGATTATCTCTGGTTAAATTCCCTTTGGAAGGTAGAATATCAATATTTTCCAATTCGATGAAATGTTCATCATAAACTTCTGCAGTCCAGCTTGAGAAATCTGAAACCAAAATTGATTTACTCCATTTGGGAAGTTCAGGGGCACCTGCTTTTTGAAGCATTGAGCCTTCTCCAATACTTACACGTGTCCAAATCTTTCCATCATACTGAACAGGATCCAGCGTGTAATCATGAAGTTCTACTTGAAGATTAATTTCATTGGATTTTTCTTGAATGACCTGTACTTGATTGCCGGCGAGTCCGGTGAATACAATACCAATAAGGATTATAAGTATGCTTAAGGTTAGTTTCTTCATCTTTCGATAATTTTAATTATTTATTTTGATGAATTTTTGACTAAAATTCATGTCATTATCCAGATATTCAATCATGTACATGCCAGCAGGCAGGTTTGAAATATCAATAGTCAGATTAAGTGGAGCACTTTCAACGGGGGCGATTGTTTTAACCAGCATACCCAATTTATTGTAAATCGATATACTGCCAGATTTCAAGTTTTGATTCGTTTGAATCAGGATGGATTCACTGGCAGGATTAGGAGATACGTGCATGATCAATGTTTCATTTTCCGGAATTCCAATAGTTGGGATGACATGTAAAAAGTAAACTTGTGAGCCAAAGGCAACTCCATCCCATGCGGTTAAAACAACCGGATAAATGCCTTGATCGGTGCTGGCGGGCGTTCCGGATATCGTGGCTGTATGGTTTCCGTTATCCGTATAGCTAATAAAACCAGGTAAACCGGATTGATTTAAAGTTAGTGAATTTCCGTCTGGGTCGGATGCTTCAAAAATGTAAGCATAAAACTCATCAACCATGACAATCGTGTCTGGCTGAGAGTTGATGATCGGAGCCTGGTTAGCCAGGATTTCAGGAGTAACAGGTAAAAGAATGTTGTCAATACGTGCCAAATCTTCTCCCTGATCATCGTAGCTATCTTTTTTGTACGTCCATTTGTAAGTATGAGAGCCAGCCGTCACCGGATATTTAACGGTTGTCCAGCTTACTTCGCCGGCCCATTTTTCTTTCGAGACATTATCAATAAAAAATTCCAGGTAATCGTAATAACTCCAACCTTGTTCTTCGCACGATACAAATAAATCAAATTGGATGCTATCGGCTGATGCAGCTTCCATTGTCAAGGTCAGACTCGTGCTTTGTGAAGCTCCAATATCCCCGGAACGGGCTGAGAAAGTAGTATTACTGGCATTGGTTTGATCGATAAGCCATGGAACAGAACTTGAATTTTCCCAGGCAAAGCCCGAAAATCCCTGAGATTCCCAGTCTTCGCTCACTTTTCCGATAGCGCGGGTGATTTCTTCACTAAGGCTGTAGAATCCAGCTTCTACAGATAGCTCGATGACCGCATTTCCCGAATTGGAAATAACATGAACCAGGCCATTAATCGTTTCGGTTTGAGATATGTTCATCCCTTGAATTTCAACCGGCAAGGCGTATGTTTGTACATTTGTATTGGAGGATACGATTTGTCCGATTGCTGAACCTAAGGCTGCATGTCCTTCATTGATAACCTG
>JAIPAR010000032.1 GCA_021739985.1 Bacteroidales bacterium | reverse complement strand
GGCCCAGCTTAGTTTTACCTTGTTGCCTCCCTGGTACAGAAGCTGGTATGCTTATGTCGCTTACTTTATAATGCTTGCCTTCCTGGCTGCATTGATTCGAATGCTTATGAAAAGGCGCGAATCTCTTTTTAAGCAACAACTTATGCGTAAACAAGAAGAGGAAATAAAACGGCAAGAGGCTATTAATCAAGAAGAAAAGGAGAAAGCGGAACAGGAACTGATTCGATTACGAAATGAAAAACTTCGGGATGAAGTCATCCATAAAAGCAAAGAACTCGCAAACAGTGCTCATCATCTTATCCATAAAAATCAGATATTGATAGATTTAAAGACCGAGCTTCGAATTATCGGAGAAGAATCTAAAAATGCTATGTTTCAGCGGAAAATCCGACATCTTTCCAATCGAATTGATAAAGAGATGGAAAATGATAAAGGACAGGAAGTCTTTCAGTCAAATTTCGACCGCATTCATGAAAATTTCATGCATCAAATACGTATTAAGCATCCTGAACTTACCCCTAAGGATTTACAATTATGTTCCTATTTGCGAATGAATATGACTACCAAAGAAATAGCTCCCCTGCTTAATATTTCGATTCGTGGAGTTGAGATTAGCCGCTATCGACTTCGAAAAAAGCTGAATCTTCCCCACGACAATAACCTCACAGATTATATTCTAAACTTCAAATTAAACGAATAGTCGTAACCTCTCGCAATCGTTTGATTACTGCTTCCCTACTTGCCTGAATGGGATTGTTTTGTGTATCTATTATCTGAGTTAATAAACTTATAATCTGTTAGATATGAATTTTGTGATGTAGTGTTGATGTATGTATTCTTTTGATTGTTGTAGCAGAGTTAAGGGGATTATTTTGTAGATTGTCATTTTTGATGCCACATTTGTTTGGTGTTGATGAATGAATGGGATAAAATCTGTAAATCATATGATATGAGAAAAACTTTACTGACCATGTTGATAGGGATGATGGCAATAATCCAGGTCCTGGCTCAACAGATTCAAGTTTCCGGTAAAATTGTGGATGATAAGGACAATAGTCCAATCCCCGGAGTCAGCGTGCTTGTAAAAGGCACAACGCAAGGAACAACCAGTGATGCATCTGGATTATACCAAATAATGGTAGGATCCAATCAAACACTGGTTTTTTCATTTATTGGAATGAAAACCATCGAATTGCCGGTTAATGGACAATCCAGGATTGATGTTTCCCTTGAAGCTGCAAATGAAAACCTGGAAGAAGTTATGGTGATTGGCTATGGCTCAGTTCGAAAGGGAGATGTCACCGGATCAGTTTCTCAGGTTGGGGTGCAAACAATCGAAAAGATTAAACCTGTCAAAATCGAGGAAGCTTTACAAGGCACCATGTCAGGTGTAAATGTTACAGCTCAGTCTGGTGCCCCCGGAGCTGGCCTGGATATACGTATCCGTGGTATTTCTACCAACGGCGATGCCTCACCGGTGGTTATCATCGATGGATATATCGGTGATTTAAATACCATTAACCCAAATGACATCAAATCAATCACAGTATTGAAAGACGCTCAGGCGGCTATTTATGGTACTGTGGGCGCTAATGGTATTATTTTAGTGACAACCAAACAAGGTCAGCGAAATTCTCCAACCCATATTACCTTGAATAGTTCGTATGGAATTCAGGAAACTACCCGGAAGCTACCTGTATTAAATGCAACCGAATATGCAGTCCTTCTCAATGAAAGCTATGCTGCCAATGCTCAAAATATTCCCTTTACCGACCTGTCAGGTCTGGGATTAGGCACCGACTGGCAAACCGAATTATTTGACAGAGCTCCGATTATCGACAATAACATAAGCGTTTCGGGTGGTAATGCACTGATGAATTATAATATTAGTGCCTCCGATTTGCGACAGGAAGGAACCATTGGTGGAGAAAAATCCAATTTTGACCGGAGTACTGCCCGAATTGCACTGGATACTGATTTAGCTAAGTGGCTTAAATTCTCATCGAATATCAATTTTACAACCCTCAGCCGGAGTAGTTTTAATGATTTTGGGCTTGGTTCCGTATTGTTTAATGCGATGAATATCCCTTCAACGATTCCGGTATATCAACCCAATGGAGATTATTATCTGGCTCCGGGCAATCTGGGAATCGAAATCATCAATCCATTACAGCAATTAGCCAATACCTATAACGAATATAACCTGGGCAAATTCAATGGAAATGCAGGACTTGAAGCCAAACTTTCTGAACATTTAACGGCAACGGCCCGCATTGGTTTCAATACAGCTCAAGCAGAAAGTAAATCGTTTAGCAAAATTGTAGATTATGGCGGAAAAGTCTTCGATGTAACTCGTAGCAGCGTCTATCAATCTCGTGAAAATTACAATGATTATACTTTTGATGCTTTTCTGAACTACGAAAGAAAATTCGCGGAAATTCACCAATTGACTGGGACTATTGGTACTTCGGTTTATAAAACCTGGGGCGATCATTTAAGTGCTACTGGCTATGATATTCCTAATAATTCATGGGAGTTTGCCGATATTTCCCTGGCCAACGGGATCGTTAGTTCTAAAACCACCGGCTCCTGGGAATACGACCAACGGAGATTATCCTATTTTGCTCGGGTTCAGTACGATTATGATTCCAAATATCTCGCCTCACTGATGCTTCGCCGCGATGCTTCTACAAAGTTTGGCCCGGAGAATAGCGCCGCCTGGTTTCCTTCAGCTACACTTGGCTGGGTAATTAGTCGTGAGAACTTTTTTAAATCATTCAATTCGATAAATCTGGCCAAAGTGAGAGTTAGCTACGGAATGTTAGGCTCCGATAAAATCGGGGATTTCCGATATATCAGCCAGTTAAATGGAGAAGCTATGTATGTTTTTGACAATCAGCTTGTTCCGGGGCAATCCATTGGTGCTTTACCTAATCCGGAAATCAAATGGGAGCAATCCCGACAATTTGATGCAGGTGCTGATATTCATTGCTGGGGCGATAAACTCGAAATTACACTGGATTATTTCAACAAAACCACTGCTAACCTATTAATCCCCGGAATTCCGGTTTCGGGTATCTTGGGAACTTACGGTCCCGGTGGCGCCAGCCCAACGGTGAATGCCGGAACCGTTAATAATCAAGGTCTTGAATTTGCTATTAGTTATCATGGAGCGATTAAAAAGGACTTTAGCTATAACTTGTCCTACAATTTCACTACTATAAAAAACGAAGTGCTGGAGGTGAATAATGGCACAGGCTTTATTGAAGGGGGAAGTTTTGGTGTCGGCCAGCCCTATCCGGCTCGTATGGAAGTTGGCTTTCCAATTGGTTACTATTATGGCTATCAAACAAATGGAATCTTCCAAAACCAGGAAGAAGTGGATAATGCTCCTTCTCAACTGGCTCTGGGTTCTGAAGCATCTCCCGGCGATCTTCGTTTTGTGGATACAGATGGCAACGGGGTTATTAACGCCGATGACCGCACTTATCTGGGCGACCCAATTCCTGATGTGGTGATGGGATTGAACTTTACTGCCCGATACAAAAGCTTCGATTTTGCTATGTTCACGTATGCCAGTATTGGAAATGAGATTGTGCGGAATTATGAACGGACTCAGCCGAATGTGAACCGTCTTGATTACTGGCTGGCCCGTTGGACCGGCGAAGGTAGCACGGACGAAGTCCCCCGATTGACTACAGCAGCTACTGCCAATACCGTTTTTTCTGATTTTTATGTGGAAGATGGTTCTTATTTCAGAATTCAAAAGATTCAGCTTGGTTATACTATTCCGGAAACTTCTAAAGTCAAACTGAATCAAGTACGCTTTTACGTGTCTGTGGGTAATTTGTTCACTTTAACGAATTATATGGGTTATGATCCGGCTGCCTCCAGCGGAGCTCCGATTGGTGCCGGTTTTGATGCTGGTTTTTATCCGGCTTCCAGAACTTATACACTGGGCTTAACTATTCAAATCTAAGATTAAAAAATGTACCTATGAAAAAGTTTACTAGCTATACGATACTTTCTGTTTTATTCCTGATGATGTGGGTTCCTTTTGCTTGCACAGATGATTTTGTTAAAGTCTCACCAGCTTATTCCATCGATTCAGAGAATTATTTTAATTCAGAAGATGATTATTATCAGGCACTTGTAGCCTCTTATGATTTACTCCAATCAACCTACCTGAATGCGATTTTAGGCGAGATTGCTTCGGATAATACGCTTTGTGGTGGAGAATCTCCTACGGATGTAATTGGCTGGCAACAGGTTGATGATATGATACATACATCCACCAATAGCAATTTGAAGGATTTATGGAATTGGATGTTTGCCGGCGTCCAACGAACAAATTACTTCATGGAATTCAGCGATAAAATTGATTTCGAAGGGAAAGAGGAAATGATTGCCGAGATTCGCTTTTTGCGCGCCTACTATCAGTTTGAATTGGTGAAATGGTTTGGACCGATTCCGGTGAAACCGGATGCTCGTTTCCAGTTAGGTGATGAGACCCGCTATCCACGATTACCTGTATCCGAAGTATATGCCTATATGGAGCAGGATTTACTTGCGGCCATTGATTTGTTGCCTGTTACTCCGGAACAAACCGGAAGGGTTACCAAAGGAGCTGCTCAGGCTTTACTGGGTAAGATTTATCTCTATCAGGAGAAATTTGCCGAATCGGCTGCCGTATTGGAAGTCCTCATCGCTGAGGGTCATTATTCCTTAGTGACCGATTATAGTCTTCTTTTTGAAAATGAAGGAGAGAATGGCCCGGAATCTGTCTTTGAAGTCCAATATACAGATTTGGAAGGTGCCGGTTTCGGCTGTCTTCAATGCAGCGAAGGAAATGTGGCGGTTGGATTTAGTGGAGTTCGCGGTTATTCGGGACCTTTGTTTACCTCCGGATTTAGCTTCAATGTTCCTACTCAGGAGGCTGTAAATCAGTTCGAAGCGGGTGATAAACGTAAAGATGTCGCTATTTTGGATATCGTAGCCTGGGCTGCCGAAACAAGTGCTTCTTATACCTCCGGGAATGAACACACCGGCTATTTCAATCGTAAATACATCCCACGTAAACGCAGCGACGAGGCTCAAAACGACCTGAATCTCACCAATCCCAATAATTATCGTGCAATTCGTTATGCCGACGTTTTACTAATGGCTGCCGAGGCACTTAACCGGGGCGCTATTTCAGATTCCCGCGCTCAAACTTATCTGAATCAGGTACGCCGAAGAGCCTTTGGAGATGTGTATCACGATATTACCTACTCGGGTACTGCTCTCACCGAAGCAATTTATCATGAACGCAGAGTTGAATTGATGGGAGAGGGGCATCACTTTTTTGACCTGGTTAGAACAGGCCGTGCAGCTGCAGAAATTGATGGCTTTGTGGCAGGTAAAAATGAAGTTTTCCCGCTGCCTATTGAGGAAATTGATTTTTCAAATGGAAAATGGAATCAAAATGATAACTATTAATCATCATCTTATGACACGAAAAATATATATATCGCTCCTAATCAGTTTGAGCATACTTGCGTTCTTCCCTTCCTGCAACCCGGAGAACACAGTCCCCGATGTACTGGATGATATTACCCAACCTGCTAATTTGACGGCCCTGGTTGATATCACACAGGATAATTCAGGAAAAGTCATGATATATCCAAATGCCGAAGGAGCTGCATCTTATCAGATTTTATTTGGTGATACTGAGAATGAAGTCGCAACGGAATATGCATTAAATCAAGTGATTGAACATGTTTATTCCGAAGGAAACTATACCATTCAATTGACAGCGATTGGAATTACCGGCCTCACCTCCAGTATTACCCAGGAGATTGAGGTTTCATTTATCCCGCCAACCAATTTGGTGGTTCATATAGAAATCAATTCTGCTAATCCACATTTGGTAACAGTATCAGCTACAGCGGATTATGCTTTAGTTATTGATTATTATTTTGGAGATGTTTCGGATGAGGTTCCGGTACAAGCGCAACCAGGAGAAGAGGTGACTCATACCTATCAATTCCCGGGAGATTATACTTTTAAGGCAGTGGCTCGCTCAGGTGGTTCCGGCACAGCTGAATATACCGATTTGATTAGCATTTCAGCTGCTTCCGACCCGGTGAATCTTCCTGTTGATTTTGAATCTTTTACGATTAATTATGCTTTTACAGATTTTGGAAATGCAGCGAGTTCCGTAGCGGATAATCCTGCAGCCGGCGGCATTAATTCCAGCGTACGTGTGGGACAAACCATCAAGCAAGCTGGTGCAGATACCTGGGCTGGAACTTTCCTCACCCTGCAAAATGCAATTGACTTTTCTTCCAATAAGCTGTTTAAAGTCAAAGTTTATTCGCCCAAAACGGGAGCGGTAGTTAAACTTAAAATTGAACATCTTACCGATGGTGGAATATTCCAGGAGGTAGATGCCCTTACTACCACTAGCATGCAATGGGAAGAATTAGTCTTTGATTTTTCAACGATTGATATGGCGAACCAATATCACAAATTTGTTATTTTCTTCGATTTTGGCAACTCAGGTGATGGCTCGACCTATTATTTCGATGATATTCGGTTGACTCCTGCTAATCTTCCACCATTTACACTAATTGAAGGATTTGAGGCAACTCCTCCGGCTATGACAGTTTTTGGAAACATTGCTGCCATTGAGTTTGTCACCAATCCTGATCCCACAGAACCTAATACTACCGCTACGGTTGGGAAGCTTACCAAATCTTCAGGGGCTGAAACCTGGGCAGGAGCTTTCTTTGAGGTCACCACACCTCTTAATCTACAGGATTATCACAAAATCGCTGTGAAAACATGGTCTCCCAAAGCTGGTATCGACATCAAACTAAAACTGGAAAATGCTAATTCTTCCGTAACATATGAAACCGACCTTACCAGCACCCTTGTGAATGGATGGGAAGACTTAGTGTTTGATATGGCTGCGGCACCTGCAGCTGATTACGTCCGTGTAGTAATCTTCTTTGATTTTGGTGTTAACGGTGATGGAACCGTGTATTATTTTGATGAATTTGCCCTAACCAATTAATGATATTGTTATGAAGAACTTACTATATTTTTCTTTCGTAGGGATGTTGATTTTCTCAGCCTGCACGCAGGATGACTATCAATTGGGAGAGTTACAAACTCCTGTAAATCTCAGCATGGCTTATGAAATTATGGGTTTGGATGAGACCCATCCGGCCGGTGATGGAAGCGGGTTAGTTGAGTTTACAGCCTCAGCCGACCACGCAATTTCGTTCTACTATGATTTTGGAGATGGTAAAGATCGCGAAGTAGCCGGCGATGGTTCTGTTACCCATCAGTTTTCCAAAAATGGCACCATCACCTATCCGGTAACCGTTTTTGCGGTTGGAACCGGAGGATTAACCAGCACTAAAACTATCCTGGTAACCGTATTCAGTAGTTTTACTGATGCTGAAGCACTCCAGTTTTTAACGGGGGGAAATACAAAATCATGGTATTGGGCTGCCGATCAGGCAGGACATTTGGGCCTCGGTCCAAATACCTTTGATCCGGCTAATCCCATGGTTCACACCTGGGCATACTGGTATCAGGCAGCTGCCTGGGAAAAACAATCTACCAGCCTGTATGATTGCGAATTTAAATTCAGCATGGATGGAGCAGATGTACATTTTGAACAACTAAATCCTACCGGACAAGCCTTTATCCAGGGCTTGTATGCTTCGGAGCTTGGACTTGGCAGCGAAGGCAGCCATGAGTTTGATATTGCCGGGGTTAAAAATGTGTCTTTTGCACCTGCAGCTTCAATTGCCACTGTGGATGGAAATTATCGCGGAACCAGTATTTTATTATCAAATGGGGGTTTCTTCGGATTCTATTGTGGCACCAGCGAATACGAAATCATCGAAATCACTGAATCTATCCTGAAAGTAAGGGTTATTCAGGCAAATGAACCCAATTACGCCTGGTATCACACATTTACCAATGTTAAGCCTGAACAGTAGTCACATCTTTTAAATAAAACCTATGTCTAATCAAGATACTTATTCATTTCATCCGAAAACCCCAATTATGACTTATCTTTTGTTATTTTTTACGGGTTTGTTCTCCTTGTTTTCCTGCAATGGTGACAATCCAAGTTTTACTGCTGATTTTTCCTTTACCTATATTGATTCGAATCATATTCAGTTTACCAATGAATCAGAAGGGGAGTATTACAGTTTAGTGTGGGATTTTGGCAACGGAGTGACCGATACATCAACAACAAAAAATAAAACCTATACGATTTATTATCCCGTAGCCACCACGTACCCGGTGAATCTTCAGGTTATGAATTATACGGGGGATAAGCAATCGGTTTCAAAGAATGTGACGATTGAAGCAGATGATTTCATTATCTCTTTTACAGCTAATTTAAATAGTCTAAATTCGAATGAGGTCTTACTCGAAAATACCTCTACCGGGGCTTTTGATTCGATTCAATGGCACTTTCGTGAAAAAATCATTCATAATCAAGCCCAGTACACGGCTTATTTCCCATCTGCCGGGTCTTATGTGATTCAATTGTTTGTATTTAAATCCGGGCAATCCTTTGAATCATCCAAAACAATCAACATCACCCAGGATGACCCGGATTATGTGAGCCATTTGGAATTGGTTTGGGAAGACGAGTTTAATCAGGCTCAACTCAATACCAATGACTGGTCGTATGATGTTGGAATGAGTGGCTGGGGAAATCAGGAATTGCAGAATTATACTTCAGGCGATAATCTGGCTCTTGTCGATGGAAAATTAATTATCACGGCTGTTAAGCTGGATGAGAATACCCAAGTTGGCTCTTATACCTCATCACGAATAAAAACCTATGGCAAATGCGAGTTTTTATATGGGCGGATTGAATTTAGAGCAAAACTACCTTCCGGGCGTGGCGTTTGGCCGGCACTTTGGCTCCTTGGAAGCAATTTCTATTCGGCCGGCTGGCCTGCCTGCGGCGAAATTGATGTGATGGAATATGTTGGTTATCAGCCTAATACTGTGTTTCACACCATTCATTGTCCTTCAGGCTATGGTGGTAGTGGTTCCGGCGGCAATCTGAGTCTTCCAACTTGTGAAGAAGAGTTTCATACCTATGGAATTGTTTGGACGGATAAGAAAATTGACTTCTATATTGATAGCCCTTCGAACATTGTATATACTTATAAACCAGCAACTTTGAATGCTGAGACATGGCCTTTCGACAAGCCTGCTTTCATCATCATGAATCTGGCTGTGGGTGGCACCTGGGGCGGATCCCAGGGAATTGATAATGCTATTTTCCCCCAAACACTTCAAGTGGACTATATCAAAGTATATCAGGAACAATAGAAAACTATGCGAAAATCAGCTTACATATTTAGTAGTGGATTTTTGTTACTTATTATCCTCACGCAGGGCTTGCAGGCTCAATCGGATATCCGAAGCTTGCGCATAGATAGCCTGTTGCAAATAATGACTCTCGAAGAAAAGATTGGTCAACTTTGTTTATTAAATGCAGTTACTAAAGATGTTTCCATTCGGGATGAAATAAGAAAGGGAAAGCTGGGAGGAATTTTGAATGAAACAAACCCGGATACCCTTCGCGAACTTCAACGGATTGCAAGAGATGAGTCCCGCCTGGGCATTCAATTACTTACTGCCCGTGATGTCATACATGGTTATCAAACAATTTTTCCTATTCCGCTTGCATTAGCGGCTACTTTTGATACGGCACTCGTTGCGCGTACCGCCATGGTTGCCGCTCAGGAAGCGAAAGCTGCCGGAATCAACTGGACATTTTCACCCATGCTTGACATTAGCCGTGACCCTCGCTGGGGCCGGGTTGCTGAAGGCTTTGGTGAAGATACTTACCTGACCAGCATAATGGGAGTTTCGATGGTAAAAGGCTATCAACAGGAGCAACAGGGTATGATTACGGGTATTGCCAGTTGTGTGAAGCATTTTGCCGGGTATGGTGCTGCTGAAGGAGGACGGGATTATAATTCCGTTGAATTATCCGAATTGAGTTTGCGAACTTCCTATTTACCACCTTTTCAGGCTTGTTTGGATGCCGGCTCTCCGGCTGTGATGGCTGGTTTTCATGATTTAAACGGTATCCCCGCTACCGGTAATACCGATTTACTTACCGGAATACTTCGCAAAGAGTGGCGGTTCGAGGGTTTGGTGGTGAGTGATTGGGAATCTGTTACCCAGCTGCAAACTCATGGCCTGGCTGGTGATGAGAAACAGGCTGCCGCTCTCGCTTTTCGGGCCGGCTGCGACATGGAAATGGCCTCATACGCTTATCAAACTTATTTAGCCGACTTGATCCATGCCGGTACCATCTCAATGCCTCAGCTCAACCAGGCTGTGGCTCATGTATTGTATCTGAAATTTAAGCTGGGGCTGCTTCCAGGGCAAATCCTGCCGCAAGAGCCCGAACGCATCAGTTTACAGACTGAATCTTTCAGGAATTTGGCCCTGGAAGCAGCCATAAAATCTATCGTACTGCTTAAGAACGATCATCAATTATTACCCTTATCCTCCGACACTAAAAATGTGCTAATCGTTGGCCCCATGGCGGATGCACCTCATGACCAACTGGGTACATGGTCTCCCGATGGCCATAAGGATGAAACGATTACACCTGTTGACTATTTGCACAGTGCTGAAAATCTATCATTTGAATGGAAATATATTCCTGGTTTGAGGAATTCCAGAGATATAAGCACGGAGTCATTCAAATCGCTTGTAAAGGCGGCTAAAGCAGCGGATGTGATTCTTTGCATAGTGGGGGAAGAAGCAATTTTGTCGGGCGAATCACATTCCCGGGCTGACTTGCATTTACCTGGTGCTCAGGAAGAAATGCTTCGAGCCTTACGTGAAACGGATAAGCCAATTGTTGCAGTTATCCTGGCCGGCCGGCCGCTGGTTTTAAGTGCTGTTCTCGATCAGGTTGATGCTTTGCTTTATGCCTGGGCACCCGGAACAATGGGAGGTCCGGCTATTATTCGTATGTTGTTGGGAGAAAACCAACCTTCAGGGAAGTTGCCAATCTCTTTTCCGACTCATGAAGGCCAAATTCCACTGTATTATAATCATCGAAATACAGGAAAACCTGCATTTACAGTGCTTTCGGATTTATCTTCCATCCCCGAAGAAGCTCCTCAATTCTCTATTGGAAATACCAGTCAATACCTGGATGAAGGTTTTGAACCTCTTTTCCCTTTCGGTTTTGGCTTGAATTACTCCACCTCAAGTTTGTCCGACTTAGTCCTTTCTTCATCGGTTTGTTTGGCCGGCGATTCTGTCCAGGTATCTATAAATATCACAAATACAGGTCATTATGAAATGGAAGAGACTATGCAATTATACCTGAGAGATGAAGTGTCGGCAATTGCTTCTCCCGTTAAAGAATTGAAAGATTTTGCGAAGGTCTTTTTGAAACCCGGGGAGCGCAAAAAGGTGGTTTTTTATTTGAATGAAGATGATTTTAAGTATATGCATCCGAACCTTCAGCACTTTGCTGATGAGGGATATTTTAAATTGATGATTGGAACATCTTCCCAAACCAACCTGGAAACCCGTGTTTATTTTAAACCTTTGGTTCAAGAAACGGATTCTCAAGGAGATATTATCAATTTAAAAACACAACTTATTGAAAATGAGAATATTCCATTATTTAAAACTGAAAATAACCATTAATTATTTATCTAAATCAAACACTATGAAAAAAATCGTACTATTTGTTATGATGGGCATCCTAAGCACCACGCTTGCATTTGCTCAGGTTTTAACGGATTTTGATGCTAATCAAACCGTTACATTTACAGGTTGGCCTAATGCACCCACACTGGTTGCAAATCCTTCCGTATCCGGCATTAATACCAGTGCAAATTGCGGAGAATTTGTAAGAACTGCTGAGCAATGGGCTCACTCCTATGCTATTCTGGCAGCTCCCCTGGATTTCACAACCAACAACACTTTTAAAATCAAAGTGTATTCCCCTATTGCCTGTACCATCCTGTTAAAGCTGGAAAATCAGAATGGAACTGCAACAACTACTGAATTAGCTCAGCAAGTAAACACTGCCAATACCTGGGAAGAACTCACTTTTCCGTTTGTTGGCGCAACTACCGGTGTGTATGATAAAATTGTCATCTTCTATGATTTTGCAAATACAACCGACAATACTTTTTATTTTGATGATGTGACTTTTACTACCGGTGGAGTTGTGTTAGACCAGATTAATTTACCTGTCACCTTCGAACTGGAGAATGTGAATTACACCATTAGCGATTTCGGGGGTAATAGTTCACTCCTGGGTGCTGACCCTGCCAATGCATTAAATACATGTGTGATAACAACAAAAAACACTGGTGCTGAAACCTGGGCTGGATCTACGATTGGAACGACCGCAGGTTTTGCTGATGCAATTCCATTCACTGCAACCGAAACTAAAATGCGTGTAAAAGTGTATGCTCCCGCAATTGGGGTGCTCATTCGATTGAAAGTGGAAGATCATACGAACAATACCATTACATGTGAAACCGAAGCGCTCACTACCGTTGCCAATGCATGGGAAACTCTGGAATTCGATTTCAGTAATCAGGCCACAGGAACAGTTGCTTTAGATGTTGCCAATACCTATGATATGGCATCCATCTTCTTTGATTTTGGAGCCAATGGAACAGGTGCTGTCTATTATTTTGATGATGTTGAATTTGGGGGGTTGATTGGTATTAATCAGGTTGCTAACGATGCTGTTCAGGTATATCCGAATCCGGCATCCAACAATGTAACAATCAAAGGATTAGGTAATCAATCGATTGTTCGGGTTTATTCAGCTCTTGGAACGTTGATTGATGAAGTTCAGGCTAACGAACAAGTTACTTTGAGTGTATCTGATTGGTCTGTTGGTGTTTATATGATTTCCATTCAATCCGAAACTGGAACCATCACCCAACGATTGATCAAACAATAATCAATCCTCTCTTAACAAAACGTTCCCGGAAGCAATTCTCCCGGGAACGTTTTATTTTCCTCCATTTCTCTTTCAAAAATTGTTGATTTGTTGATTTGTTGATTTGTTGATTTGTCCCGAATCGCTCCGCTCTCGGGATTTCGCTACGCTCAATTTATTTGTTTCACCGCAGTCGTATTTCCTCCTTCCTCCTTCCTCCTTCCTCCTTCCTCTTTCCTCTTTCCTCAGGCCGAAGGCCGTTCCTCCTTCCTCAGGCCGAAGGCCGTTCCTCCTTCCTCAGGCGAAGCCGTTCCTCCTACCTCTATCCTTTGAGCTCCTTTGGGATTCGGCCGTTTTTAATTGACTCCGACCGCAGTCTCCGACCAACGATACGTTCCACCATAGTGCCGATTTCCAATACTTTATCAACGTCGAGATTGGTCTCAATACCCATTTCATCCATCATTACAACCATGTCCTCCGTGCTTACAAGTCCAACCAGACTTGGGTCTTTGTAATAATAAGCGCCGGTACCGGATACAGGCACACCATCTACAAAGTTGGCAGGTTGGCCACCTATCCCTCCCATGGAGGATTCATAGTTAGTCATCCCGGCTTGCAGGGCAGCCAGCACATTCGCCAGACCCCATCCGCGGGTCGTGTGAAAATGGACAATATGTTTGGACGGATCCTGAAAATGATCCAAAAGCATGGAATAATAGCGATACACCCGGTCTGGCGATGCAGAACCATCATGGTCGGCATGCTCAACATCTGTGGCTCCGATATCGAGCCAGCGCTGAGCAAATTCAACCGCCTTTTCCATTTTGGTCGGACCTTCAATCGGGCAGCCCCAAATCGTGCTAACGGTTCCATTTACCTTCAATCCGGCTGCTCTGGCTTTCGGAATCCATTCCTCGCACATCGCCCAGTAATCCTTTAAACTAAGTCCGGAATTTTTCTTGTGATGCGATTCGCTGGTCGAAACCATGAACAAGATTCTGTCCGGACCATAGCCTTCTTTACGGGCTTCAATGGCACGTTCAACCGCTTTTTCACGGATTGTGACAGCTGTAAGTTTTACATCATTCAATAGATGTTTTACTTTTTTACTGTTTCTAATTCCTTTAAAAAGAGCGTCGGCATCTGCAAATTGAGGCATTCCAACCGGGTTTCCAAAGTTGCTTACTTCAAGATGTTTGAAACCGGCCAGGATGGATTGCTCCAAAACCCAGATTTTTGCTTCGGTTGGGATGAATTTTTCTTCATGTTGAAATCCGTCACGCACCGTAATATCTCCGATGGTGACTTTTTGGGGGTATTTCATGTCTGCCATATATGTTTGGATTGATGGTTAATTCAAATTCATTTCCGGAATTTCTCCCTCGATGATTAAAGTTCCTTCGGTTGCATTTTTTATTTCTTCAACACTCACTCCCGGGGCTCTTTCCAGCAATTTAAATCCTTGATCGGTCACTTCAATAACCGCCAGATTGGTAACTATTTTTTTAACACATTTCACTCCTGTAAGAGGTAAGGTGCACTGATTGAGTAATTTAGAATTACCATCCTTATCGGTGTGTTGCATAGCTACAATAATGTTCTTGGCTGCGGCTACCAGGTCCATAGCTCCTCCCATCCCTTTAATCAGTTTGCCGGGAACTTTCCAGCTGGCAATATCCCCATCCACCGAAACTTCAAAAGCTCCGAGAACGGTTAAATCGATATGCCCGCCCCGAATCATTCCGAAACTTAGTGCAGAATCAAAAAAAGCGGCACCATCCACATAAGTAACTGTTTGTTTTCCGGCATTGATGAGGTCCGCATCTACATTTTCTTTCGTTGGGAAAGGTCCAATTCCCAGCAAACCATTTTCAGAATGAAGAATAACATCCATTCCCGGAGGAATATAATTGGCAACCAGGGTGGGAATACCAATGCCCAGGTTTACATAGTAGCCATCTTTTAATTCTTGAGAAATCCTTTTTGCAATTCCATTTTTATCTAGTGACATGGTTGGGTTGATTTAAAAGTTGAATAGAATTTGTCTTTAATAGATTGGGTTTTAATCGCGGGTAGTAACAAACTCAATTTGTTTTTGATAATTTTCTCCCTGAAAGATGCGCTGAACAAAAATACCCGGTGTGTGAATCTGATTGGGATCCAGCTCTCCGGCCGGGACCAGCTCTTCTACCTCAGCTATTGTAATGATGCCGGCAGCAGCCATCATATTATTAAAATTATTGGCCGTATGACGGTAAATGAGATTTCCGGAAGTATCTCCTTTCCAGGCTTTTACAAAGGCATAATCCGCCCTCATGGCTAATTCCAGAATATGTGGCTTCCCATTAAAAATTCGCACTTCTTTATCTCCCTGCACTTCAGTACCATACCCGGCAGGGACAAAAAATGCAGGAATTCCGGCTCCACCTGCCCGAATCCGTTCGGCCAGGGTTCCTTGCGGAATCAATTCAACTTCGAGTTCCCCACTCAGTAATTGGCGCTCAAATTCTTTATTTTCACCCACATAAGAGGAGGTCATCTTACGGATTTGATGCTTGCGCAACAGTTTGCCTAAACCAACATTATCTATACCTGCATTATTCGAAATACACCAAAGATCATGTATTCCTTTTGATTCGAGCGCATCGATAGCGTTTTCTGGTATTCCGCATAAACCGAAACCTCCCAGCATGATGGAAGCTCCATCCTTGATATCTTCAGTGGCTTCCAGCGCATTCTGATATACTTTTCTCATTTTCTTCAATTATTGAATGTTTATGTGATGTTTACTCTATATTTCCCATTATTTCAACGGACTGATTAAAAGCCTTATCAAGTGCATGCCTGTCAAGGTTTGTTATCATGTTGTGTGTATCCAGGTAATCAATCAGATTTTTCATGTGCAGATTTTCAACCATTTTTCCACCCGACATGGGGCATCCCCCTTTACCTGAAAGTACACCATCAAAATTACGACATCCATGACGGAAAGCTGCATCTATTTTGTCAAACCATTCGGTTGGTTTCGAATGTAAGTGAAACCCGAAATTAATTCCCGGAAATTCAGGAATCATGGTTTTGAAGACTTTATCAATAGTTTCCGGTGTAGCAACTCCGACAGTGTCAGCCAAATTTATTTCAGTAGCCCCCTTTTGAATCAATTTAAATACCCAATCTTGTAAGATATCCACATTCCAGGCATCCCCGTAGGTATTTCCAAAGGCCATTGAAATATAAATCATTAGCTTTTTCCCTTTGGTATCGCATAATTCCAATAACTCATTACACAAAGCAAAGGCACTTTCTACATTCGAGTTAATGTTTCGTTGTAAAAAAGTATCTGAAATAGAAAAAGGAAAACCAAGATAGCTAATAGATTCAAATTCAGCAGCTTGCTTAGCTCCTCGCAGGTTGCCGACAATGCCCAGGAGTTTCGTGTTGGTGTTCTCCATTTCCAGCTTCTCGAGTACTTGAATGGTATCTTTTAATTGCGGAATAGCCTTGGGAGAAACAAAACTTCCAAAATCGAGAATGTCAAAACCAACCTTTAAAAGATTATTAAGGTACTTCGCTTTCTCTTCCACAGGGATATAGGTTTTGATTCCCTGCATCGCATCCCGGGGACATTCTGTTAATCTTATCTTTTGTTTTACAGTCATTTATACTGTTGGGTTTAATACGTGAAGAAATTGTTAAAGTATCTCCTGGCCTCTTTTTGATAGATGTTTACTCTTTTCAAAAATAAGAAAATAAGGAAGAATGCCAACAAGTATAAATATGAAAATGTTTAGATAAGTAAAGGCATGAGACACTATTACCGAAATGCTGCCTCCATCATTTTCATTTCCTTCCTTGAAATGCCTAATTCTTTTGCAAATATTTTCCACTGACTTACCACTAAAAGGACTTCATCCAGAATGCTTCTCATTTGCTTGCTGTTTGGTTGAAAATATTCGCCTACACTCTTTCATCCCAAACCAATGCGCAAACACGTATATGTCTTTCTTATTTGTCATTTCCTATATAAATGATAAATACACATCTTTCGTACTAAATATAATACATCAATATGAAAATCCGAAATGAAATATCATTTTACATGCTCCGGAATACATCAGGAACCAACCAAACTACCGGAGATTTGGAAGATTTGGTATAATTTTGACCGTTAAAAATTATATAATGAAAAAAGAACTGGTTTTTGAAAGTATAAAGTGGTCGGATAAGAGCCCGGAGGAGATATATCAATACTTCGCAAAATTAGATGCACCGGAGCAGCTTAAATTATTGAAATTGCTGTGCCAACGGTATCCTGATATTGAAATTGACTGGCTTGATATTTTTGAGGAACTTCGATTTCATTTAAGTTATGCTGATAACATTTCTGCATGCGAAGAATTTGTGCAATGGTTCCCGGAATATCATCATGAGGAATATGCCAGAGGTTATGAATTTATTGAACGGGATTTGTGTGATTATTACCTGAAAATATGGGATTTAGAAAATTTACGTCAAAGAATTGGATTTATTTCACAACATCCGGTAAGTGGCATTGATACGATAACTATCAGGTTATATTTTCAGCTTTTATATCATGGATTGTATGAAGATGCAATTAATTATGCAGCGGAGGTTG
>JAIPAR010000031.1 GCA_021739985.1 Bacteroidales bacterium | reverse complement strand
AGGGTCACCTCCTCCCAGGATACCAATGTAAGCCCCGAGCACAGAACCGGCTAATGTGGCCATTCCGGCAGACATGACCAGCAAAATTTCGGAGCGGTTCATGTTCTCGAGATAGGCTTTAATCATCAGGGGAGATTCCGTTTGACCCAGGAAGATATTTCCGGCAACAGCGAGGCTTTCAGCTCCACTTAGTCGCATCGTTTTGCTCATAATCCAGGCAAGTACATAGACTATTTTCTGGATGATTCCCAGGTAAAACAATAAGCTCGTGATAGCTGAAAAGAATATGATTACAGGTAGTATATTGATGGCAAAAGTTGCTAGTGGAGCCTCAATTTTACCTGTACTAAATGAAGCAAAGAGGAATGAAGTTCCCGCCCGCGTGAAATCAAGCACTTTGACAAACATTTTTCCAACGACCTCAAATACAGCCTGAATAGCAGGCACTTCGAGAATACCGAAGGCCAGAATGAGTTGCCCGGTCAATCCAATGGCAACGAGTTTCCAGGAAATAGCTTTTCGGTTTGCCGAAAATAACCAGGCCACTGCAATAAGAAATAGCATCCCAAGAAGTCCACGGAACAAGTTTACAGCTTTCCAACCATCCTCACCGGCTTGAATAATGGGTGCAGCCACAACAGTTTTGGCTTGCTGTATGACCGGAGCTACACTGTCACTAATCAGTGTGTCAGCGGTTTGTGCGAGGGAGGGGATAAATGAAAGAATCCATAAACTTAGAAACAGAAAAAGAGTCTTGCTGAGTTGGGAGGTAACATTCATAATCTGATTATTTATTCCGCTTTTTTATTTCTTCATTGATATCGGAGGCTAACTCATAATCTTCGTTCGAGATGGCCTCTTCAAGTAATTGATTTAATTCTTCCAGACTCTTTTGATTGAGCTTGTTTTTGGCCTTTAGATTCGGCTTTTTCTCTTTAACCGGTGCCGCCTGTTCCGGTTCAACGTCCAAGATAATTCCGGATTTATCTAAAATCTCCGGAGAGGTATAAATAGGACATTTAAATCGAAGCGCTAATGCAACAGCATCCGATGTACGAGCATCTATTTCAACCGAGATATTATGCTGAGAGCAAATCAACATGGAATAAAAAACACCTTCCTCGAGTTTGTAAATAAACACTTCTTTTAAATGGATGTCGAAAGCATCGGCAAACATGCGAAATAGATCGTGAGTAAGCGGACGAGGAGGTCGGAGACCTTCCAGTTCCAGAGCAATACTTTGAGCTTCAAATGCTCCTATGATAATGGGTAAACGACGATTCCCTCCTGTTTCAGATAAGATAAGCGCATAGGCACCTGATTGGCTCTGACTGTTTGATAAACCCAGGATTTCAAGTTTGATTTTCGACATGTATATCAGGCTGCTTGATTCAATAGACAAATGTAATGATTCCAAAAGAATATTTATTAGGGCAAGGCAGAACTGCAATATTGATTTAGCTCAGCTTGTGCCTGCCGTATTCCGTTTTGTAAAGCCAGTGTAAAATCTTCACAGGCATGCGTTTGTTGACCCAGCGCAATCCAGGCTCTCCCGCGATTCATGTAGGCAAGCCCAAATCCCGGAGCCAGCCGGATGGCATTACTCAAATCGCGCACTGCATCTTCCGCTTTTCCCTGGTTCAGCAGTAACAAACCCCGATTGGACCAGGCATCCGGGAAGTCCGATTTCAAATTCAGCGTGGTTGTGAAATCATCATACGCTTTTTGCATTTCCCCAAGCCGAATATGGCATAATCCACGGTTGCTGTATGCAATGTAGTTTTTCGGATTGAGCTGGATGCTGGCTTCAAAATCTTTTAAAGCCGATGGAAATTCGCCTGAGTTCAACAGAATGGCTCCGCGTGTAAGCAAATAATCCGCATTCAAAGGCTTTTTTTGTATCACCTCTTCAATATCCAGGAGCGCTTTATCCAGTTTTCCGGTGTATTGATAGGCAATCGAGCGGTTGAATAAACATGCCTCGTTTCCCGGCACAAGCTTTAAAGCGATATCTAAATGCTTCAGTGCGTCTTCGAACTGATGCATATCTGTCAAAATTGCTCCGGCATTGCTCTGAGCATTAAATCGATTAGGATTAATTCGAATAGACTGTTTGAAATTTTCCAGGGCTTTCTCCGGCTCCTGCTGCGTGTAGTAATAATAGCCCCGATTCTCCCAGCCATCGGTCGATTCCGGATATGTTTCTGTCACTTCATCCCAAATCAGGATAGGCTCATCCCATTGTTGAAGCTCTTTATTTGTACCATATATAAATATCATCAGAAAAGGCAGAAAGAACAAAGCCCATTTATTTTGTAAAACAATTTTATCATATAAATAAATATATATCAGCAGAATACCTATGATGGAAAGATATAAGTATTTATTGGCATAGAAGATAAAAGAGTTCGGAAGAAAGGGTAATAAAAGGAAAATATGCAGGATGAAAAAGAGCAATCCGGCTACGACTACTTTGTTTTGTCGATATCGATAAAGAAAATATCCGATAGCGGGCAACACCAGCAACCCGAGCAAATGATTGCCTTGCATTTCAGCCGGAAAGGGGTGAAGCAGCATATTGGTAAACGGTAAAAAGCTGTGAATCAGGTAATAGCCAAAAGCATAGGAACCATACACCATTCGCTCACCGGCCTGTAAATCCGGCCGTTCACCAATCGCAAACACATATACTAAAATCCCCATTAGCAGGGAAAGTAGCAAAAAGGGCCATTTCTGAATCAATGATTTTTTCAGGCTAAATGTTTTTGACTGAAGATATTCCAGCAGGATTAAAGCCAGCGGGAATGTAACCGCCTGCGATTTACTTAAAAGTGATAAAATGAATAATCCAACAGTGAGATAGACATAATTTTTCCGGGAAGTTTCGAGATATCGTAGCCAGGTTATTAATCCGGCTAGATAAAATAAGCTGAATAATAAATCTTTACGGGAGGTAATCCAGGCAGTTGTCTCTACCATGGCCGGATGTTGCAGAAATAAAGCAGCCGCCATCCATGCCAGACTTTCTTTCCAGTTGAGTTGTTTGAAAAGATAAAATACCAATACAGAATTGGCCAAATGCAGCAGTACATTCGTCAAATGAAACCACCAGGGACTTCCTCCACCCAGCCAATAATCGATCGCAAATGAAACCAGTAGCAAAGGTTGGTACATCCCTTCGAATGGCTGTGTAAAGAATTGCAGCCAGCTGCCTTGTTTAATCAGCTCATTATTTTGCACATAGGCGACATCATCCAGCGTAAAAAACCCATTATCCAGACTGGAGTAATAGAGTAGGGAACCCCCTAAAATCAGAAATATGATTTTGACAAAAGTGGGGATATAGTCTTTGGGGGTAGAAAGTTTTGTTTTCATTTTCCGGCTCCTTTAAAATAGTCCTCTTTGTCCGAAAATAAGATGTTAAAAGTCGTGAGACTCCCATACATCTTGGTGATATATTGCTGCATCTGCACTTTGTCTTCATCGTTCATCACCGGATGACTGTTGATTTTTTGTTCCATCACCCGAATATTATCCCGAAGCATGATAATTTTATGAAAAAACACTTCGATGGGAATTTCTTTGGGCTTAAGCTCCGTATTGGCAGGTTGCAGCAACATCATCCCTCCATTCCATTTTTCGCCCATGGCCAGCTCTGGTTGCAACATGCCGTTTTTTTCCAACAGGTAAAAGAAAACTTCTTCTACTTCCCGAAGAGAAATTTTGGGAGATGTATCCTCGATAGTTCCTTCTTCTACTATTTTATAATCAGTATTATGCTTGGAGAGTTCCATTCGCCCTTTCGTCTCGAAGAAAATTTCATAATTCGTAAGATTTACCTTAGCTACGATGCCTGTTCCGTAGCGGTCGTGAAGTATGGTTGTTCCTTTACTTAATTCCATCATGCAAGTTTTGAAAATGAAGGATAAAAATAATCTTTCCTTCGGTTTTCTGATACATTTCTTTAAGGGAATAAATCAAGGAATGGATGTTAAAAAAGGAAGTTTTTCTTTAAAAAAGGACTCCCCGGTATGTCATTTTGTTTTCTACTGATATCCATCAGGGTTTTAGGCATTTGAGATATTTAATTTCGCTTAAAATTTCAAATCATGTACAAAATTACCGAGCATCCCATTTTACCTATTCCTTCCGGTGAGGAGCACACTTTTATTTTTGATGGCCAGCGCGTTTCCGGAGAGAAAGGTCGAACGATAGCTGCAGCCTTGCATCAGGCCGGCTACCCGGTTCACAGCCATTCAATCAAAAATAGAAACCGTTCACTCGAATGTGGAATTGGAAAATGCGGGGCTTGTGAAATGTTGGTGGATGGTGTGATTCGAAGGATTTGCATTACCCCGGTCGATGGTGTGAAGGAAGTGAATGAGATTAGCAAGGATTATCAGCCCGGGATTCTGGAATTTAATTATCAGTCAGGACGAAAAGTTTATCGAACAACGGTAGCAATTATTGGCGCCGGTCCGGCCGGTTTGGCCTGCCGCGCTGAGCTAAACGCACACGGAATTGATAATCTGGTCATCGATAATAATGCTGAAATCGGCGGACAGTTTTTGATGCAAACCCATCAGTTTTTCTTCTTCGAAAAAGAGAAAAAATATGGTGGAATGCGTGGTTTTGATATCGCTAAAACCCTGGCAGGAGATTCTCACGAAGGCATTCTACTTAATTCAACGGTTTGGGATTTGCTTGAAGGCAAACGGCTGGCTATTAAAGATGTACGTACCGAAGAAATCTATTTTGTTGATGCAGAGCATCTCGTTGTTGCAACAGGCGCAGTTCCTTTCATGCCTGCTTTTGAGAATGATGATTTGCCGGGAGTTTATACTGCAGCTGTGGTTCAGAAAATGATGAACCAGGAATTCACCCTGTTAGGTAAAAACATCCTGACGGTTGGGGCCGGTAATATTGGCTATCTGACCTCTTATCAACTTAAACAAGCCGGAGCCAATGTGAAAGCAATTCTCGAAGCGCAAGCTTTTGAAGGTGGTTTTCCGGTACAAGCCAATCGGGTTCGCCGTCTGGGAATTCCGGTTATGCTTTCCCATATCCTCGTTAAAGCAATTCCAAATGATGACAGAACGGGCATAATTGCTGCTGTTGTTGCTGAATGTAAAGATTTTAAACCCGTTCCCGGAACCGAGAAAACAATTACCGGCATCGATGCTATTAATATTTGTACCGGACTGGTTCAGGATGATCAATTGCTGATCAAAGGGAAGGAAGTTTTTGGAAGAAATGTGTATGGTGCAGGCGATGCAGTTCGCATTGGGGAAGGTACTTCAGCTGTCCTCCGTGGACGACAAGTTGCTTTTGAAATCTGCGAAGAATTGGGCGTAAATTATAAATATGACGACTATCTGGCTGTTTCGAAGGAATATATGGATTCGCAGCAACATCCGGTTCGGGTCATTGAGGAACCTTATTTCCCAACGGAAACCCGCAAACTTGAAAAGCCTTATGTAACCATTGATTGTCTCTATGGCTTTGCCTGCAATCCCTGCGAATTTTCCTGCAAACATGGAGCTATCACCAAGACTTCCACTTCAACGGTTCCTCAAATTAATTTTGATGCTTGTATAGGCTGTATGGATTGCGTCTATCAATGTCCGGGCCTGGCTATCTTTGGCTATAATTTGAAAAAAGAACAGGTTTTCCTTCCGGTTGAGTTTGATATTCAAGAAAAAGAAGAGGTTTATCTGGTTGATAATCAAGGTGATATTTTAGGTGAAGGGATTATTGAGAAGATTTTAAAGAAATCCAATAAAACTCATATTGCCCGTGTGAAAGCCCTGAATATGGAAACTTGCGATATCGAGGAATCCAGAGGCTTTATTTTAAAGTCGCAATGGCCTGAGGATGTGAAACTTGGTCTTGCTGAGGAGACACGCGAAGAACCTCAGTACATTTGCCATTGTGATGACGTAACCCTGGATGAAATTCTCGAAAGCATTGGCACACGGAGTT
This sequence comes from Bacteroidales bacterium, assembly GCA_021739985.1. Classification (GTDB taxonomy): domain Bacteria; phylum Bacteroidota; class Bacteroidia; order Bacteroidales; family M50B96; genus M50B96. Next base: position 11,861 of record JAIPAR010000031.1, on the reverse strand, counting down.
TTATTTCGGTAGATGAAATTAAGCATACGACTCGTTTAGGGATGGGTGCCTGCCGGGGAAAACGATGCATCAAGCGTTTAAAACAAGTGCTGAAACCGCTTGGTATTGAGGTGGTTGGAGAGGCAACTCCTCGCGGTCCTCTATCTAATCAGGTGAACATGGGCGAGCTAATGCCGACCAATCTTCCCGAGCAAATTATCATCCCATCTTCCAAAGGAATGGAACGGAAGAAAGTGGGTGCTTTGGTAGCCGGAGGAGGAATCGGAGGAAGTGCTTTGTTCCGCTACCTGGCCGAAGCCGGACTTAATCCGGTTCTTGTAAACTATGGAAGAGGAGCTTCCTGGCGGAATATCGCCGGCGGGCGTCCTAATTTCTCCATGCCCGAACTATCCGACATTGCCATCAATAATCTTCAGCTATTCAAAGATTTACAAAGAATTAAAAATATCGATTATACCCCGATTCAATATGTAACTTTCTCCCATGATGAAGCGACCCGCCAAGCTCTGGAGCTTTCGATGAAATGGTCGAAAGCAAAGATGATTCCGGCCACCGATTTTAATCGGTTCATCAGTCCTTTTATCAATCCAAAACTGAATAGTATTTATGATGCTGCCCTGGTAACAGACGATTGTTGGCAGGCTTCGCCGGGCAAAACGGTGGATTTAATTCGCCAGCTTGGAATTGATGCCGGCGGTTCGGTGATGGAAGACTGTAAACTGATTGATGTTGAAAAGATTGGCAATACATATAAGGTATTGGTGCAACAGCACGGAAACGGGTATTGTGAAATTGAAACGGACATTTTTATTAATGCCTTAGGTCCCGAAGGAGATGTGTTTGCTAAAAAACTTGGCATCCAAACAGGCATTTATCCGGTTAAACATCAGGCATTTATAACTCGTCGTCTGCCGGCTATGGGAATCAATAACCGCCCGCTCCCGATGATGATTGACCGCAGAAACTACAAAGGATTTGTAGCTGTTTATGGACAACAATTGGCAGAAACCGGTCAGGTAATTGGCTGTGCATCTCCGGCTGTTGATGCCATGGAGGCAGGTCGAAATCTTAAAATTAATTCTCAGGAATTCCTCGAAATCGTTTCAGAAGTCTTTGTGAATTGGATTCCTTCCTTATCATCCGTTGGATTTCAGGCGGTTTGGTCGGGTTATTATGTCGAGCCCCGAATGATTATTGACCCGGCTCACGGATTGTTCGTGGGATTGCGTGGTCAGGGTTTTATGTTGGGACAATACCTGGCGAAAATGTACATTGACTCACTGACAGGCAAGGCTGTTCCTGATTATTTTAACCAGTTATCACTTCAGGGCGATGGATTGAAGGAGAAAGCCTTCAAATAAATTCATTTTGCTACTTTTGGGCATGGAAAATTTTGGACTTATCGGGGTCGGCGGCTATATCGCTCCCCGGCATTTAAAAGCAATCAAAGAAACGGGCCATAAACTAATTGCAGCCCTCGACCCAAAAGATAGCGTGGGAATTATGGATTCCTATTTCCCGGAAGCTGATTTTTTCATTGAGCCGGAGCGTTTTGATCGTTTTTTAGATAAGAATCGTCGGAAAGGCGAGAATAAGATTGACTATGTATCCATTTGCTCGCCGAATTATTTGCATGATGCTCATATTCGGATGGCACTTCGGAATGATGCACATGCAATTTGCGAAAAACCTATCGTTTTAAATCCCTGGAATATTGATGCTTTGCAGGAGATCGAGCGTGAAACCGGTAAGAATATCTATACCATTTTACAATTAAGATTGCACCCGGCTATTATCGCATTGAAAGAAAAAATTACTGCAGCCGGCAGCTCTGCCAAGTACGATATCAATTTGAAATACATTACCAGCCGGGGACATTGGTATTTTACTTCCTGGAAAGGAGCTCTCGAAAAGTCCGGCGGGATTGCAACCAACATCGGTGTGCATTTTTTTGATATGCTTACCTGGATTTTTGGAGACCCAATTGCGAATGAGGTTGAAATTAATCAGCCTGACCATGCGAAAGGCCGTTTGGCTCTTCAGCAAGCCGATGTAAACTGGTTTCTAAGTGTAAATGAAAAACACTTGCCGGAAGCAGTTCGGCAAAAAGGGCAACGCACCTATCGCAGCATTTTGCTGGATGGTGTGGAGATTGAGTTTAGTGAAGGCTTTACCGATTTGCACACTGCTTCGTATAAACACATTCTCGCAGGAATAGGGTTTGGTTTAGAGGAAGCACGCCGAAGTATTGAAATTGTTCACGCCATTCGCTCTGTTGGTGTAAAATAGTTTTTTCTCGTATTACATTAGGTTTAGAATGCTTTGAAAATATAAAAAGATGAGTATTTTTGTTACTCAAATCTCCCTGAAGGACGAATAACATTAGTTGTAATTAGACATCAGACTTGTTCATCTAAAAGACTTCGCATCAATTATATCAGGGAAGGAAAAATTGGATGACAAAAAATAAAAAAGTAGTTCAAATGAAGAAGATTGCAGTAATTGGGCTTGGGTACGTTGGATTGCCTTTAGCTGTTGAGTTTGCTAAAAACCGGCCGGTTTGTGGTTTCGATATCAAACAGCCACGTATAGATGAATTAAATGCGGGTCATGATCCAACATTGGAAGTTTCAGATGAAGAATTGAAAGAGGTTCTTTCGATGAATCCGGAGGAAGTAAAAAAGAATCAAAAAGGGCTGTATCTTTCTTCTAAATTAGAAGATATTGCTGATTGTCAGATTTATATAGTTGCGGTTCCAACACCTACGGATAAAAATAAACGTCCGGATTTGACTCCGCTTATTAAGGCTTCAGAATCTGTTGGAAAAGTGTTGAAGAAAGGTGATATAGTTGTTTATGAATCAACGGTTTATCCTGGTGCAACCGAAGAAGATTGTGTTCCAGTGCTCGAGAAATTTTCCGGTTTTAAGATGAATGACCAGTTTTATGTGGGCTATTCTCCGGAACGGATTAATCCAGGCGATAAGGTACACACTTTAACCAGCATTAAAAAGGTGACTTCGGGTAGCACGCCGGAAATCGGAGTCGAAGTGGATGCACTTTACAAAGAAATTATCAAGGCCGGAACACATCTGGCTCCCAGTATTAAAGTAGCTGAAGCTGCCAAAGTAATCGAAAATTCGCAACGGGATATCAATATTGCTTTTGTTAATGAGTTGAGCAAAATCTTCAACAAAATGGGGATTGATACGCTGGAAGTGCTCGAGGCTGCCGGGACCAAATGGAATTTTCTTCCTTTCCGTCCAGGTTTAGTGGGAGGACATTGCATTGGCGTTGACCCTTTCTATTTGGCTCAAAAAGCTGAAGAAGTTGGCTATCACCCGGAAATCATTCTTGCCGGTCGCCGGATGAATGATAGCATGGGAGCCTATGTTGCCGGGGAAGTCGTTAAAATATTGCTCAAAAAAGGTGTTATGGTGAAAGGTGCAAAAGCGCTGATGCTTGGTATCACTTTTAAGGAAAATTGCCCGGATATCCGCAATACCCGTGCTCTGGATATTTATCATGAATTACGTGATTTCGGTATGGAGGTTGATATTTTTGACCCCTGGGCTGATAAGGCAGAGGTGCATCATGAATACGGAGTGGATTTTTTGACGGAGTATCCTGCTGAGGTGAAATACAGTGCAATTGTGCTGGCCGTTGCTCATGACGCTTTCAAAACGATTGATATGAAGAAACATCGTGAAACGGGAGCTATTATTTATGATGTAAAAGGAATCCTTCCTCGCGAGGTGGTTGATGCCCGATTATAAATGAAATAATTAATGATAAAAAAGACCCCGCTAATTACTTGGCGGGGTTTCTTTTTTATCATCATCCTTCTTATAAATCTTGTACATCAGATAAGCAAATCCTCCTATAATATGAAGCAGGACGACGGCTACTATGACGAAAAACCAGGTATTGCTAATCAGCAGTAAATTCATGGTCCTGTTGGATTATAAATTCAAACTAAAACCAAAAGAGAAATCCCAGAAGTAGGAGTTTGATAAACGCATGGTAGGAAGCATGCCAAAACTGGTACGAAAATAAGGATACATCAAGCGTTGATCTGAATTTACTTTTTCTTCCCATTTAACCAGATTGCTAAAAGCCGGCGATTTAATCATCCATCCCATTCGGAAACCAAAATTATTTGCCTTAATACCACTTAAATCTTCATCCAGTTCATATAATTTGGTTTCATTGGATACTTCATCATTATAATTTACCGCGGATGTATTTGCTGTATAGAACTCAAAAGGAGCATAGTTTACTTTTCCAACAATCAAATCTACAAAGAACTCTGAGCTACCCCGTTTACTGCGAATCCCATGATTTTCTACATCAATTAAAGTATTGATAATCTTTTCGGAAGCGTAGCCGATGTAAATTAGATTGGAGGTGGACGGAATAGCAGGATTTACCATTAGGTCACTATACGGATTCTCGTTTTTGTAGGAGCTTCCTTCATAGCTCCATAAATTTAGATAATCAATCTCGGGGAACACAACTTCTTCGGAGGCAATTTCCAGCCCATCGGTGGTGATATAACGCTGTTCAGCATCGGAGGATAAAAGGGGGAACATCCATTCCATATTCGTTGCATGGATAACACCTCCGCGCACTTTTTGAAGCCGGCGCAAATCGCTGGTGATACTCAGTACATTGTAGATAATAAGTTGAGTGGTTTGCTGGGTATGCAGATTCATATAATGAGGCTGCTTTCTCACTTTATCTGAAAAAACCCAGGAAACACCTACTTCAGCCCAACTTAAGGGCACTTGCTGTTTGATCGCTTCTAAATCATCATAACCATACGAAGAAATATCCGACATAAGACTTCCCAAATTGAGATAAGAATATTGATACAAGAGGGATGCTTCCACTTTTTTACCGATACGGATAGAAGCTCCACCTTCTACCCCTAAGGCCAGATAAGTGGTTGGGTCCATTTTCATATACAAGGGACTTGCAAACAGATTTACATGTGAAATCTGATAGGGATTATCTTCCAGAATCGAATAAGAAACAGTATCCTTTTGGGCGTACAGCGAACCTGATAAGATGATAATCAAGAAAAGAAAGGTAAATTTTCGTATCATAAGACATTAGTTTATAATAAATTAGCAATTAACTATGTGGTCTGTTTTTCTTAATACAATGCTAATCTTTATCTTCCAAAAGCATAGGAAGAATTTCGGTTTTAACAACATACCATACCTGAATACTTATTGCCTGTTTTTTAATTGATTGATTATCAACCTAAAATGGTGAAAAACTGTTTATTGATTTCCACTAAGAAACGGGAAGGTTTCGTAAAGACTTTTTCCCAACTTACAAAGGCCGCCGGCATGGAGAGATGCAAATATTCCTTAGCCCGGGTGCATGCCACATAAAACAATCTTCGTTCTTCTTCCATTTCTTCAATCGATTTTAGGGCTCTGGAAGACGGAAAAAGTCCATCAATTAAATGCGGAACAAAAACAGCGTGCCATTCCAATCCTTTGGCCGAATGAATCGTAGAAATTACAACCGGGTCTTCTTCATCCTCGGTAATCAGTGGAGATGCTGAATCCTGAAGCTGGTTGGAAGGCGGGTCGAGGGCAAAATCCGATAAAAACTGGTCGATGCGCTCATAATTGGTCGCCAGGGAATGTAAAACATCAATATCGAGGTTTCGTTTTTCAAACTCATCCTCCAATTGTTGAAGAATGGGTGCATAAAATGCGCGAATCAGCTCTATTTTTCCAACTACCGACACATCCGGATTGGCAGCCCGTAAGAATAAATCCTGCAAATCTTTCAACACCGGATAGTATTTTTTCGAGGCAAAAGCATCAAAAGAAATTTCGTTCAGCTTCCTGACTTCCAGGATAATTTGACCGGAAGCCACATTCCCGATTCCGGGTAAAAGTTTCAGTATGCGATGCCAGGCGGCTGCGTCATAAGGATTTAAAATGATACGCATAAAAGCAATCATATCGCGGATATGCCTGCGCTCTGTGAATTTTATTCCACCAACAACCACATAAGGAATGGACCTTTTTAACAGTTCGGTTTGTACATAAGTACTGTGGAAACTGGCCCTCACCAAGACAGCCAGATGCTTGAGTGGTACACCCTGCTCCCTGTATTCCAATATCTTATCTACTATATAAGCCGCTTCATCTTCCTGGTTGTAAAACTTCCGGAAAGAGGGCATTTTTATCAGTTTTTGATTAGTAAACAGCGTTTTACGATAAGCAAGCTTCGCATTGGAAATGATGGAATTTGAGAAATCGAGAATTCCCTGATTGCTTCGGTAGTTCTGTTCTATCTTAACAATCTCAGCATCTTTGAAATACAAGGGAAACTCCAATATGTTTTCAAAATTAGCTCCCCGGAAGGCGTAAATGGATTGAGAATCATCGCCAACCACCATAATTCGGCGGTGCTTTTCGGCAATGCTTGTTACGATAAGTCGCTGGTAGAGGTTTGTATCCTGAAACTCATCGACCATTACATACTGATATTCTTGTTGCAGCCGGCTGCGAAACAGCGCATTGGTACTTAGCGCATTTGCCAGAACAAGCAGTAAATCATCGTAATCGTAGAGATAATGACTTTGTTTGTATTGCTCATAGGCTTTTTCAATCATTTGAAGATCATCCAGAAAAGGCATCAGTCCGGTGAATTCCCTTTGCAGGATATCCGTAATGCTTATCCGACAGTTTTTCGATTTGGAGATGATTTCATAAATGCGGCCTTTTTTAGGGAATAGCTTATCTTTCTTTTGAATCAGTTGATCCCGAATTAGGCTGATAATATCCTCAGCATCAATGGTATCGACGATAGAGTATCGTGACGGAATACCAATGATGTTTGCATATTTACGAAGACAGTAATTGGCGAAGGAATGAAAAGTTCCGGCAAAAACCTGGGAGGCAGATTGATTGCCAAGCAGCTCGGAGGTTCGGGTAATCATTTCCTGAGCGGCTTTTCGTGTAAAGGTGAGGAGCAGAATCGTTGAAGGGTCAACATTGCGTTCGATCAGGTACGATACCCGATAGACAACGGTACGGGTTTTCCCGCTGCCGGCCCCGGCTATAACCAGCAAGGGCTTGTCAATCGTTGTAACTGCGTAATACTGAGCAGGGTTCAGGCTATGTTTGTAGTCGGTTTTTAGAGCAGGCAGCGGCTTAACAAAATGCTCCTGATAGTTCACCTGCGAGTTATCTTCAATGGATTTAATCAGTTTGCTTAAGGTATCGATTTTGTGGATAGATTCTTCAGAGCTTTCCGGTTCATCAAAATCATCGGGACATAAATCTGCCAGGTTTTCCGATTTTGGAAGATGAACGGGCTTATCGAGGCGGTCGTGCTGCCCAAAATCAGCAAAAAAATCATCGAGCAATCGCTTCTTATCGAAGCTTTCCGGATCATGCATACACTTGAAATTTGTCCTTAAAGAATGAGCTAAAAGTAAGGAACAATGAGGAATAAATTGCTTACCTTTAGCAGAGTTTCATTAAATAATCTTCCAATATGTACACGAGGATTTTCTTGCTCCTACTTATTTATATTATGAAACTCAAGAATTAATTGGGTATTTTTATACAAATCCCGGCTTAAAATCTTCTACATTTTTGGGAGATAATCACTTTCCTTTAATCGCTGACCAAGAACCAGAATTTGTTTGTGTGGCTATCCAAGGTTGTCAATCAAGTGAATTTATATGGCATGGTTTAAATTCGACAAATATTTTTTCAGATGAAAGATTTGATGAGTTTGACATTTTGGATACAACCTATACCAATGTTTATATTGTTCGTCCGCTTCCAATTGATTCGGTTGTTCCGGATTCAATTAAGGTAGTTCGTAAAGTGTTTTACTCACCTAATGATGGTTTGTTTAAATATTTCTACACGGATGGGGAAACTTTTACTTTGACGGAGATCATCTATCCAAACGCAGAATAATTAGTAATTTCATGATTTAAAAAAAAGCCTTACAGTTTGTTAGAACCGTAAGACTTTTCTTATTCCTTCGCTGGAATAATGAGGCTTTTCTATTTTGTAGAGCATACTAGACTCGAACTAGTCACCTTCCCGACTTCGTCGGGACGCTCTCAGAAGTATGTGGAGCATATCGGACTCGAACCGATCACCTTTAGACTGCCAGTCTAACGCTCTAGCCAGATGAGCTAATGCCCCGTTGAATCGGCTGCAAATATAAATTTTAAATTCGTTGGATAGAAATAAAAAATAATGTAATTGAAAAAAACTAGCGGGAATTTCTTCCTTTTTCACGGATTATCTGGATAATTTGTTTTCAACTTCCTGTTCCATCAGAGATAGTTGAAACCTTTATCTTCCCTGAAAGTCTTTAATCATTCCATCACACAACCATTCGGCCAGAACCTGCCGGTTGGAGGATTGGATGAATCGCTTTTGATCATTGGTATTCGAAATATTCCCTAACTCTATAAATGTACTTACAGGGACAGTTGCACGAACCATAAACAGATTCCGTGTCGAGACAGAACCTTTATAACCACGACCCGGCTGGTGGATAGCGTATTTTTTTTCGAGTGTCTCTTTAAGCGTATTGGCAAAATTGGCACTCCGCTTACTACGGCTATCGTGGTAAAAAAAGATATCTACTTTTTCCTTGATGGGACGACTATCCAGATGAATAACCACTAAGCGTTGAAACTGTCCTTTATGCTTATGCGCCAGCCGATTAACTGCATCTTTCCGTTGAATGAGTCGTTTATTTTGATTGATGGGAATTTTCTCTTTGGGATAACATACCTCATCATAATCCTTCTTCAGAAACTGAGCATCCCGAATGCCATCATTCTTATCTCTGGTAATCAAATAAACCAATGCGCCATGCGAAATTAATTCCCGTGCCAGACGTAAGGTCACATCATAGGCATATTCATCCTCACATAAAATATGGCCTTCATAGTTGACAACCGCTCCCGGATCGGGTCCGCCATGACCTGAAACGAGATAATACACGGCTCCTTGTAATTTCGAATCTATGATTGTTACTTTTTCATACTGATCCCCAAAAATCGCATACGTTTTAACCGACTTCCCTCCCGTTTTATTCCCTTGCCCGGATAAGTCTATGGAAACGGCCCCCAAAGAAATTGTAAATATTAAAGCCAGCAGAAAAATCATTAAGCTGCGTTTTGGCTTATGATTTATCCATTTTTCACGGTGATTCAACGATTCAAGTGTTATCATACTCAAATATATTGAATCGATGTATCCGTTGTCATACTCTAGTAACAGACTTATTAAAAAGGTTTTCCACAATTTCAGGTAAGCAAATTTTATTTAGAATTAATCTGCATAGTATAACTTTTTCGGTTAATAAACCTGTGGATATCTATTAATTAACAATATAAAAAAATGGAATTCAGCGGTTTATATTTATGATGTTGATAAGTAAATTGGAATTTCTATGGATTGCGTTTTATCTTCGCATTTACGAAATCAACAAATATTAAAGAGTTTTTAAGTTAAAACCTTACTGTAATTGCATCGTCTTTTTATGGAAATTGTTATTAAAGAAAATCTGGTGGAAGGAAAAAGAGCTACATACACGAATGATGAAGCTTATAAAAGTTCGTTGGAGTATTTTAAAGGCGATGAGCTTGCAGCCCGCGTATGGGTCAATAAATATGCGCTGAAAGACTCCAATGGTCATTTGTACGAGTTAAATCCCGATCAGATGCACCGCCGGCTGGCAGCCGAAATTCACCGGATGGAAAAGAATTATTCCAATCCCTTGCCTGTTGAGGAAATTTATCAGGCTTTGAAGGAATTTAAGTATATCGTTCCGCAAGGTGGCCCGATGAGTGGAATCGGTAATACCTTCCAAATCGTTTCACTATCGAATTGCTTTGTGATTGGACATGAACGGCCGGCTGATTCCTATGGTGGAATCATGAAAATCGACCAGGAGCAGGTTCAACTAATGAAGCGCCGGGGTGGTGTGGGGCATGACTTGTCACATATTCGTCCCAAAGGTAGCCCGGTATTAAACTCTGCTTTAACTTCAACCGGCGTTGTACCTTTTATGGAACGTTACAGCAATTCAACCCGTGAAGTAGCTCAAGATGGCCGCCGAGGTGCATTAATGCTTAGCATATCCATCAAACATCCTGATTCAGAATCATTTATCGATGCAAAAATGGAAAGCGGTAAAGTTACCGGCGCCAATGTATCGGTTAAAATTGATGATGAATTCATGCAAGCCGTAAAAAACGGAACTCCATATATCCAACAATATCCGGTTGATTCTCCAAATCCGGTCTATACCAAGGAAACCAACGCCCGAGAGTTATGGGAAAAAATCATCTATAATGCATGGAAATCCGCTGAACCTGGAATCTTGTTTTGGGACACAATTATACGCGAATCTGTTCCGGATGCTTATGCCGATTTAGGATATAAAACCGTATCCACCAACCCATGTGGTGAGATCCCTTTATGCCCATACGATAGCTGCCGGCTGCTTGCTATCAATCTCTTCGGATATGTTGAGAACCCTTTCACACCAAACGCTCGCTTCAATTTCGACTTATTCAAAAAGCATGTGCATGTTGCCCAGCGCATGATGGATGACATCATCGACCTTGAACTTGAAAAAATCGATTCTATCCTTAATAAAATAAACGCTGACCCGGAAGATTTTGAAATCAAACGGGTTGAAAGAAGATTGTGGGAAAATATTAAAGTAAAAGCGCTCGAAGGCCGTCGTACCGGTATTGGTATTACCGCCGAAGGTGACATGCTGGCCGGTATGGGTTTACGTTATGGAAGTGACGACGCCATTGATTTCGCCGCTGAAGTTCAAAAAACTCTGGCTATCGAAGCGTATCGCTCCAGCGTTTATATGGCCAAAGAACGTGGTCCATTTCCCATCTATGACTTCAAGCGGGAACTTACCAATCCATTCATGAACCGTTTATTCGAAGCAGATCCTTTACTGAAAGAGGAAATGATGGAACACGGACGCCGGAATATTGCACTCCTGACCATTGCTCCCACAGGAACAACCAGCTTGATGACTCAAACTTCTTCAGGAATTGAACCTGTGTTTATGCCTTTCTATCGCCGGCGACGGAAAGTGAATCCCAACGATAAAGATGTTACGGTGAGTTTTACCGATGAAGTTGGAGATAGCTGGGAAGAATACAATGTATTTCATCACAAGTTCCTGACCTGGATGGAAGCAAACGGCTACGACTCTAAAGCTGCATCTACGATGACAGATGAGCAGCTGAAATCCTTAATTGAATCTTCTCCTTATCATAAAGCATCATCGAATGATGTGGACTGGCTGCAAAAAGTCAAAATGCAGGGCGAAATCCAAAAATGGGTGGATCATAGCATCTCTGTAACTGTAAATTTACCCGAATCTGCTACCGAAGAACTCGTGGCCAATGTGTATATGACCGGCTGGGAATCGGGTTGCAAAGGGATAACTGTTTATCGTGAAGGAAGCCGTACCGGAGTTTTAGTTAGTGGCGAGAAAAAACAAACCGAACAAGGACCGCTATCTCAAAACGACCCCACTTTCTTTAAACGTCCGAAAGAACTGGAAGCTGAGATTCTTCGTTTTCAAAACAACAAAGAATCATGGATTGCCTTTGTGGGTTTAAAAGAAGGAAGACCTTACGAAATTTTCACCGGAATGGCTGATGAAGAAATTCTTCCAATCCCCCGCAAAATTACCAATGGGAAAATCATCAAATATCGTGACGATACTGGAAACAGTCGTTATGACTTCCAATTTACCGACCGCCTGGGTTATCGCAAAACGCTTGAAGGTCTTTCCCATCAGTTTAATAAAGA
>JAIPAR010000030.1 GCA_021739985.1 Bacteroidales bacterium | reverse complement strand
CTGTTTATAACCGCTAAGGGTCTTTGCATATAATTCTTTTGCTTGTGGTGCCATCGTAACTTTTTTTTATTTCAGTCCGACGGCCAAGATAGCTTCTAATCAAAATCCCATCAAGATGGTATCGCGGAGACGCTTACCATCGAGCTGGAATAAAATAGGCATCCGTTTGCTATAATCATTTCACCTCTACGAGGTTAAGCCAATTGTAAAGCATTTTCCTTTTTCACGAAGCAGGAACGGCATCGATTGATGAGCCGAAAAACAAGCAAAAAGTCACTGGGGTTCAGGGCGAAGCTTCACCCGACGAAGTTACTCTTCGCTAAACTTCGCTGAGCGGTGGCCTTAAAGTAGCTGATATTGAAAGCCTTTCGAATTTCGCCGAGCAGAGGCTGATTTTTGTTATTCGTTTTTTAATTCCTTAAGCTCTTTTTGTAGTAACGGGATGTCTTTTTGAATGATAGACCATAAAATTGCAGAATCAACTGAGTCGTAGGAATGAATAATTAGATTTCTGAGGTTGACAATCTGCTTTACACTTGTAATTTTAACCTGATCGTCAATTTTTCGAATATTATTTACTGCTTCACCAATAATCTCTAAATGTCTTTCGATAGTTCGCAGAGCTAGAAAATCATTATCAAACTTATGAAATGTAGGATACATTTCTTTTACTTGATTAATCTCTGAAATGACAGATTCAATATCCAGAAGGTACTTAAGTAATTTATTAGGCAGCATATAACTGAACTTTTGATTTATTGATCTCTGCAATAATAATCTCATTTTTTAAAGATCTTGCAGTCAATAGATCGATATCCCTGTTAAATAGAAGTTTGAAAGAATCAAGTAATGAAAAGAAATTATCAGCGTAATTAAAGAGATCAACATCACCATTAAACTCTACCAAAAAATCCAGATCACTAGAGTTATACTCAAAATTATCAGTGATAGCTGATCCAAATAGAAATAGTGATTTCACATGGTGATCTCTGCATATCTTCTCAATTGCGGCAATATTTTCACTTATCAGTTTTATCATAAATCAAAATTACTATATTTTCCTGATTAAAATTCAATGAAGGTAGATTCATGGTCTGTAAATCATATTATATTTAAAATAATTAGCGGAGGACATCTGCGACCCAGAGGAGGCTGTCTCCTGAGTCACAGGTGTCCCACAGAAAAAAGTAGAAGTAAGAGAAACGACCATTAACCATTAAGCATTCACCATTAACCATTATTTCGCGTTAGGGATTGCAGTGGAAAGCCCGGAGCGAGCCGCCCCAAAGTCAGTCTTGAGTGTGAGTATTGAGTATTGAGTATTGAAAAAGAAAAAGGCAAATGGAGACGAAGGGGCGGCTGCGAGGACTTGTAACGGAAAGCCCGACCCGAAGGGGAACGCCCAAATATCATTAATGAGTGTGAGTAATGAGTATTCCCTTCTATTCCATTTTTAGAACCTTACAGTATTGTGTTCCCGATGGGGTGCTGAGTTCAAGTACATATATTCCGGCCGGCAGCATCGATATGTCAAGCCGCAGGAAATCAGCCTGTTGCTCAGTAATTTCAAATTCACTTGACTTTCCGTCCAGACTGTTAAGGCGAATTTGACTGATTGGGCTCTGGGCTTGAATAAATAATTCATGACTGGCTGGATTTGGATATACAGCTAAGTCAGTAATAAGCTCCGGAACAGGAATCCCAATAACCGATTCATCCTGAATGGTAAAATTGACGTTTGCGGTGGGTCGGGTTGCATCGAGCACAACTTCAACTGAATCGGAGCTTAAACCGGCCAGCTCGGCACCCACATAATAGGTTCCATAATCCAGATCCGGGAAACGGAACATCCCATTGGCATCACTTAAGGTGAAAACAGCCGGCTCATGTTGATCATTAAAGAGGAGAACAGGCACATTTCTGGCCACATTTCCAGCCAATTTAGCATCCGGAAACCAATCGGTTTCAAAGAGTACCGGGTTATAAAGTTCCGAGGAGTCATTATGAACAATTCCTTGTATTAATCCCGCACCGGATACTAAAGGTAAACTTGGTTTTAAGGTGAGATTGATTCCTCCGGTATGTCCGGCTACTGATATCAAGTTGGCGGTTTCCCATCCTAAATGATTTATAAAATAGGTTGGAATACCAATTTCATCCTTGGGATTTGGAATGGCATAAATCAGATAATCTCCGGGGTAAATTCCGGCAATCCGGAAGTATCCATCTTCGATATCTTTCACTAAAATCGTTTGATATCTATCATTCTCTGCCCGAATTAGCAGGAGTTTCCCGGACTGCAAGGGAGATTTTGAATAGCTTGATACATAGCCGCTTAGACTGTTATATTGCATGGAGTCAATGCGGCTTAATCCGTTCTCAGCAAATTGTCCGGTTTGCGGATAGGCGGCATTGTAATAAGCAGCAACCTCATAAATGCTATCGCTTGACGCATCCCAAATCTTCCAGACAAAATCCTCATTCGGCTGGAATCCGTCGATGGCACTCGTTGATGGATTATTCCCATAAGCAAGCAAGGTATCGGTATTGCTGTTGTAAATTAAGTATCCACCACAAGTTTCTAACCCATTTACTGAGTAGAAAACGCCAAAAGCATCGTAGCCGGCAGGTGTATTGCCATCAAACACAATGGAAGCTGTGGGTGGAATCACTATTTTGTGATGTTGTTGATTTTGAATTAGTCCCCAGGGGAAACCGACAATGTCAACGCTTGCAAGGCTTGATATTGTGCAACCATTGGCATCGCTAACGGTAACCGTATAAGTGCCGGGTTGGGAAATGCTAAGATTTTGGGTGGTTTCTGCGGATGACCAAGCAAAGAGATAGGGGAGTGTTCCTCCATTGATGTTGAGTGAGATACTTCCCGGCGCTCCGGTGGATGGTTCGATATCGACAGAAGTAAGTATTACATCCAAAGCCGGAGGATTAATCAATTCAAATTGCAGACTAATCGATGTATCCGGAGTGGAAACAGTTACCTCATAAAGCCCGGCGCATAGGTTCGTTAAAGATTCAGCGGTTTCTCCACCTGACCAAACATAGGAATAAGGCGGTAATCCCCCGGAAACACTGAGCTGGATTGACCCGGCGCAATCATTGTAACATAGGGGTTGCACAAGACTTGACTGAATGTTAACCGGCGGAAGATTATAGGCATTGGTCATTGTAAATTGATAGATTTCCTGACAGTTATTTCCATCTGTAAAAGTAACCGTGTAAGTACCTACGCCTATGCCAACCACATCTTCCCCTAAACCTCCGGTTGACCATTCAAAAGTATAGGGTAGCGTTCCTCCGGAAATATTCAAATCAATGCTTCCATTATTTCCTATGAGAGGATCCACCAGTCCCAGGATGGTATCCATCTGGATAGCTGTGGGTTCTGTAAGCACAAAACTATGTGTTTGAGAATAAGCTAAATCGCTAACCGTAAGCTCATAAGTACCTGGACACAAACCGGAAAGGTTTTGAGTTGTTGAACCCTCTGACCAGCTAAACAAATAGGGAGGAGTTCCACTGATAATAGAAATACTTATCGTTCCGTCGCAGGCTCCAAAACAGGAGATGTTAGTTGATGCATTAGACATAGTAAGTGGCGGAACCGGTACGGTGCTTACCGTCCAACTATAGCTCGTGTCGCAGAGGTTTGCATCTGTAATGGTAAGGGTATAGGTACCAGCGCTTAACTGGTTAATTGATGCTGTTGTATCCCCATTGCTCCAGTTGAATTCATAAGGAGGTGTTCCTCCCGAAGTATAAGTGAAGATGCTTCCAGGAATAGTAAGAAGTGTATCTTCATGAGTAATACCTGCAAAGCTCTGTAAAGGATCCGGTTCTGTGATATCAATACTTAAATATTGTACATTGATTGAAGGAGTACTGGTTGAGGGATTGTATGTGCCTGTTAAAGTAGCAATTGCAGAAATGGAATTCATTAAGAATAGTCCGTTATAGTTGTTTTGATAAACAGGATCTAACCAAATTTCAGAGCCATCTGAAATTTTCCAGAGTTTCCAATAAATGGTATCATAATTTTCGAACCCATTCACATTGAGATTATTTTCATATATATTAGCCATGATTTGAATATCCCCACCTGTCCAGGTGGTATATCCTGAGCAGATGTAACTTCCATTTAGTAATTTAAATACACCAATTCTATCTCCAATAATTGGTGAGTTCCCATTAATTAATACTGAGTTGGCAGGGATATATATTATTTCTTGCCAAAAAATAGAATTGTAATAGTTCCAGGGAAATCCCGCAACTGAGTAAAGGCTGTCAATTAGACTAACAGAATAAGTGCCCGCACAGAGATTTGTTCTGTTTAAATCCGTAACACCATCATTCCAGATTGAATAATAGGGAGGAGTCCCGCCAGATAAACTGAGATTGATTTCTCCATTACAAGAATTAAAACAGGGATTGTTTTCAACCGAATAAGTAGTCAATATCGAAGGAAACTGGATAGTGTCAATAAGTGTGAAGGTTTCTGTCAAACTTGTTATTCCATCAGAAATTGTGACAGTGTAAGTTCCAGCCGTCAGATTTTGGAGAAATTGGCTATTTAGGCCTGTTGACCAGGTATAGTTAATGGGTTGATTTCCACCTAATACGGATAAGGAGATTGCGCCATCGTTCCCTCCAAATGTGCTGATGTTTAATTCGCCAAACTGACTAAGTTGATAGGAAAAATCATACATGGGATAGTAAGGAGGTTCAGTTAATTTGAAATGCCTGATGTAGGAAGTCTCAAGGGAGTCGGAACAGGTTACTGAATAGAGGCCGGCCGGTAAATTGCTAATATTCTGAGTGCTTCCTCCATTCGACCATAAGTATTGATAAGGTGGGTATCCATCAGTTAGGGTGACTGTGATTGAGCCATCAGCACCTCCGAATTGACTAATGTTATATCCATTTGGATAGGAGGAGGTGGAGGAAGAGAAAAAGACTAAGGGTTGTGGCAATGTTTCAGTTAAGTTAAAGGTCATTATACTAAATCCGGAGCCCTGATCCGTTATGGTAACCTGATAGGAACCTGCTGCCAAATTATAGACATGATTTCCACTTAATCCATTTGACCATTGTACCGAATAAGGAGCAATTCCCCCACTAATATAAAGATGAATAAAACCATCACTATTTCCAAGACTTGTATTGAATCCGTTATAATTCGACACAGTTGAATTAACCTGAATAAGTGCTGGCTGTGATAATGGATAAATCGAAATATCCTGACATCCCTGGCTATCTGTTACAGTTAGTGTATAAACCCCGGCGGACAAGTTACTTATGTTAGTATTTGTTTCACCCGTGGACCAAAGATACTCGTAGGGAGGAGTTCCACCCCATGCTGAAGTTTGAATATACCCATCACTTCCACCATTGGCGCTGACTTGAAATTGTGCGAAAGCAGAAATGTAAGAATTGATTTGAATCTCATTTAAAGGAATCAATGCGAAATTTAAATCCACCGGACTATTGAATGTAAAGCTGGATGTCCCTAATAAACCGATTAACTCGTACATGCCATTATGTTCGTAAGTCCAGGCATTAGGACTAATTGCATTGTATCCTGTTGGAATTAGCTCAATTGTTTCTCCTGTAAGATGATTCCACAGCGCATAAAAGATGGTATCTCCTGCGGTAAATCCATCTTTAACCAGGGTATATACATCATCACCCCATATCGTAATGGCCGTTAAGCCTGTTCCGTTAATTGTCCAATATCCTCCACATTCAAGGACTCCTCCATTTTCATAGAACACTCCTAATACATCACCATTGGTAATTGGCTGATTATTAACGAGAATGCTGGATTGATAAAAAGCACAGTTTGCATTAATACCTGTGTTGGTAAATGACCATGTAAAAATGGGGGGATTATAACTTGCATCACTAATCGTGATATGGTATGACCCGGGGCAAACATTAGTTAATGATGAAGTAGTTTCTCCGTTTGACCAACTATAGACATAAGGAGGGTTGCCATTTGTAACTGTTAGTTCGATTGACCCGTTGCAAGTTGAATTACAGGTGGGTAGCTGAATGGATTCTGTGACGATAATTTGCCCCAAAAGGCTTATCGGTAATCCAATTATTACTATCATATTTAATATGAATAAGTAAACTTGGGTTGCTTGCGTTTTCATTAGCTTAGTATTTTGCAGGGGGTAAATAATAAACATAGTCTGATGTCATTGAGATTTTGAATGCCTTGCCACTATACATGGTAATTGTATTCAACATATATATAGGCCAATAGATATGACCAGTTCCGGCTTGAATAAAGGAAAGGGGTGTAGTATTAGGAAATGCAATAGACATTTCGTTAATAGGAATGGTGAAATTCGAATAATTTGCAAACAAATTCTCCCCCTTTCTTACAAAAAGAGGCATATTTTCAGGGAAGATGTAGGAGCCGGGGATTTGAATAGAAGTAGCTGCACTTAATTTTAGAATGTACCCTTTTTGTAATTCCAACTTTTCAAGGGTGTGGATGTTATACTGAGGCCAAAATGCTTTTCCTGTTTCATCTTTTAGTAATATCAGCTCTGTCATCGTTCCAAAATGAGCTGCAACGGAATCATTATCAGGTAGAAGCGATAATCCAAAAGTGTCCCATCCTGTACTAAATTGGGCAACCTGAAAATAGTCCTCAAACCCAATAATTACTTTAATGGGATTTTTATTAGGAACCGCATACATGAGCTCATAGTAATATCCCTGCCAGCCGGCTCTGCAACTGATGCTGGTTTGGAGATTGGGATTATATACCAATACATCCAGATGCTCAAAATTGGCAAGACCCTCTCCTCCATAACAAATGATTTCTTTCATGCCGGGTTGATAATGCGTAAACCCCCGGCAAACCGATGTTCCTAAACTATCAAGGAAGAGGCCTATCAGACTTCCATACGGAGGAATTATCCCGTCTAAGCCGATTTGAACGGTGTCGGCAAAGCTGTAAATTGTGCTGTCGTTGGTTTTATATACCTGAAATTCCGCCGGGATAGGTGAGTTTATATATACACTCGTATCGTAAGTGCAGCCCAGGCTGTCGGTGATTTGCAAGGCATAGCGGCCGGCACTTAAACTGCTCTGATTGAGTACAGTGCTTCCATTGCTCCATGCATAACTATTCCCGGCATCCGGACTTAACAAAACAGCCTGAATCGCTCCATCCTGACCCCCCAATAGGCTAACCGGACTGATTGTAAAACTGATAACCGGCGCAATCGGATTAATCAGTACGTAATTTTCCACGAGCTGGTTTCCCGCCAGGTCTGAAATAGTAACAGAGTAAGTCCCGGATTCTAATCCATACATCTTTCTCGTGCTTACACCATTCGACCATAGGATAGTAAATGGAGGATTCGTACCAGAAATGTCCAGCAGGATAGCCCCATCCGCTGCATTATAGCACCCCGGTTGTATGATACTGTCTGTGACCTGAATCGTTTGGGCCTCTACATGTATCCACATAAAGAGCCACAAGAAGTATAAGATAAATCTTTTCATAATATGTAAGATTATAATAATCAATAAATTACAAATAGTAGCCCAGACCGAATTTCAGGCCATATTTTTCTTCTGTTCGAATGAAACCATAGGAGTCTGCAGGACTTAGCAGAGAGCGACGGTAATATATATCACCAAAAATGTAGAAACGGTAGCCGGGATGATAGCGAAACTCGGCCCCAACATATGAATCTACTCCAAACCGGGATATCTTTTCAATATCAAGTGCATAAATATCTTTTACCCACGGGCCTAATGTGCTGTACCCTTTGATTCCAGTAAAGTATTTTCCAATAACTCCGGCTTTCAGAAATACTTCGAACGTCCCCTGGCCGAGTAGATAACCGGCCAGAAAAGGGACTTCGAAATGGGAATAGGTATTTAAAAAACTTGTATCTAGCTGAATTTTAGTGGTATCTGATACTGAAATTAAACTGGTATCCGGAACTTGAACGATATAATTCTGTACAGCCGGAATCCAAACCGTGTCACCATAAACATATTGATAATACCAGCTTGTATCGAAATAACTTACAGGATGTGTTCCATATACTTCTTGCCAGTAATTATCGATTTGAAAGCTATTTAAACTATAGCTTTCAGTTTGTTTAAGTTCAGCAAATGAGAATCCGGTTTCCAGCAGGAACCGCCTGTATTGGGTACTCAATCGAACGCCTGCCGTCCGGTCGCTCATTTCTTCGATAGATTGGGTTCGAGCCTCTGCAAGCGAAATGTTCTCCGAATTTTTCGTTGAGTACCGGCTGGTATTGGTTTGCACACTTGCAAAGGCCGATACATCCCATAACATTCGATGATGGTGTTTAAACCCTTGTGTTTCAAAGCTATTGCTCGAACGTTCAATGGATTTGCCAGGAACAAAATAATTTAAATAAGGACTTGCAAGTGAAAGTTCTGAGATAATTGATGTAATGGATTGCTTTTCTGGGAATGATGCTGCTACCTGATTTTCGGTTATAAAATTTAATGTATGAATAGCAGGTCCTGATGAAAAAATGCCCCGGGAAGATTCAAAATGTGGGTTCATTTGCATGTAAGTAGAGGACTGGAATAAAGTATTCGATGGTAAAGTAGTTGATATATTGAAATGGGAAGTTGATGTGGAATTGCTTGCTAGTGGGGTATTTATGTTGGATGATGTGGAATTGCTTGCTAGTGGGGCATTTATGTTGGATGATGTGGAATTGCTTGCTAGTGTGGTATTTATGTTGGATGATGTGGAATTGCTTGCTAGTGGGGTATTTTGGTTGGTTGATGTGGAATTGTTTGCGATTGTGGTATTTATGTTGGATGATGTGGAATTACTTGCGATTGTGGTATTTATGTTGGATGATGTGGAATTACTTGCGATTGGGGTATTTATGTTGGATGATGTGGAATTTCGGGAATGATTTGTGGACTCGTGACGAGTTGTGAAATACAATAATGAAGTGGCAATCAGAAGGATAGTAATGCTGGAAGAAATCACTGTCACCAGACTTGTTCCACCCGAAAGGAATCCTTTGGCTGCTTGTTTGTCCAGCCCGGAACTGATGTTATCCCAGCTCGAAGCGCTTGTTTTATCTTGGATGGAAGCCTCCCTTAGCTTCTCATGAAAGAGCTCATCTATTTTATGTTGTTTTTTCATTTGTTTATTATTTCACTTCTTTACAAGAATCGTTGGTTTATGATGGAATATCCAGGTTAGTATTATGTTCCCAGGCTACATTAATTTTCAGGATAGGTCATTCTTAAAGACTTAAATTACAATTCGTAGCAGCCCTTGTTGTACTTCCGGGTTATTCGTTTTTTTTTCATGGATTCGTTGAATTATTTCTTTTCGTAAAATTTTTCGTGCATTAAACAATTGTGACTTACTTGTCCCTTCTGAGATGTTTAGAAGGCTGGCAATTTCTTTATGGGATAACTCATCTATCACATAAAGATTGAATACTGTTCCACAGCCAACCGGCAGCCTATTTAGCATCTCAATTAAATCATTCATATCAAATTCGTCATTTATTTCGTCTAACTCATTGATATTATAACTGTTACTATCTTCTAAATAATCATCAATCTGACTTATTCTCACCGAATCAAGAGGACTTAATTTTGAAAATGCTTTATATTCCTTGCTTCGTAAATAATTAATAGATGTACCGATAAAGACTTTTCGCATCCACCCTTCAAAAGAACCTTTAAACTGAAATTGTTGTATTTTCTCGAAAACATGCAAAAATCCTGTTTGAAGCATGTCTTCTGCATCTTCTCTTGATCGGCAATAACGAATACAAACCGCACGCATCCGGCCTTCAAAGCAATCATAGATTACTTTCTGAGCAGCTCTGTCATTTCGCATACAGGCTTTTATCGTATTATCCAGACCAGGGTTCAATTTCAGATTATTTATAAAGTAGTCAGTTGATAGTCGAAAAGGTTGTACCTCAAATTTACTTTTTTTAATTAACGTTCACAAGCTAACGGTCCATCTTCCGCCATTTCCCTTGCACCCGAGTCCCTGAGGCATGCAATTCTCAATACATTCAAGGTTTTTGTTTATTCCTTCCTCCTTCAACAAATAAACAAATCAATTGAGCGCAGCGATTCGGGACGAATCAACAAATAAACGAATCAACGAATCAACTTTTTTTATGGCGTTCCCCTTTGGGTCGGGCTTTCCGTTCCAAGTCCTCGCGAGCGCATCCGTGTAAGCCGTTCAAATCCGTGAAATCCTCTTCCCTCGCTCCTTCTTCCTTTTCGTTGGAGTGGCTCGCTGCGGGCTTTCCACTGCAATCCCTAACGCAGAATAATGGCGAAATTCTTCCCTCCATCTTCAGTCGAATCAGCTGGAATTAGTCTTTTACCTTCACAAAATCCCTAAAGTTATTTCGGTTAATTACAATTCCATTTGCTTGATAAGCATCTAAAAATTTTTGAGGGAATTTTGTTTTTTTATCTTTCCATTTAAACTCAAATGCAGTAATTTCTCCTTTTTTTTCTTCCACAAAATTAATTTCCTGCTGTTGCTGCGTTCTCCAGAAATAGATTCTTGCATAGGTATTTTTGTAACTATTTTGTTTTAGTCTTTCCGAAACTAGAAAATTTTCCCACAAGGCTCCTTTGTCCAGTCTTAAGCCTAGAGGTTTAAAATCACCAATAATCATATTTCTTATACCATTATCGTAAAAGTAAATTTTACGATTTTGCTTAATTTCATTTCTTAAGTTGCGATTAAAGCTATTGAGGCGAAAAACGATGTAACCCTTTTCTAAAATATCGATGTAATTTTGGATAGTAATTTTATTAACTCCAATGAGTTGAGATAATTCATTGTAATTAACCTCATTGCCCATCTGTAAAGCTAAAGCTTGCAAAAGCTGGTCAAGAACTTCGGGTTTTCGAATGACTGAAAAGGCAAGAATATCTCTATATAAATAGCTGGTAGCCAGATTTTTTAGTGTTTCTCGTTCTTGACCTTGACTATTAATTACTTCTGGATAAAAGCCATACAATAATCTGTTTTCGAGCTGCTGTTCTGCTTTAAGAAATCCAATTTTATCTTCGTATTCCTCCCACGATAGAGGAAATAATTCGTATTCCCATTTTCTGCCAGTTAAGGGTTCATTAAGAACATTTCCTAAATCAAAAGAAGAAGAGCCACTAACAAATAGTTGTACATCTTTAAATTGGTCAGTGATTATTTTTAAGGTTAGCCCAATTCCTGGAATTCGTTGAGCTTCGTCAAGGAATACAAATTTGTAATTTCCAAGAAAGGTCCTTATTTGTTCGGTGGTTGGATGTTTGAGGAGGCTTCTGGTTGATGGGTCATCTGCATCAAGAAATAAAAACTCTTTGCCTCTCAGAATCTTATTTAATAGCGTAGTTTTGCCTACTTGTCTTGCGCCTACTACGATTATGGCTTTGCCACTATTGAATTTTTCTTTGATTGTATTCTCAATGGTTCTAGTAAACATTTTTTGTTTTAAAAGTAGTATTTAATATCGTAATGACCAAAACTTATAATAATTAGTCATTATAGTGCTTGTCTTACTGTTTTATGTTTGGTGACAGCAAATCAATAACAATTGAGCGTAGCGAAATCCCGAGAGCGGAGCGATTCGGGACAAATCAGCTATTAATTGCGGTCAGAGACCGCTATCTCACCCGACGAAGTTAGGCTTCGCTAAACTTCGCCGAGCGGTGCATATCCCGTCCCGTACGGGACGAAATAAAAACCGTTCTGTTCCTTTCTACCAATATGATGTGCCTAACGGCACAAATTTCACATTTCCTCTTCATAATCTAATGGTTTTCATTTTAATCCTGTTCACTGTCATGATCGGTTGGTTTTTCTCATAATCCCGTCAGGGATTTGATATGGATGATGGTTTCTGCTTCGATGGGCTTCACCTGGAGGAACCGCCTGCGGCCTAGAGGAAGGAGGAAGGAAAACAGTATTGAGTGTGAGTATTGAAAATGGAGAAAGGAGGAAGGAAAACAGTATTGAGTGTGAGTATTGAAAATGGAGAAAGGAGGAAGGAAAACAGTATTGAGTGTGAGTATTGAGTATTGAAAATGGAGGAAGGAGGAAGGAGGAAGGAATTTCGCCGAGCCCATTATTCATTAATCATTCACCATTAATCATTTACCATTAATCATTCACCATTAACCTTTATTTCGCGTTAGGGATTGCAGTGGAAAGCCCGCAGCGAGCCACTCCAACGAGTAGGAAATAGGAGCGAGGGAAGAGGATTTTAGGGATTTAAACGGATTACACGGATGCGCTCGCGAGGACTTGCAACGGAAAGCCCGACCCGCAGGGGAACGCCCAAAAAGGAGGAAAACGATACAGCCTTCTCCTGAGAAAGTGCAGGCAAGTTATACTTGTGCAAAAATTTGTTTTATTGATTTGCGCTGTGTTGATTTGTAAGATAAATGTAATGCGGCTGATACCATGAACTACACGATACGTCCCGCCCGGGAGGAAGATTTTGACCGGATTTTTGAGCTAATCTGTGAGTTGGCCCGCTTTGAGCAAGCTGCCGGCCAAGTAAGTAATTCGCCCCAAAAAATGCGAGAGGAACAAGCTTATTTCAAGGCTTTGGTCGTTGAAAAGGAGGATGGTGAGCTTATTGGTTTTGCCTTGTATTTCTTCGCTTACTATACTTGGGTTGGCAAATCTTTGTATCTGGATGATTTGTATATCACGGAATCATACCGTAAACACGGAATTGGGAAAGCTTTGTTAAACGAAATCAATGCCATAGCCAGGCGAGAAAATTGTAAGCGAATTCGCTGGCAGGTACTTGATTGGAATACTCCGGCTATCGAATTTTATCGCTCCCTGGGTGTGTCAATTTCGAATGAATGGCTCAATTGTGATTCCTAAATCAATTAGCCTAATCCATTATTTAAAGTAAGGAAAGTGCTTCTTGTAGTTGTTAATGGGTGACTCGATGAGTTTCCAGGAAGTATTTGATAAGTCCTTTAAATCCATTGGTGGATGCAATTACGATAATAATTCCGGACAGGACCGAGAAGGAGAAATCTTCAAAAATCTCCTTATACCAACTTATTTTAAATTTCATTTGAAGAAAGAGCAGCACAAGATAAATCACAAGTACTCCATATAAAATACTGCGGCGCGCAAGTCGTTCAAAAACAGGTAGATGATAAATGTTGAGATATGCCAGTAAGGCGCCTAAGCCAAGCGAATACATGCAACTTAAGGTGAAATAGGAATTGGCCATCCAGTTCCCTACATACAGGGACAGATAAATGCGCGTGATAAATGCGGTTAAAATGGCCCCCAGAATTACATATTTGGTGTATTTGGGCTTTATGAAGATGATTAAAAGCGGCCAAAATAAATAAAACTGCTCCTCAACGGCTAAGGACCAAAAATGATTGAAATCGCCCACATACTCATTCGTGATGGATTCCAGAATGTTGGAGCTATAAGTTACCAGCCACGGGAATATTTCGGCGGTGTTTTAATAGTTGATTAGCAACAGAAAGAAGATAGTTCCATAATAAATCGGAAAAATCCTTAAGACCCTGCGAGCATAGAAGTTTTTGAGCAACAGGAATTTACTCCTCGATGCAGGCTCATACTTATCTCTGTTTTCGAGCAGGATACGGGTAATTAAAAACCCGCTCAAAACAAAAAACAGGAGTACTCCATGACTAAACGGGAAACTCAGAACAAGAGGATTGGTGTATCTTCACTGCATTCAATGGGCAATCATAACCATCAGAATGGCAACGAACCGAAGCCCGTCAAGCTGTGCTACATAACCGGTACTTTTCATAGGTGTACAAATGTAAGAAGATTTCATATTCATAAGTGCGCTCGTTCATGCAGGTTTGATTGTAAGATGGAAAATATCAGCATATCTTAATCAGCAGTGAGAAATGAACTTTTATCATCTTTTTTTTAGAAAATGAGGCAATAGCTCAAATTATTCGTACTTTTTCACCTTGAAAATTTTCAAACTTTCGATTGTATGAAACGGGTCTTTATTTATCTGCTTATTAGTTTATTATTTCTACAAATTTCACCCATACTTAGCCTTGCACAAAGCCTGAATGCATATCAAATTATTCAAAAAGCATCTCAAAATCGCTTTGGGGACTCTTCCTATGGAGAAATGAAAATGCAAATAGTCAGGCCCAAGTACACGCGAACTCTTGAAATGAAAAACTGGTCACTTGGGAATGATTATAGTATGGTTTTAATTACAGCACCGGCTAAAGAATCAGGACAAGTATTTTTGAAGCGACAAAATGAAATGTGGAATTGGATTCCGGGAATATCCAGAATGATGAAGCTTCCACCTTCCATGATGTCGCAAGGTTGGATGGGCAGTGATTATACAAATGATGATGTTATAAACGCCAATGCTTTGGTCGAAAAGTATAGTCACCGCATTATGGGCGAGGAACAAGTAAGCGGATATGATTGTTACATTATTGAGTCTATGCCACTTCCGGATGCGAAAATAATTGGAGGGAAAAAGTTAAGCTGGGTTTCTAAAGTGGATTATTTTATTCTTAAAACACAATCTTTTGATGAAGAAGATGTGCTTATCCGTACCGAGTTAGCATCCGATATCAAATCCTTCGGAAATCATCGTTTGCCTTGCAGATTCGAAATCATTGCTGAAGAAAAAAAAGACAATAAAACCATCATAGAAATTTTGACCTTGGATTTTGAGATAAAAATCGAAACTTCCTTTTTTTCTCAATCGAACATGAAAGCCCTTAAATAAGCCGGAATTATGAATTTTTTAAAATTAGCCTGGCGTAATATCTGGAGAAACAAACGAAGAACTCTCATTGCCGCCGGGTCCTTGTATTTCGCTATTGTTTTTGCTCTTTTTATGCGATCGATGCAATTCGGCAGCTACGATATCATGATTGAAAATTCAGTTAAAATGTACTCCGGCTTCATCCAAATACAGGATAGTACTTATTGGGTTGATAAATCGATGGACGACCTGATGGAATTTAATGCCGATTTAGAAGCAAAAATTAATGCGCAAAATGGAGTTATTGCTGTTAATCCTCGATTAGAATCCTTCGCATTGTCGAGTTTCGGTTTGAAAACAAAAGGGGTTTTTATTCAGGGAATTAATCCTGATAAAGATGACCAGATGACCCGAATGTCGAAACGTTTAATTGATGGAAGCTATGTAGAAAATGGGGAGAATGGCATCGTCGTATCGTCCCGATTGGCTGAATATCTGGGTGTTAAGATTGGTGACAGCCTGGTTTTTCTTAGTCAGGGTTACCAGGGAGTTACCGCAGCAGATCAGTTTCCGATTCGGGGAATAATTAAACTTGCCATACCCGAACTAGATAACCGCCTGGTAGTGATGCCTTTGGATATAGCTCAAAACTATTATTCAGCACCCGGAATGGTGAGTTCTTTGTCGCTGGATATTGAGGGAGGCCAGCATGCTGTAGATGGCATTGCCGAAGGACTTCGTTCAGCATTGCAAAACACATCGTTGGAAGTTTTAAAATGGACGGATTTAAATGCGGTGCTCAAACAGCAAATCGACAGCGACAATGCCAGCGGGCTACTGATGTTAATGATTCTTTATATGGTCATTTTTTTTGGAATTCTGGGTACAATCATTATGATGACAACCGAAAGGATGAAAGAATTTGGTGTGATGGTAGCCGTAGGGATGAGCCGAAAAACATTGCTTTTTATCACTTTAACTGAGAACCTGTTTATTGGTTTACTTGGAACCATCAGCGGTTTAGTAAGCTCTTTGCCCTTCATCTTTTATTATTATAATCATCCTATCCGAATTACGGGTGAATTAGCCGCTGCCACCGAACAATATGGAATGGAGCCCCTTCTTGGATTTTCGCTCGAGCCCATGATTTTCATCAATCAATTTTTAATTGTATTGATGCTTATGGGACTCACTTTGGTGTATCCTGCCTATAAAATCAGTACTTTAAAAGTTATTCATGCCTTACGAGCCTAATACCTGAATTATGATACTTAAGATTGCCTGGAAAAACATTTGGAGGAATAAGTTAAGAAGTTCAGTCGTACTTTTTGCGGTGACTATCGGTTTGGTAGCTGGGATTTTTGCAGTGGGAGTGATGAGAGGTGCGTTGCTCCAGCGAGTCGATAGCGCCATTCATAATGAGGTTTCATCGATGTTACTGCATAATTCAGCCTACCTAAGCAATAATGAATCGATTTATACCCTTTCAAATGCTGATACTATTTTATCCTTCCTTCAACAACAAGATGAAGTTGTTGGAGCATGTAAAAGACTAAAAGTTGAAGCAATGATCAATAGTGGAAGAGGACCCCGGGGGATCATTTTAAATGGAATTATCCCCGAAGAGGAAAGGCTTGTCACCCGAATTGCGGGAAGCCTGGTTGATTCAAGCAGCTCCTATTTCGATAAAGACATGAGATACACGCCCATACTTCTTAGTTCTGTACTGGCCGAAAAGTTAAAAGTTAAAATCAATTCAAAAGTACAGGTTGATGCTATTTCAAAATCAGGAAATAGTGCCCAGGATGTTTTTAAAGTGATTGGTCTTTACAAAACTGAAAATTCTCTTTTTGATGAGATGAACGCTTTTATTCCATATCAGAACATGGCCGAATTACTCGAGTTTCAAATGAGTGAAGCTCACGAAATAGCCGTATTGACTAAAAACATCATGGAAGTGGATAGCTTGACCTACTTCATACAAAAGCAATTTGGAGAACAAGCGCTTTCATCCGAATTATCCGGCGAACATTTATCGATTCAAACCTGGAAAGAGAGTGCTCCTGATTTGGAGATAACCACGCTTTATATCGATTTAATGCTCTATATCTTCGTAGGTATCATCTTATTAGCACTGGGCTTTGGTATCATTAATACCATGCTGATGGTAATTTTAGAAAGAACCCACGAAATAGGCATGCTTTTATCCATCGGCATGACACGTCTTAAAATTTACATGATGGTGATGCTGGAAACAATTTTGCTTTCTCTGACCGGTGGGTTGGCAGGCATCATTATAAGTCATTTTATTATCTCTTATTATTCGAATGCAGGAATCAATTTAGATTTTGCAAAAGAAGGATTCAATGCCATCGGTTACTCCTCCTTTATTTATCCAACCATCGATTGGCTGAGTTATGTACAGGTTACCTTCATGGTGATTATAACCGGCATTTTATCTGCCTTATATCCGGCCTGGAGAGCCATCCGTTTAAATCCATCTGAAGCATTACGAACCGAATAAATCCAATTAAGTGAAGCCTTATGAAAGTGATAGAAATTTCGAATTTAAATAAGATATACAACGAAACCATTATCCCGGTGCACGCTGTGAATAACCTTAGTCTTGAAATTAATGAAGGCGAGTTCACTGCAATCGTGGGTCCTTCCGGGTGTGGAAAAACCACCCTTTTAAATATGGTGGGAGGATTGGATAAGCCAAGCAGCGGCTCTATCCAAATACAAGGAGAAGATATTACGGCTTATTCGGCTTCCCGCTTGACACAATTACGATTGTGGAACATTGGTTTTGTTTTTCAGGCTTACAATCTTATCCCCGTTTTGACTGCTTTTGAGAATGTCGAATTCATCATGCAATTGCAAAATAAATCTAAAAGTGAAAGGTACGAACGAACCATGGAATTGCTCGAAGCGGTGGGTTTAAAAGATAAAAAAGATGTGCGCCCTTCCCGATTATCTGGAGGACAGCAGCAGCGTGTTGCGGTGGCCAGAGCCTTGGCCTCCAAACCTAAATTTATATTGGCAGACGAACCAACGGCTAATCTTGATTCTACCTCTACCGAAACTTTGCTTAACATCATGGAAGAGTTGAATTTGAAGGAAAATATCACCTTTATTTTTTCCACGCATGATAAAAGAGTGATGGATAAAGCTAGAAGAATTATCCGGCTGGAAGATGGCCGAATCATTGAAGACCAAGGTATTATCCATTAAACCAGATTCTTAATTTTGATTAGTAACCAATTATGTGGACGATAAAAAGAATCATTTTGTTATTCATTGTTCTGACAAGTACAAGTGCGGAAGCACAAGACAGTCTTCAGGCCGGAACATGGAAAATAAAAGGATATCTTTCTTACACGAATTCTAATTCTTTTGATAGTATTCAGAATCCCTGGTCTATCGACAATCAATTTTATAATCGATTAAATATCAATTACTTTTATAAAGATTTCAAGTTAGATGCAGCCATGCGGAATCGCTTGATTTATGGCAATTCGATGCTTTTAATTCCTGATTATGCCCATTCACTATCGAAAGATCAGGGAATATTGGATTTAAGCTGGAATCTGATTCAGGAGAAAAATCTGGTTTTCAATGCTTTTGTGGACCGTTTGAATCTGCAATACAAAAAAGAGCATCTTGAAATTCAGCTTGGAAGGCAGCGAATTAACTGGGGAATGACATTTGTATGGAACCCCAACGATATCTTTAATTCTTATTCTTATTTTGATTTCGACTATGAAGAAAAGCCGGGTAGCGATGCCATCCGCATTAATTATTACACAGGGCCGGCTTCATCCGTAGAAATAGCAGCCAAGCTCGATAGTGCCGGCCAAACGACCGCTGCTTTAAAATGGCTTATCAATCACAGGGGATATGATCTTCAGCTTATTGGAGGAATTATGAATCAGACAGATTATGTCGCCGGCTTTGCCTGGGCAGGAAATATAAAGCAAATTGGATTTAAAGGAGAAGCCAGTTATTTTATTCCATTCAAGAAGTTGGATTCCCGTGTTTTAGAGGCATCTATTTCATTGGATTATGCCTTTCCCAACAATTTGTATTTGCTAACGCAGGTTCTTTATTGTGATTTCGGTTCTAATGTCCCCATGAACAATTTTAATGAGTATTATTCAAGCACTTTAAATGCCAAATATCTCAGTTTCACCGATTGGAACCTTTTTGCACAACTTTCCTATCCTATCAATCCTTTAGTCAGCCTTTCGGCAGCAGGTATTTACTATCCCGGGATTCACGGATATTTTATTCATCCCATGCTAACTTACAATATTTCTGAAAATCTGGATGCGGCTCTGCTCTTGCAATATTTTAGAGGAGAATTTCCGGATGCATTGGGTGATACGCACCTGCAACAGTTCAATTTTGCTTTTTTCCGCTTAAAATGGAGTTTTTAGTCGGCTAATTGTTAATGGTTAATGGTTAATGATTAATGAATAATGGGCTCGGCGAAATTCGTTCCTCGTTCCTCCTTCCTCCTTCCTCTAGGCCGCAGGCCGTTCCTCAGGCGAAGCCGTTCCTCCTTCCTCTTTCCTCTTTCCTCTAGGCCGCAGGCCGTTCCTCAGGCGAAGC
>JAIPAR010000029.1 GCA_021739985.1 Bacteroidales bacterium | reverse complement strand
GATTCGTGATTTTGGCGTGGATGGAGTTATGGTGGGTCGTGGTATTTTTAAAAATCCCTGGATTTTTAACCAACAAAGCCTTACACCGAGCCTGTTGGAGCGGATGGATGCACTTGAAAAGCATACTTTTCTGTATGAACAAACCTGGGGCAAGGAGAAGAATTTTAACATATTAAAACGCTTTTTTAAGATTTATGCACATGGATTTCCTGACGCTTCCGAGTTTCGGACTCAACTCATGGAAACCCATTCGGCAGCTGAGGTTTCTGCAATCATTCAGCGATTTAAACTTTCTCATCCTGATTTTTAACAAACTTACCAGCCTTATTTATAGGCCTAATAGTATAAGTTCTTATTTTTAAAATGATAAAAAAATCTTCCCATTTATAAACTAAGAAGTGTAGATGATGAACCAAGTCTATCCACAGAGTATAAGTTCTTATTTTTAAAATGATAAAAAAATCTTCCCACTTATAAACTAAGGTGTGGAGATGATGAACCAAGTCTGTCCACAGAGTATAAGTTCTTATTTTTAAAATGATAAAAAAATCTTCCCACTTATAAACTGAGGAGTGGAGATGATGAACCAAGTCTGTCCACAGAGTATAAGTTCTTATTTTTAAAATGATAAAAAAATCTTCCCACTTATAAACTGAGGAGTGGAGATGATGAACCAAGTCTGTCCACAGAGTATAAGTTCATATTTTTAAAATGATAAAAAATCTTCCCATTTATAAACTAAGGAGTGGAGATGATGAACCAAGTCTGTCCACCAGTGATTTTTTTTATCAAACTTGTGAAGATGTGCTTACTTTTAAACTAAAAAAATAAAATGTTGCAGCCAGGATTTTTAAAGCAGGGTAGTACAATCGGAATTGCAGCTCCGGCTGGGGTTATTAACCCTTTGGTTCTTGAGGAGAGCTTGGATTATTTAAGGTCTAAGGGATATCAGCTAAAGCTCGGTAAGAGTCTGTTGGACAACCATTTTCAGTTTGCTGCAACCGACCAAAAGCGTTTGCAGGATATGCAAAATTTATTGAACGATCCTGAAGTCGAAGCTATTATTGCTGCACGAGGAGGTTATGGCGCTTTGCGTATCCTTCCCCAGATGTCTTTTGATTCGTTTCTTAAAAAGCCCAAATGGGTATGTGGCTTCAGCGACATAACAGCCATTCATTGCAAACTTGCGATGTATGGAATTCAAAGCATTCACTCTGGGATGTTAGCTTCATTTACAAATAAACATCAGGATTTGCTTGGCGGAGAAGCTTTGCTTCAGATGCTTTCCGGTCAGTTTCAGGAGTACGACGATATTACCTACAGTCCTTCCCGAAATGGAAAAGTGAAAGCTCCGGTGATTGGTGGAAACCTCTCCATTTTGTATGCTCTTCGCGGTACTCCCTACGAACCCGATGTGAAAGGTAAAATTCTTTTTATTGAAGATATTGGAGAACAACTATACCACCTCGACCGAATGTTGATGAATCTTAAAATGGGTGGGTGGTTTGATGACATTGCCGGTCTGATTGTTGGATATTTTACGGATATGAAAGACCACGAACTAGGTTTCGGCATGACTGCCGAGGAAATCATTGCCTCTTATATTAGTGAATATAAATATCCGGTACTTTTCAATTTCCCCGCTGGTCATGAATTGCCAAATTTCCCCCTGATACTCGGACGTGAGGTTATATTGGATGTCGATTCGGTTTGGACTGTGAGGATTTTATAATGGCTGAACATAATGAGCTGGGAGTTTTAGGTGAAGGCCTGGCTGCTGAGTTTCTTTCGTCCAAAGGTTTGCTAATCCTTGAAAAGAATTTCCGTTTTCGCTCGATGGAAATTGATATTATTGCCCGGACAGCAAGCGAACTCATTGTAGTTGAGGTTAAAACTCGCACGTTTACCGATATGGCTTTTCCAAGAGATTCTATTAATATTGCAAAGCAGAAAAGACTTTTCAATGCTTCTCAGGCATATATCGAAAGCCGGCGGCTTTTTCTCAGCATTCGCTTTGATATTATCGAGATAAGCATGGTAAAAGGAAAGCCTGAAATTAACTGGATTCAGGACGCATTCAGTCCCGGATGGTGAAAAAAAAGTATTATGGAAGATAAATTATCAGTATTAGAGCGAAAATTGACCGGCTATTTTTGGAGAGGATTGATTGGATTAGCTGTGTTTTTTGTGTTAGCCGGCTTGCAGATTATGCTCGATGCCCCTGCTCTGGCTATGGGTCGCAAATCGGAATATTATTTCTCAACGCTCGTAATTATTGCTACCTTGATTTTAATTCCTTCGGGATATTATTTCGCAGGACTGCAAGCCCGCAAGTCGAAGTTAAGCGTTGATGAAGACATGAAGTTAAGTTTGTTTGAGCGCGCCAGCTTAATGAAATTGATATTTTTTGCCTTAACCGGAATGATTAACATCCTGTTTTATCTGTTGGTTGGAAATCATCAAACCTTACTTTTTATCATCATCGTTTTCATCGTATATTTAATGAGTAAACCCTCCAAAGCCCAATTTGAAAATGAGTTCATTTGAAAATTTTCCTATTGATTTAGGAACCCTTCCATCCGGCGAGCATCTTGAATTTCATCCCTTACAGCCGGCGTATAAATGGATTTTGGTTATTAACACCCTCTTCTTTTTTATCCTTTTGATAGGTGGAACCGTGCTGGCTTATGTCTTAAACAGCGAAGAAATTCCATCCTGGATTTTTTATCTGACTCTGGCAGTATGGTTAATCGCTCTAGCGTTCCGTAGCGTTTTAATGCTAATTGCGTTCAATAAGCGTGGCTGGTTGATTCGCACCCATGATGTAATCTATCAAAAAGGAATTCTGCGTTACACCATGGTAACTGTGCCTTTCACCCGAATTCAGCATAGCGAAATTCGCCAGAGTGCTGTCGCCCGCATGTTTGGCCTGGCTAAAGTCAGGATTTTTACTGCTGGCGGGATGTCATCCGATTTAACGATTCCCGGCCTTAGCTATGAACAGGCGCTCCAATTGAAGGATTATCTAAGTAATGTGATAGGTCGTGAATAAGGATCTTTTGAATAAGCCCATGCGCCAGTCGATTCAGGGAGTTGTCCTCTTTTTCCTGAACGCAGTCAGAACCTTTATCAAAGCTTTCTGGCCTTTAATTCTGGTTTATGTAATTAATAATGAGAAACTTGAGCCAATCAAACTGTATGTGTTTCTCGGCTTTGGATTGATTGCTGTCTTGCTGGCCATTCATGCTTTCCTGACTTATCGCAATTTCTATTATCAATTTGCAGAGAATGAGTTTGTTATTACAAAAGGGTACTTGAAAAAGGTACGTATCGCCATACCTTATGAGCGCATCCAAAGCATCAATACCAAACAAAATCTAATTCAACAAGTGCTGAAGGTTCAAACCATGGAGTTAGACACAGCCGGGTCTTCTCAAAAAGAGGTTCAAATTATTGCTCTTAGCGCAGAAAATGCATCCATGCTTGTTGAACAACTCAATCAGTATAAAAGCACTCTTAACACCGAACCGCTTCCGGTAGATAATCCTGATGAAATGGTACAGGAAAAGGTACAGGAATTTGAAAAAGTAATCCTTAAGCTCGATGTTGGAGATTTGATTAAAATCGGTATCAGCGAGAATCACCTGAAATCTGCTATCATTTTACTGGCCTTGATTTCTGGATTTATCAGCCAAATTCAGGATATCTTCAGTGGGTTCATGAATAATTATGAAGAAGATGTGGAAAATTATATGGTTGAAGCAGGCGTAATTATGGTTGCCTATATCATTTTCTTCTTCCTGATTATTGCAATCCTCTATTCCATGATTCGCGTCATTTTGATGTATTTTAATCTGAGTTTTTCAAAGAACGGTACATTGTTTAGGCTGAAAGCAGGCTTGTTAAACAAAAAACAATGGACTCTTCCATATACAAAAATCCAGGTTTTCTTATGGAATACGAATCCTGTTCGAAAACTGCTTGATTTTGTAACTCTCCAGTTTGTTATGGCTGCAAGTAATCAAAATGATAAGAAACAAAACATTCTGATTCCCGGCGTTCCGGCAAAGAAAATGGAATTGGTCATGGAAGAATTGTTTTTAGTAACCCACATGGAACCAATTGTTACCCTTCGTCCTCATCGGGTGTATTTTGTCCGGTTTTTTATGATTTTGGGGCTTTTACCAGTGATGATTGCAGCTGTTTTCGCTTATTCAGAATGGATTTTCTGGGCGATTGGGTCAGGTTGGTTGCTCTTGATTGGAGTGACTAGTTTGCTTAAACTTAAGCGCAGGAGCATCCGGATAAATGAGCGTTTAATTCAATCCGAATCTGGTGCGGTTGGAGAAGAGTATGTTTTGATGGAGCAATATAAAGTGCAATCCGTTAAGTTTATACAGACTTTCCTGCAACGAAGGCGAAAGGTGGCAAGTCTGGTCTTATACACTGCAGGTGGATTTACCATTCATGTCCCTTATGTTTCAACCAGAGATGCATGGGATTTATATAACTTAATCCTGTTTCAGGTAGA
The DNA here is from genome assembly GCA_021739985.1 of Bacteroidales bacterium. GTDB lineage: Bacteria > Bacteroidota > Bacteroidia > Bacteroidales > M50B96 > M50B96. Next base: position 14,921 of record JAIPAR010000029.1, on the reverse strand, counting down.
ATCCAGCCATAAGGACTGGATGTAGTTTTATATCAGCTATTTACCTCGTAATTTTATTTCAGTAAGCTTTTTCTTGGTGTAGAGGGGAAAATCACCATCCAGCATCCAGCCATAATAAGATGGTTCGGTGCGCAATACTTCGGATACGAGTTTGCCTTTGTGTTTTCCAAAATTGAAAACTTCTTCTTTTTGCGCATTATAGATTAATCTCCCGGCAAAATCGACATAATTATGATGAGTAGAAAAACTGCTCAAATATTCCATATCATTTTTAAGTCCGGGATATTTATCCAATTGGGCTTTCAGTACCTCAAAAGTTGCAACTGCATCAGCTTCAGCAGAATGGGCATTTGAAAGTTCCTGCTTGCAAAAGAATTGATAGGCTGCCGTTAAAGTGCGTTGCTCCATTTTATGGAAGATTACCTGCACATCAATTACTTTGTGTTTTTTCAAATCGATATCCACTTCAGTACGTGCAAATTCTTCAGCCAGTAAGGGTAAGTCAAACATATTGATATTGTAACCGGCTAAATCGCATCCCTCAAGGAAATTGGCTATTGAATGAGCTAATTCCTTAAACGAAGGTTTGTTCGCAACATCTTCATTCGTTATTTTGTGAATGGCAGTCGAGGAAGCCGGAATTTCCATGCCGGGGTTAATCCTTAGGGTTTTTGTTTCATTATTCCCGTTCGGGTGAATTTTAACCAAACCAATTTCAATAATTCGGTCGGTAACAATACTCAATCCTGTGGTTTCAATATCCAGGAAGACAACCGGTTTTTTAAGATTTAATTCCATAGAAAAAAAATACCTGCCGGCTTACCGACAGGTAACATATTAGTGAATGTTTATTAACTAGTTGGATAACATCATTGGCATGATTAACATCAGGGTGTCATCATTTTCCGTTTCGTGATTGAAAGGTAAAAGGATGCCTGCCCGGGATGGGTCAGTCATTTCTAAAATGATATCAGGGGTACTGAGATTATTAAGGATTTCAATCAGGAAAACAGATTTAAATCCAATATCAATTGAATTGCCATCGAATTGACATGGAATTGTTTCAATAGCAGAAATGGAGTAATCAATATCTTGTGCAGATACTTCGAGTTTATCCGGATTAACACTCAATTTAACCAAATTGCTGGCTTGATTGGAGAATACGTTGACCCGCTTCAGAGAAGTAAGGAAATCAACCCGGTCAACAATCATTTTGTATGGGTTATTTACAGGGATAACGGAGTTATATGCGGGATAGCGTCCTTCGACCAGGCGACAAACCATTTTATAATCGGTCATCAGGAAGTATGCATTTTTGGCATCATATTGAATCTGCACATTGTTGCTATCGCGGTTGAGCAGATTTTTCAGCAACATAGCCGGTTTTTTTGGTAAGATAAAAGATGATTCCGTTTCGCTGGTGAAATCTTTGCGGCGATAACGAACCAACTTGTGAGAATCGGAGGCAACGAAGGTGATATCGGAAGTGCTGATTTCAATAAAGATTCCGTTCATTACCGGACGAAGTTCATCATCTGCTGTGGCAAATAAAGTTTTGTTAATCCCTGCAAATAGAACTTCAGAGTTCATGGTTGCAGTGAATAAGCGGCTTTCGTCGAGTGTTGGAAATTGAGGGAAATCTTCCGGGTTTTGACCCATGATGGTAAATACTCCACGGTCGGATCTCAAATCAATTTTTCGGTTGCTTTGATTGATTTCAAAACGGAGAGGTTGCTCCGGGAACTCTTTCAAAATATCGTTAAGTCTTTTAGCTTCAATAGCGATAGAACCATTGCCTTCGCTGGATTCTGGAAGGATCTTGGTACTCAGCGTAGTTTCCAAATCAGAAGCCGTAATGACCAATTCATTATTTTCCAATACAAAGAGATAATTATCCAGAATCGGGAGTGTGTTCTTTGAATTAATAACTTTTCCTACTAATTGCAGGTGTTTTAGTAATTCACTGCTCGAAACAACAAAGTTCATTTGCATAGCTATATGTTTAATATTCTTATACTATTTAAGGGGAACAAATCTACAAAAATCTTTCGAATTTTCCGAGATTCATTTGCATCCTATTGTAATTATTTCCATACTGGAATCCCATTGAATACAAATTCATCCTGTTCATTACGAATTTGCTCATTGTATTCATTTTGAGCGATATCCGCAGGTATTGATTCCGGGTTTCCGGGATATCCGGCTGCAATCATAGTAACCGGCATATAGTGTTCAGGTACCTGAAAGTGTTGCTTGATTTTAGCGATTTCGATTCCTCCACAATGATGTAAATAGATACCACTTTCACTGGCTTGTGCAGTCATATTACCCATTGCCAGTCCCAAATCATACATGGCTGATGTTATAGGATGTTTTTTATCATCGGTGAGGGTTCGGGCAAAGGTGATAATCAGCAAATCGGCTGTTTTGGCCCAGGATTGATTCCAATCGTTCAGGCAATCAAATACTTGTGGATAGATATCCTCTTGTTCCCTGGTGGCCCAGATAAACAGCCAGGGTTGCTGGTTGCGTGCTGAAGCAGCCCAGCGGGCGGCTTCGAATAAAGATTTAATTTCGGCTTTCGGGATTTTCTTGTCCGTAAAGGCTCGAGGACTCCAACGGCGTGTAATACTTCCCACTACCGGATATTGTAGATTCTTTTCTGCTTTCATGCGTTGATATAGTTTGATTTTTTATGTGCCTAATTTTCAAGATGTTTGATTGCCAGATAAGCCATCATGCCCATGCCGGTTTCTAGACTCCTTTCATCGACTTCAAAACGGGAGGAATGCAAAGGAAAGAAGTCTGAATTTCCAGGGATTCCGGTTCCTAATCGATAAAAAACCGAAGGATAAGCCTGGCTGAAATAGGCGAAATCTTCAGCGGTCATGCGTACGTGTATGTTTTCAATAGACTGATCTCCCAGAAATTCTTTAGCATATTCAATCGACTGATTGGTAGCTGTTTCATCATTTACAAGACTTGGGTAACCATGGCGGATTTCGACTTCGCAAGTTACTCCCATCGATTGGGCGGTATTTATGGCAATTTCCTGAATTAGTTTTTTGGCTGAAGCACGCCAGGTTTCATCCAGTGTGCGGAATGTTCCCGCAATCTGTACTTCAGATGGAATGACATTATTGGCTCCATTAGCGATGATTCTTCCAAAGGAAAGGACAGATGGGATAAATGCCGGACTTTTTCGACTTACAACTTGCTGAAGATTTACGATTACATAGGCAGCAGCAGTGACAGGGTCGTTGAGAAGATGGGGCAAAGCGGCATGTCCGCCTTTACCTTTTAGGGTAAGATAAATCTCATCCGATGAGGCCATAAACTGACCGGCTTTAAATCCAACTTTTCCGGCAGGCATTTCCGGCAACACATGCTGGCCAATGATTAAATCAGGTTTGTATGTATTAAATATGCCTGCATCCATCATTGGTTTTGCGCCGCCAGGAATTACTTCTTCTGCCGGCTGAAAAATACCCAGAATAGTTCCGCTAAACTGACTACGGAGCTGGTTTAAGATGAACAGGGCTCCCAGCAATGAGGCACTGTGTACATCATGCCCACAAGCATGCATCACTCCGTCGTTTATCGATTTAAAATCAAAGCTTGTCTCCTCCTGAATAGGCAAAGCGTCCATATCTGCCCGAAGGGCAATAATCCGACCTTTACCGGCTTTTTCACCGCTTATTCGTGCCAGGATTCCATGACCCGCGATTCCGGTTTCATGTGTAATATTCCATTCCTTAAGTTGCTGACTAATAAAGGCAGCTGTTTGTTCCTCCTGAAACGAAAGTTCAGGCTGCTGATGCAAATGCCTCCGGATTTGTGTGATTAAAGGTAGAGCTTGTTGACTAAGTGCCTGTATCTGTGCTTTCATCATCCTTTATTTTCCAAAAATATACTTCAAAGATACCGCGAAAAGTAAGATTCCAAATATCTTTTGAAGTGTTTTGGCCGGCAAATTAACTGCAAGTAAAGATCCAAAATAACTGCCCAGGAAAAAGGCTGATAAAATGATTAAGGAGGATTTAATCTCCACATACCCACTTTTGTAATAATTCCAGGCTGAGATTAAGCCGATAGGGGCTACCATCATGGCTAGTGTAGTGCCCGATGCCTGGTGCTGGCTATATCCTAAGAAAAACATCAGGGCAGGAACAATAACGATTCCACCGCCTATTCCGACTCCGCCGCTGATAAATCCGGCCAGCAGCCCAATTACTAAGAGTATCAGTACATCATTCATATTAAAAATCCAGGCTTAAGGATAAGTAAAACATGCGAGGCTGTATAATCTGGTCTTCGACTCCCCAGGCCCAATCGGCCCGAATGAAATATCCGAACAAGCGTGTTCGAAGCCCCCAACCATAACCATATACAAAAGGATTAATATCTTTATTCAACACCACTGTTACCGGACCATTGCTGACTACCACGTAATTGTAGGCATTGTTGAGGGCATACAGAGAGTTTCCGGACCAGGCTGTTCCTACATCAAAGAAACCAATCACCTGTAAACTACTTAAAAAGTCATTGCTGATAGGTTTTCGGTAAAAATATTTGACAAATGGAAACCGTATTTCATTGTTCAGGACGAAAAAGTTGTTGCCATTCCGAATATTCTGGGGAAATCCTCGCATATTTGTTGCAACAGTCTGATATTCAAAGTTCTGTGTCTTATCAATGGCAATCGATGAATCAAATACTTCGTCTCCGGAGACAAAACTCATCCAATTATCGAGCGACCCCAGGTAGTATATTAATCGGCTCCTTCCGAAATTAGAGCTGGCAGCAAATCGGCTTGCCCAAATTAATTCCCGGTGTATCGGAACATAATTCCGAATGTCCAATCCAAGCACATACATATCTGAGAAAGAATCCCCCAATTTAAAATAATTCTCCCAAAAGACTTTGAGTCGTGTTCCGGATTTGATATTGAGGGCCAGGTCTTTCGTATTATCGAAAATATATTCGAACTTAATTCCACTCCAAAAACGCTCGATATTGGGTTCTCTGGCTGTGGTGTTATCGGTGGATAATTGAATGATTTTATCGTAGCGAAGGCTGGCTGTTCCCTTGATGGCCGAAACCTGTGAAAATGGGTACTTTCGGATATACATCAGCTCTTGACTGGAAGTTTTCGTTCCTGTGTAAGTGCCGATTTCTTTAAATGTTTGCTCATGAAACAGAAATTGTTCATCAAGCCTGTTTTTTAGGTTCTCAAAACTGAGTAAGTATTCATGGCTTTGAAAGTCTGTCGAGAATCGGAAGGCTCCCGTGAGCCGATAATCTTCAAATAAATCATTAACCCCTGCTTTAAACAGGAAATTGAACCCCGGATTGTAATATACCGCACCTCCGGTAAACGATTGATAGGAGAAATTTAAAAAGCTAAAATCAACCTGATTAACCATTGTATTGGTATAAAACGAGGTTAAATAAATCCGGGGACGAGGCAAGTCAGGTTTTGTACCGGATTTTTGTTTCAGCGCAAGTTGTTCGTTCGCGCGGCTGCCAAATCTTTCAATTTCAAAATGATAGTTATTAATGTCTATCACTGTGTCATTGATTAAACTAAGGCGAATTTCTTCGGCACGGGCAATTTGTTGCTCTATTTTGTCTGTTTGCTCAGCTGCAAGGCTGTCCTGTTGATGAAAATACCGAATCTTGTTTTTTTTAAATTCACTTACCGGCCCTGAAGGGTAGGAGCCCTCATTCATTTCCCGTTGAATCATCCAATCACGCAAGCCCTGAGTGAATGTAAAAACACATTGATTTTGTTTGGTAAGGTCGAAGTGATTGATACTTCGGCTAAAGTTTGTGCCGGGAAAAGTTTTTGAATAATATCGGTAATGGGTTATGGTGTCAATAAAAGCAATGGTACTGTCAAATCGGGCATAGTGAAGATTATATAAACCCGTTTCATCACTTAAGAAACTATAGTAATGCTTCTCAATCTCGCGTGGCTCAAACTCATCAATATCCGGAGTTTGGGTGACTCTGATAAGTTCTTGACTTTTCGTATCTAAATCATAAATGAAGATGTCGCGGTTTCGGTTGGTCGGAATATCAGGACCTGCTTCCGGGATTAATTGATGATCGGCTCGATTACTTGAAAAAAGTATCTTATTGGATGACTCTATAAAGATGGGATTGAAGTCATCAGCGAAATCATTGGTGATTTGTTGATTAGTTTTGGCTGTTAAAGAATGGATATAAATATCACTATACCCTTTCATTGTAGCCGATAATACGAGTTTAAGACCATCATCCGAATAGGAGAAATCGTTAATTTGCTCATAATAAAATAACTGGCTACGTTCAAGTTTTTCTGTTTCCAGGTTATACAGATACAAGTAATTATTTCCTTGGATATTCGCTATAAATGCTAGCAATTGATTGCCCGGATGCCAAGCTAAAACCGGAAGGTTATAGTCAGTAACCTGAACAAGAGGATGCTCTTTACGGAAAATACGTTTCACTTTTCCGGTTTCCATATTTTTAAGGTAGATTTTGTATCTGCCTCCGTGATTGGTTACCCAGGCCAGTTGTTTTTCATCTCCTGAAATTTTCACAGTAGTAATTGACGTCTCCTTTTTGGGCTTAAAGAGCTTTTCTTTTAGGTTTAACTCTTCCCGCTTATTAAAATCCTCCGCATATTTTTTTTCAAGCTGGAACAACCATTCGGCGGCTAACTCCTCAAAATCGGTCCCGAGCATATAAAGAAATCCCTGGTCGGAGTTCTTATGAATACGGGTTAAATAAACGATACTAGGAATCGTACTCTTCCCATAATTTTTGGCGATAAAGGCCCAAATGGAATGCCCTGCGAATTTGGCGTCTTCTCCGGATAACAAATTGATTTTGGAATATTTACCAGATAAAACACCATCACGGATGTGATTTTCAGCATTCTGATTCCATTCATCGGATAAAAATGAAATCAAACCGGGTTGATACCAGGCCGGAGTTGTGAGCAAAGTGCTGTTTGCCAATCGTTCTGTAAATGATGAGCCATAAAGCATTTCATTCAAAATGACTTCGCTTATGGCCGCTTTAATTTGTGCCCGGAACTTCTCCCGGTCTCCTTCGAAATACAAAAAGACCTTATTATTGATAATCTGTGTGAGCCCACCAATATTATTATCTTCTTCGACCGAGATGTACGAGATATTGCTTTGCTTAAAATCATTTATCTTGTTATAAACCAAGAAGATAATTCTTTTCTCGAGCGGATGTTGAAAATAGTTTTCGATGGCAGGGATTTCTTCCTGGGCAACCTGGGCAACAAATTCGGCCAGCTCTTTTCCATTCACATAATAATATGCATCGAATTTATCCAATCGATAAAACTGCCAGAGAAATTCCCGATACTGAACTCTATTCTTTCCGAAACTCATCTGATGCCCATTGTAAAACTGGGCATGAACCATTCCGGTCAGTACGATACCAACCAGCAGGATGAGCAGCTTTCTCAGGCATCCGGGCATATTCAACAGATTCAGTTTCATTACTGTAAAGTAACTATTTATTCAGTCCTTTTAGTATTAAATGCTTAAAAGGATTTTCCGCATCGAATGTTCGATGAGGATTCAAAAATATGGTTTTTAGAGCTGAGAAATACAGTCCTCTGTGATTTTATTTTTTAGCTGTGAGATGTGTCCAAGTATCTCTTGTCCAAGTTCAATTAATCGGTCGAGCATCAAGAAGTCATGGGTCAGTTTTTCGATAATTTCCAGCCTTTCCTCCTCAGGGGGGAATGGAATAGGAAGTTTGGCAATTTGCTTAACAGATAGATTGATTTGCCCGGCATTTCCTTTGATAGGGAGTGAGGCTATGGCAGAATTTTCCTTGAAGTACCAAAATAGCCAGTCAGCCATGCTCTTTTCAAAAGGCCGTATTCTTGCAATGGCTTGATTACTAATTAGAAATGGGCTATTATCGGCAATAAGTGCAAGTTTTCCCAAAGGAGGGCCTACAATATTCATCAATAAATCGCCAGGTTGTATAAGTAATTGCGTCAGTTTCTGCTTCACATAATTCGGATTTAAAGAAAAGGAAGTGTTAACAAGAGATACCTTGTCATTTACCAGATGTTGTACTTTGATAAAAGGAACACCATGTGATTGAAAATGCTCACGGGCCGGGGTCCTTCCAACTTTTATGGCCGCAAGGGTAGCTAAAGGCTTTACTTGCCAGCTGCTCTTGAGGGATGTCTCTTCCATAAAAACATGATGCAGCCGGCTGCTCTTATAACCCGCTACCGATAAAATAGTCCGTGTAAGATAGCTCTCTAATTCCTTCAAAGCCAATATCCTGGTCTCAATTTCCCGGAGAATATCTTCCTGTAGCCCTCTTTCTTCAAAGTAAGGAATGGTTAGTTTGAGCAAACTGCGCGATGAAATCTCTGTTTTAATCCCACTTTTTTGGAATTGATTTAATTTGAATCGAAAAAAGTCCGACTGAAATATATGCATCAGCAGCTTCGGATTAATTCGATCTTCACGAATGCTATATGCCAGATAATGAGCACTGGAGCTAATAGGTTCTTCTCCCTCATAAAAGCTGATTGCTCCATTTTTTGCATTGATTTTGGAGAAGATTATACTAGCTGGCTTAATTAAAAACTGGCGTGTTTTGGAGATTTCACTGGTGAGATGTAAGTTGCCTTGAAAGTCTATTTTGGCTATGCGTGGGATTTGTCCGGTTCCCTGTAAAACAGGTCTTTTGATTGGGATAATAAATTCGCTGAGCGGCTTTTCTTTCATCCTCATTTTAGTACGGATTTTAACTGACCGACAAGCATCTCAAATTCTTCTAATTGCTTAAAAAGATGTTGTTTTGATTCTTCATAGCTAAGTTTTTTTTCGTTTTGCTTGCGCTGTGGATGGATGAAATCAAGCTTACCGGAGCGATTGTTGATTTCTTCGATGCTTACTTTCCAGGCATTATCATTTTCAATCCGATGATTCCACCAATTCATAACAGGGTGAAATTCTGCAGCCTGAATCGGATGATTTTTGGAGTATGCTTTTCGTCCGGGAGGTGGTTTCAACTCATAAAACCAAACTTCCCGGGTTGCCTTACCCTTATCAAAAAATAAAATATTCGTTGAAACAGAAGCGTATGGTTGAAAGACCGATTGTGGAAGACGTATAATGGTATGGAGATTACACTCCTGCAATAACTTGTGACGTACTCGCTCTTTGGCTCCTTCTCCATTTAATGCGCTGTCAGGCAATATGATACCTGCTCTTCCTCCCTCTTTTAGCAATTGTATTATTAAAACTAAAAATAATATTGCACTGTCTTTGCTCCTAAATTCTTCGGGGAAATTTAAATCATTATTACCGGATACCAGCCCTCCAAATGGAGGATTTGCATAGATGATATCTACCTGATCCTCTATAGAATATGTTTCTAAGTCCTGACGAAGTGAATCTTTGAATTCTATGGATGGAACTTCAACATCGTGCAAAATTAGATTCGTATTTGCCAGCAGATAAGGGAGTGGCTTGTATTCCCAGCCTTGGACTTGGGCTGCCAGCTCCTGAAATCCTGAGTTACTTGTGCAATGGGGGCGTAAATATTGCAAAGCAGCGATGAGAAATCCTCCGGTTCCACAACTTGGATCTAAAATCCTTTCCCCTGGTCTGGGAGGAAGCACTTTCGTAATAAACTGTGTGATAGCTCGCGGTGTATAAAATTCTCCACTTTTCCCGGCGGATTGAAGTTCCTGAAGCATCGTTTCGTATAACTCACCAAAAAGATGCCTTTCTTTATCTTCATGGAAGTCAACCTGGTTAAGCTTTTCCAACACTTTTTGAATCGATTGCTCATCCTTCATGTAGTTATTTCCTTCGAACACTTCGCTGACTATTGAAGCTTTAAGATGTTTGTCTCCTGCCGGATAGTTCTTTTTTAGCTCGCGTAACGCCGGAAATAACTCCGATTCTATAAATTCATGCAAGGATTCAGGAAGTTCTGTTCCTGGATTTACTGCCCAGTTTTCCCATCGAAATCGTTCTGGCAACACATTGTGGTGAACAGGGTTTGTTTCAGACTGGTGTTTCTCTTTGTCGGATAAGACTTTTAAAAATATCATCCAGGCAAGTTGCTCAATTCGTTGGGCATCACCATTTAAACCAGTATCCTGGCGCATAATTCTTCGAATGCTGTCGAGCCAGCTTCCGAACCCTTCCATATTTTTCTGTTTTTAAATGAGGTGCTTTGGAGGAAATTTTTTCATGAAAATCCTCTGAAACCCACGCTGCACCTTGATTTCAGCAAATGTAAATATTATTGTTGAGAATGAAACCCAGCTATAAAGCACCCTCGTAAATCTTGGGTGAAAAAGCCTGTTTGATGAAAAAGTCCCCATTCTCAGTTAATTATGCTTAATACACCTTATTCTATTTTAGTTTGGCGACTGTTGTTAAATACTATTTTATATGCGGTTGCTTCGTTTTTTTTGCTGTATTTTGGCTTAGCTATCCTTTAAATAGGTGAGCCGATACAAATACCTGTAAAAAGGAACGAATTATTCCGGTAAATTTTGATAGGTAAACCGTATCGATTTTTTTCATTCAAAAATTAAGATGATGAAGGTGTATTTTTCAAAACGAAGTCTTAAGATTTCTGCGCTTACCAGCATTGTGCTATTTATAACTGTATTAGGATTGCAATTCTTCAAACAGTCTGCACTCGGGGATATAAGGCCTCAGCCAATTCAGGATATCCTGTTAAAAGATTCTGCTGAGAAGCGTGCTTTCAGGGAAAGTCGTATCGAATGGATAGAGCAAATGCACCGAACTGCTCCCGGTACTGATTGGCGTCAGATTGAAGCACAAAACCATCTCTCGAAACTTTCCCAGCGTATGACATCATCCTATGTTATGCCTGCATCTTCGCTGGAAATCATCCCAGGTGCTTTGGAAGTAGAATGGAAGGAAATCGGATCCAATAACTTGGCTGGAAGGATGCTATATTCAACAATTGATTGGACAGATTCTGTTTTATATGCAGCTTCCGAAGGAGGAAATATTTGGTACCGGGATTGGCCCGAAGGTTCCTGGTCAAGCATGAATGATCATTTTAATATTGATCACATCATCTTTTTAAAATCTTACCGTAATACGGGTTTGCATCGCATGATTGCTGTGAATGAAGATGCCCACCTTTATTATTCCGATGATTTTGGTACCAATTGGCAATCTTCTCAGGGGTTCAATGGCCCTCAAAACTGGGGAAACTTTAGACGTACTGTTATGACTCCTGACGCTGCTTCAACACTATATGTGCTGGCTAAAGAATGGGATTATAACGAATGGGTTCAATCTGTTTCTATTTATAAATCCGACAATTTTGGAGAATCATTCTCTAAGATTTATACCCGTAATCTAGCATCAGAAACATGTGATTTATGGTGTGATGCAACTACCTCAAGCTCTTGTTTTTTTATGCAGGAAGATAGTCTATTTAAACTGGAGGGTGCAAATCTTACATTTATATCGAAAGTACCTTATTCGCAATCTATTGAAAAAACACACCTTGCCGGCCGAAGTGCAGCTACAGATATTCAGTTGTATGCCGGATTTTCAATGGGTAATTCAACACAATTCTTCTATTCCATTGATGGAGGCTCTACCTGGACACAATCCGGATTGCTTGGCTTCCGAGCTTTTGACGTAAATAGCATTTGTGCTTCACAAACTTATCCCGGTCGCATTTTATTTGGAGGAGTTGAGTGTTACCAAAGTGATGATTATGGCCAAAATTGGTCTATTGTAAATAGTTGGGGTGAATATTATAGTGATATGTTTATGAAGCTCCATGCTGATATCCCTGCTATTCAATCTTATGTGCTGCCAACGGGTGCGGAAAAATACTTTATTTCAACGGATGGTGGTTTGTATGTGGCTGATAATCCATTGATTAGTGTGGAGAATTTATCCATGGAAGGCTTACGAGTAAGTCAGTATTATTCAGTTTATTCCAATCAAGCAAATCCCGAATTAATTTATACTGGCTCTCAGGATCAGGGCTTTCAGGCTTCTATCGGTATTTCTAATGATTTAGTCGATTTCGAGCAAACTATTAGCGGTGATTATGGCCATCTGGTCTCCGGTGATGGTGGACAAAGTATTTGGTCGGTATATCCTTCTTTCTTAATGTATTATGATGATTTGTCAGCTGGATTTAGTGCTTCATATTTCTCTTTTCAGGGCTCCAACTATTTATGGATGCCGCCCTTATGTGAACATCCTTATGCATCTGATAAAGTTTTAATGGGTGGTGGAGGATTAACCGGAGGAGCACATATCTTTGAATTTTCTTTCAATGGCTCAATATCTCAGTCTGAATTACCTTTCGATTTTAGTCAGGGTGTTTCAGATGTTCAAGTCGCTGCCATAGGTTTTTCTTCGCTCGAACCTAATCATTGGTATGCCTTAACCAACACAGGTGACTTTTTTTATTCCTCGGATGATGGGACTACCTGGACACAGAATATCAGTTTTTCTGCTCCTGAATCTCATTATTTCTATGGCTCGGATATCGTTACTTCCCCGGTTGATCCGGCTATTGTCTATGTATCTGGAAGCGGATATAGCAATGCTCCGGTGTATGTTTCCAATAATTATGGTCAAAGTTTTACAGCTATCAATGTGGGGTTGCCGTCAACCCTGGTTTATGAGATGGCTATTAATAAAGATGGAGATTTGCTTTTTGCTGCAAGCGAAGCTGGTGCCTTTGTATATGTTGATTCATTAAATCGATGGTTCGATTTAGCCGGGAATGTGGCTCCTGATCAGGTTTATTGGGGAGTAGAGTACATTCAATCTATCGATGCAGTGAGATTTGCAACCTATGGAAGAGGGGTTTGGCAATGTTCTATTCATGAAATTGCTGCTATTATAGATGCTGTAAATCTGACTGTCAATGTTTATCCAAATCCAGCTTCAGAATCTATTTATCTTAAAGGTGATGAGTTGCAAGGAGCTATTGTTCAGTTGTTTAATCAATCAGGGCAACGCGTATTCTCTGCGGAATGCAAAGCAGAAAACCTTCAGATAGATATCCGTAGGCTACAAAAAGGTTCTTATTTTCTTCAGCTTTCCAAAGGAGTTTCCCGAAAAACAACAAAAGTCATTCATATTTAATCGTTGTAAAGCCTACCAACGTTGTTTCCACTTGTTAGTCTTCGGATTGAAATCATATTGATATTCATGTTTCCACCGATTCCATTTTCCGGAACGATTGGGGATAATATAGGAAATGATTAACTCATGTGATCCCGAGTTGTAGTTTCTTAAGGGGGATGTTACGAGATCGTAGCTATAGGCAATTTTTAGCCGATCAAAGAATTTGAATCCTGCTACCAGCGAGGCTGCATCATTTAATCGATAGGATGCTCCAACTAAAATCTTCCCCAAATATTGACCGTAAACTTGTAGTTCCCATTCAGACGGGGCTCCCGATGTCTTTCCCCATAATAAGCTTGTTTCCAAATCAATATTTCTGGCAGGGGAAAAAGTATAACTACCTACAATATAATGATGGCGAGTCAGGGGAATTGTTCCGGTATAGGTCTCGCTATATAATTTAACAGTAGAACCGAGTAACTGGTTTACCGAATATCCTAAATAAAAATGCTGATTATAAAAGAATGTACCAGCGCTTGCCTCCGGTCTCCAGACTTTATCGCTTATTTCATCCAGAAAAGCCGGATCATTAGGCTGATAGGGATTTAAGTTCCTCCCATCTAGTCCAAATTGGTACATTTCACCCGCTAATCCTAAGGACCATTTCATAAATCCAAAATCAATATGGTGGGCATAAGCCAATTTTATTCCCGTTGTCCGAATCGGCCCAATTTCATCATTAACAAGCGAAATGCCATAAGCCATTACACGATTTAGCATGCCGTGATACGTCAGATTTTGAGTAACCGGAGCTCCTTCAAATCCAACCCACTGAGACCTGTGATGAAGCAGAATCTCGCTATATCCTTTTACTCCGGCAAAGGCTGGGTTGTATGAAAAGATGTTTAGATTACGCTGACTGTATTGGGGAAGTTGCTGTCCATGAACCACTTCGACAATGGAGAGCAGGATTAGGAATCCGGTCAGCTTTAGAATGGTTGATAATCGCTTCATGGCTTAACGGATAATTGTTACGGTTGAATGAACAGGCTCTTTCCCCTCTTCATTGGGAATCAGGATGAAAAAATAAGTATGAGCCGGTAATGGAGTATCTTTATATCGCCCATCCCAGTCATTTTGATAGTGGGTTTGCTCAAAAACCTTTAGTCCATCTCGATTAAATACTTGTAATAAACTGTATTCGTAACGTTCAATGTTTTCTATGTAGAAAGTCTCATTGACTCCATCTCCATTAGGGGTAAAAACATCATGAATGATTAAATCGGGTAGAGGTCTGATATTTACTTCGATAGATATAGAATATTGATTCGTACATCCTAAACTGTCTGTTACTGTCAAATAAAAAATGGTGCTTGTTTCCGGATCGGCTATCGGTCGGTTGCTAGTTGAATTATCCAGAAATGTTGCTGGAGACCAAACGTATTGGTAGTCGCTATTAAAACTTGCCTCTAGTTGAACCGTTTCATCATCAAAGATGCTCGTGTCGTTGGATACCGTAACGATTGGTGCCGGCTGCACAAAAATGGAAACAGTATCTGAATCAGCGCTGCAAATATTGAAGCCTATTACATAATACTCTCCCGGCTCTGAAACTGGAACCGAGCTGGAAGTCGCTCCCGTTGACCATAAATAATCAGTAACATAGATTCCACTTGCCTGTAACATCACCGTAGAGCCTATACATACAAGCGTGTCGAGGCCTGCACTAACTTCCGGAATATCTAACAGTATAACCTGAATCGAATC
>JAIPAR010000028.1 GCA_021739985.1 Bacteroidales bacterium | reverse complement strand
ACCATAAACACCTGTTCCCGAAACAGTTGCAATCACCTCTTTATATCCGCCTACAGTACCTTCGGTAAAAGAAGATACCTCCAGCTTCCATCCTTTTGTCTCTGAATATTTTGAGTACATCCGGAATAAATCACCGGCAAAAATGCTTGCCTCATCTCCGCCTGTTCCGGCACGAATCTCAAGTACAGCATTCTTGTCATCCTGAGGGTCTTTAGGAATCAGCAACAATTTGATTTCTTCCACCAATTCTTCCTGGCGCTTTTGCAATTCATCTATTTCACCTTTCGCCATATCACGCATTTCGTCATCCTTTTCTTCATTCAGGACTTGTCGTGAAAAAACCAGGTTATCATTCACATTTTTAAATTCATTATAGGCCTTAACGATGGGTTCGAGATTTTTAAACTCTTTGTTCATTTGGACAAAGCGTTTCATATCTGCAATCACCTGAGGGTCATTTATTTGCTGGCCAATCTCTTCAAACCGAAGCTTTACAGTTTGAAGCTTTTCCAGAATCATCTTTACGTCACTCATATATGTATTTTCTTATATTTTCAATGGAAAAAATTATCAATAGGAATTAAATCGAGAACTCGATATAGGGAAATTGACTTAGCGTAGCTAATACTCGAAGGTTCCAAAAGGAGATTGAATAGTAAGTTTTTTCCCTGTAAATGCTTCGACACGACCCACTAGTTGGGCATCCAGGTTGAAGGAAGCTGCCAGTTCGATGATAGACGGAGCATCCGCAGCATCGACATACAATTCGAATCGATGGCCCATATTAAACACTTTGTACATTTCTTTCCAATCTGTTCCAGATTCCTCTTGTATCATTTTAAATAATACAGGAATTTCAAAAAGGTTATCCTTAATAACATGAACATTATCAACAAAATGCATCACTTTCGTTTGAGCACCTCCGGAACAATGTACCATGCCATGAATCCGGTTGCGATACTTTTTCAACAATTCAACGATAACAGGAGCATAGGTTCGGGTAGGAGAAAGAACAAGTTTACCGGCATTCATTCCGGCTTCCTCTATCCAATCCGTAAGTTTTCGACTCCCGGCATACACTAATTCTTCAGGCACAGCCGTATCATAGCTTTCGGGATATTGACCGGCCAGATACTTGTGAAACACGTCATGACGGGCAGAGGTAAGACCATTACTTCCCATACCCCCATTAAACTCGCTCTCATAAGTAGTTTGTCCGCTTGATGAAAATCCAACAATTACATCCCCCGGCTGAATCGTATGATTACTAATCACTTCCGAGCGCTTCATACGGGCAATAACTGTCGAGTCCACAATAATGGTACGGACCAAATCTCCCACATCAGCGGTTTCCCCGCCGGTGGAATAAATTTCCAGACCATGAGCACGCAGCGAATCGAGTAATTCTTCGGTACCATTAATAATAGCAGCGATTACTTCTCCGGGAATCAGATTTTTGTTTCGTCCAATTGTGGAGGATAAAAGGATAGGGCCAGTTGCACCCACACAAAGCAAGTCATCAATATTCATGATAAGCGCATCCTGGGCAATTCCTTTCCAGACCGATAAGTCACCGGTTTCTTTCCAATACATGTAGGCTAAGGAAGACTTGGTGCCTGCCCCATCGGCATGCATCACTATGCAGGAATCAGGGTCGTTGGTCAGATAATCGGGTACAATTTTGCAAAAAGCATAAGGGAACAGGCCTTTATCCAGCTTTTGGATAGCCTGGTGCACTTCTTCTTTCGAAGCAGAAACTCCTCTCAACTGATAGCGTTCGTTCATAAATTGATATAAAAATATATCCCGATAAGCGGAAAGATTTTGCGGTAAAAACCGGCCGCAAAAGTACCAATTATCGGGATATATAAAAGTAGCTTAATTATCGCCTTCCGGTTGAGCTTCGGGTTGTGCTCCGCTTTCGTCTTCGATATAATCGTTAGTTTCTTCGACAGCTTTACGAGTGGTCACAAAATCGGTACGTTCAACCTGGAACTCGGTACGACGGTTTATTTGATTGCAGATATCGATTTTGGCTTTATCTTTTAAACCTTTGATAAACTCTTCGGTAAGAACATCTCCCACTTTGAGGAAATCGTTTTGAGCAGCAATTTTAGCATCAACAACACGAGGGGTTGTTTCACCAAATCCTTTATTAGCAAGTCGCAGATCCTCAATTCCTTTCAAAATCAAATAATCCACCACAGATTTTGCTCTATCATTCGAAAGGATATCATTTTTAGGAGACTCTCCCTGATAATCAGTGTGAGCATTTATTTGAATGACAATTTTGGGATTATCATTTAAGAATGAGACCATTTTATCAAGCGACACCATGGATTCATCGCGAAGTTTTGCGCTAGCGAGGTCGTAATAAATATCAGAGATATCTTGCGGAATACCGATTTTAATCTTTTCGAGAAGCAGATTATTATCGTAGGATTCATCTTTCGTAGCCCCACGGGTAGAGAAATTATATTTCGCAGTGTAGTAACCATCTTTCATAGCGGTGACCGTGTAATCAGCGCCTTCGCGGAGTTTTGGGAAGCGATAGGAACCATCTGCTTCAGAATCCATTTCGAGGGTAAATCCATTATCCCCGATGATAGAAACTTTAACCCCCGGCATCGGAGTTACACCATCCTGATCGACAACCAAACCTTTAATTTCGAAGGACATACCCGGCAATTCGAAGTAATACACATCGAAATCACCTTTGCCACCCGGACGATTCGAGGAAAAATAGCCCATTTGCTCTTCTTCCTGGAAAATCATTCCAATATCATCAAAACTTGAGTTAATTGGATATTGCATGTTTGATACTTCCCAGGTACCATCTTTTTTCAGCTGAGCTTTGAAGAGGTCCATACCACCCATTCCCAATAATCCATCGGAAGAGAAATAAAGGAGTGAATCTTTTTGAATATCTGAAGGCCATTCATTTCCCATGGAATTAATTTCGGGTCCTAAATTAATAGGCTCGCCAAAACCACCGGTTTTTTTAGTTCTTTTCATCATCCAAACATCTTGTCCACCAAAGCCACCGGGAAGATTTGCAGAGAAGTAGAGCGTTTTTTCATCTTTGGAAACAACAGGGAACTTCACATCAATACTATCATTTGCAATGGTGACTTTTTCGGGGTCTGACCAGCCTTGGCCTTTGCGTTTAGCCATATAAATCTGACAGCCAAGCATTTTATGTTTTTCTTTAGGGCAACGCGTAAAGAACATCAGATTCGCTTTATCATTCAGGGCACAACCGGATTCTTCAAACTCTGTATTAATGGGAGGAGCCAGAGGAGTTGGAACACTCCATTTCCCCTTCCGGTCTTGTGTAGTTTCGAAAATATCGAAGAAATTAACACCGGTAATCTCAGAAACTTTACCACCGGTAACCCCTTCGCGTGCCGATACAAAATACACCACGCGGTAATCTTTTTTTGCATAAGCCGGTGAGAAATCAGCTTCACGGTCATTAAAGAATGCCATCGCTTCTACTTTATAACGGGTAGGGTTATTTTTCCATACCGCAGCAATTTCGCAGGATTTCACTCCAAATTCAGCACGTTCATCCCCAGGGACTTTAGTCATAAATTCCTTATACTGAATCAGAGCTTCATCATATTTCTCATTCATTTTCAGCATATCAGCATATAAACGGATAGCTTCCGGATCGGAATAGCCACGTTTAATAGCACGTTGATACCAGCTTTCAGCCACCTTGTAATTGTAGGTTTTATTATAACACTCGGCAATAATGAAAGTAATCCGGGCTTTATCTTCTTTGTCTTTGATATCCGTGTATGCATCTTTTAAGATATCCCTCGCTTTGGCAAATTCGCCTAATTCATAAAATTCGAGCCCTTTTTGTATGGCGCGTGACTGAGCCTGAGTGGTCATGGAGATACCTGCTAAAAACAAAACCAGCAGCAATGATTTCCAACTTTTCATGTGTATTAAGTTTTATGTTAAAATTCCCCGCAAAATCTAATTAATGCCTCTGTATATCAATACTTAATCGATCAAATTTTATTGTTTGAATTGAAAATAAGTAATTTAAAATGTGTTAATTACCTCTTTTCAAGATGGCGTAAAAATACGATTTTTCATCAATTATTTGTACAAAAAAAGATTTTGAAAGCCTGAAATACATGAAATAAAGGCATTTTGGCTAATTATGGTTGGATTGATTTGAGACACGCATGGAAAACAACCGAAAAGGTTTCAAAATACGTTGAATAAAACGTTTTTCATAGGCCCAGAAAAAGGAAAACTGACCCAGAAAAAATCCAAAAACCAATAGCAGCAAATTATGTGTGGGCAAAAAGAAAACCAGGAATAAGAGAAACTTAATCCAAAAGCCGGCATCCTGAACACCGATCAATGCATAAAATTCATTTCGGATTAAAACAACCGTCATTCCGGCTAATGAAAAAGCCAGCATAACCAGTATGACTTTTAATAAGGATGATAGTCCCCAATGCTGCTTTAATTTCTCTAAAATAGATGACATGTAAACACGAATAGAATCGACCAGAGGAACAAGACCTATGCAATAATGTTCATTTTATAAAAGAAAAATCCCGCCTTTCGGCGGGATTAAAACCTCTAATCATGAAAAAACTAACATTTCAGTCAATTATTAACCCATTCAAAATTAAACATATTTTAACAAAATCAAAATACCTAAAATGATTTTTATCATTATTTCTTATTTTTTCGTCAAATTAATCCTATCGCATTGAATATCAATCAAAAATTTGAGTATCAACTAACTATCAAGGGTAAAAATTAAAATTTGATTAAAAACTCCTTTCAAATCACATGTCTCTAAGCTCAAGTCCAGATTCAGCCAGCAATTGCTGAATTTTAACAATTTTAGCTTCCAGGGGTAGCATTCCATCCATCCAATGAATATGGGTTCCCTCCTTCTCCATTTTCCGGAACCAGGTCATTTGTCGTTTGGCAAATTGATGGATTGCAATCTCCAGTTGTGACTTCATTTCATCATACGAAATCGTTCCGAGCAGGTATAAAGTAAGATATTTGTATTCGAGCCCGTAAAATAAAAGTGCTTCGGGTGAAATGCCTGAATCCAGCAGAATTTTAACTTCATCCACCATTCCCTGTTTCAGACGTTGTTCAAGCCGCTGAGAAATTCGCCGGCGACGCTCTTCTCTGGAAATATCAATGCCAATTACCAGCGATTTGACACTTGGATAGGCCGTCACAACTTGATTGTGGATGCGCGAATACTCTTCGATTTCGATAGCCCGAATTAGTCTCTTTTTCGAATCAGTATCTGTTGAGTTATGTAATTTCCGTAAGCTTTTCAAAAGTGCAATAAGCTCCTGATCAGACCATTGCTCAAGTTCTTGGCGTCGTTCCTGATTAGCAGGAACCTGAATAAAATGATAGCTATTCAGAATAGCATCGATGTACATGCCAGTGCCACCGCAGAGAATACTGTTCTTGCCTCTGCTACGGATTTCATCCAGACACCGAAATGCATCTTTTTGAAATTCAAACACATTATAGACTTCACCGGCGTCCAGGATATCAATGAGATGATAAGGAATCTGACGACCATGGAGTTCGTATTCCTCCAAATCTTTGCCTGTACCCAAATTCATACCCCGATAGACCTGCCGGGAATCAGCACTAATTATCTCCCCATTCAACCGGTCAGCCAGATGCGCAGCTATGCTTGTTTTTCCGCTGGCAGTAGGGCCTGTTATAACAAGTAATGGATAGGATTCCTTCATAGCTTAAAATTAACGACCCAAAGTAAAGGATTAAGTATGAATCAATACCAAGCTGTAATCTTTTTTCAATTGAAAGGAGGAAATCCTTTTATCCGTGCTATTTTTGCGCCATCCATTTTCATGATTAAAATAGAATGGATACAAAACTGTAAGCGATGAAAAAGATAAAACTACTTATCCAACAGGTGAAGATTTTCTTTACCGACAGCCGGCAAGCCTGGATTCAGGTAATGCAGGACAATCCGGATAGTGGGGATATCAATCGGAAGCTGTTGATTCCAATGCTGTTAGCAGCAGCTTTTACTCAATTTTGGGGAGTTATTTTTCAGACCGGCTTCTCAGAGACAATAGCAGCTATTTCAACCGCATTTGCACATGTAGCAGCTACGTACATCGGTATCCGTCTATCGGCCTGGGTGTTGAGCAAGCTAAGTCGCACCTTTGAAACTGACCTTGATGCAGATAGAGCCTTGCAGCTCATCTCCTACTCCATGATTCCTTATCTGGCCGTAAATATTATCATCGGTCTGCATCCTTCTTCCATGTATTTTATGAAATTGCTGTATCTGTATATTTTCTATCTGGTTTGGCAAGGTTCCGAAATCATTTTTGGTATTGATGATAATAGACGCCCAGGCTTTGTATTAATTAGCACAATGTTACTATTGGCTATCATACAAGCTGTACTTACTATTCTTATCCATATTTTACCCATTGAAGTTATTCGAATCGCCTGATGAGCAATCCTGTCATAAAAAATAAAAAAGCTGATTTTCTGTATTTCATCCTGGATGAATATACGGCAGGAATTGTATTGCAGGGAACTGAGATAAAATCGATTCGAAAAGGAAAAGCAACCCTGGTGGATACCTATTGCTTTTTTAAAGAAGGAGAATTATGGCTACGCGGTATGCATATTGCTGAGTATGAATATGGTACTTACATGAATCATGAACCCAAACGAGACCGGAAGCTCCTCTTAAGCAAGACAGAATTGCGCAAGATTGAGCGAAAAACAAAAGAAAAAGGATTCACCATCATTGCCACCCAACTCTTTATTGCTGAGTCGGGTTATGCCAAAGTTAAGATAGCCATCGCCAAAGGGAAAAACCTTGGCGATAAGCGTGAAAGCCTTAAGAAGAAAGACCTTCAACGTGACATGGATCGAGATGGATATTAATAACATTTGAATTCCCCATAAAGTTTCCTTACCTTTGCCTCCAGTAAATGGGGGTGCCTAACTATCAGGCTGAGATCATACCCTTTGAACCTGACGCGGATAATGCCGACGTAGGGAATTTGTCGATGATCATCCTCATTGCAATATTATTCACTTAAACTGATTAACATGAAAAAAATCGGATGGTTAATTGTATTGCAATTGATGGTTCTTACCGGATTTTCTCAATTGCAAGGAAAGGTCGTAACCAAGACCGGTGAAGCTCTCCCGGGAGCTCACTTAACACTCTCACAGGAAAGCAATTCTGCTCTTCCAATCTATAAAACAGCGAGCTTGAAAGATGGCTCTTTCCAAGTCGATTATACGGCACCCGGGAGATATTGGCTCAAAGTCTCCTACCTCGGATATCAGACTATTCACACCCGGGTTGATATCCCATTTGCTGAACCACTGATAATCAGGCTGGAAGAAACGCTCTATTTATCCGATGATGTAATCGTTCAGGCAACGATGGCAAAGGATGAAATGCCTGTCATCAAAATGGTAATCAATAAAAAAGATATCATTTCTGATTTAGCTGCTCAAGATATTCCTTTCCTTTTATCGCTTACACCCGGTTTGGTTGAAAGCTCTGAAACCGGCATTGGCATTGGCTACACCGGCTTAAGGATTCGCGGCACCGACCCCTCCCGTATCAATGTAACCATTAATGGAATCCCCCTAAATGATGCCGAAAATCAAGTAGTTTACTGGGTCGATTTACCCGATTTAGGAGCATCGGTTGATCAAATTGAAGTTCAACGTGGTGTAGGTACAAGCAGTCATGGAACATCTGCCTTTGGTGCAAGTATCAATCTAAAAACCAACGGATTAAACCCGGAACCATCCGGAAGCATCAGCTGCTTGGCCGGCTCATTTAATACCCTTAAAACCAATTTGACAGTCGGTTCAGGTTTACTAAAAAACCATTTTGCTATTGATGCACGATACTCACTCATCAAAGCAGGTTCCTACATACAGCATGGATATTCAGATTTACAAAGTCTCTATCTTTCAGGAACTTATTATGGGAAAAAGAATTTGCTGAAGATGACCATTCTGCATGGAGTTGAGCAAACCGGTATCACCTGGTGGGGAGTCCCTGATTATATGATTGATTCCATCCGAAATTATAATCCCTCGGGAGTTTATTATGATAAGAATGGAATTGAGCATTACTATGATAATGACATTGATAATTACACACAAACCCATTATCAGTTGCATTATTCTCATCAGCTTACTCCTAAAACAATTTGGAACAGTGCACTTCATTTAACACATGGTGGCGGGTATTATGAACAATATCAGGACGATGCCAATTCATATCATTCGACATTACTTAGTGAGTACGGCCTGCCCGATTTTTATATCAGCTCAGGACACACGATTTATCAATCAGACTTAATCCGCCAAAAATGGGTAGTAAATAATTTTTATGGATTTACCACGCACATGGATTATCAAGCGGATAAATTAAACCTGGTAGCCGGGCTAAGTGCCAATCAGTATGATGGGAATCATTTTGGACTTATAAACTGGATGGAGAATAATATGGGATTAGCCCATGATTATGAATGGTATCGAAATGAAGCCACTAAAAAAGAAGCCTCTGCATTTGTACGTGCAACCTGGACCCTGCTGCCATCCTTGCATGTTTTTGGCGATTTGCAGGTTCGAACTATCGATTATACCATGGAAGGTCCGGATGATGATTTAAAGCTACTGCATGAAAATCATGATTATTCTTTTATCAATCCTAAAACCGGACTCAAGTATGAACTGGCAAAGAATCAAACCGCTTTCGCTTCGTTTAGTATAGCAAACAGAGAGCCCACCCGGACTGACATCAAAGAGGCTGCCGGTGATCCTCTCTCAGCTCCCAAACCTGAGAGATTGTATGATTTCGAAGCTGGTTATCAGCTAATCTTGCCTAAAGGAAATTTGGGTATCAATTTTTATTTCATGAATTACAAGAATCAATTAGTCCCAACAGGTGAAAAGAGCGATGTAGGATATGATATCATGACCAATATTCCGGAGAGTTACCGATTAGGCGCTGAGATTATGGCCGGATATTCTCCCACCCGCTGGCTAAACTGGACAGGCAATGCATCCTTCAGCCGCAACCGGATTAAATCATACCTCGAATACGCAAGCTATTATGACGAAGACTGGAATGAGTTCTTTTTAAGTCAAAATTTAGGAGAAACTCACCTGGCTTATAGTCCGGAAATTCTTCTGAACAGCCGTTTTTCCTTTAGTTTGATAAAAGGGCTTACTCTGGATTTCATTTCCAAATTTGTAGGTTCGCAATATTATGATAACAGTTCGGATGAAAATCGGAAACTGGACTCGTATTTCATTAACAATCTACACATTAACTATCTAATCCCATCCAAATTTGCGAAAGAATTTGCTTTGCAGCTTCAAATCAAAAATCTCTTCAATACCGACTATATCAGCAGTGCTTATGGAGGCAATTGGTATGAGAATGCGGTATTAAATGGTAATGAAGTAGTTACGGCTGATGAAAAATCATGGGCTTATTTCTTTCCGCAGGCAGGCATTCAGATTTATGGAGGAATACGGATTTCGTTCTAAAGGAATCAGGCAGGGTCCACATCAAAAATAAGTTGAACAGAACCGAAACCCGGCATAGCAAGTAAGATACGGCGAGCATCTGTCAGTATTGAACGAATAATGGCCGGGTTTTGGCTTTTATCCACTTTCACCAGAATTTGCTTAATATGATAATTTTGAATCATACTCACAGCGGGAAATTCGGGACCAAGCATGTCAGCTTTGGTCCGTGGGCGAACTAAATCGTAAAATTCCCGTGCTGCATGATTCACAACAGAGCGGTCTTTATGGCGGACAGAAATCTCGATTAAACGGTAGAATGGAGGATAGTGAAACAGTAAACGTTCGTGCAGTTGAGTTTTGGCAAGACCTTCAAAATCGTTATCCACTATATTTTGAATCACCGGATGCTCGATATTAAGGGTTTGCACAATAACTTTCCCACGTTTATTCTTTCTTCCGGCACGACCACTCACCTGAGCCATCAGCTGAAAGCTTCGCTCGAAAGCCCTGAAATCCGGGAAATTCAGCATAGAATCAGCATCCATAATACCTACCAAGCTTACATTATCGAAATCTAAACCCTTGGTAACCATCTGAGTTCCAACCAAAATATTTGTTTTTCCTTCGGAGAACTGATTAATAATTTTCTCATTGGAGAATTTACCGCGGGTCGTATCCTGATCCATCCGAAGAATGGAAGCTTCGGGGAAATGCTTTTGCAAATCCATCTCCAATTTTTCGGTACCAAAACCTTTTAAGGCAACTTCCCTGGCGCCGCATTCAGGACAAACAGTCGTCGGTTGAATAGAATATCCACAATAATGGCACAGAAGGATATTTCTGCCTTTATGATGGGTAAGGCTCACATCGCAATGCTGGCAGCGAGGAATCCACCCACAGGAATAGCAAATAGAGAAGGGGGCATAACCCCGCCGGTTTTGAAACAAGATTACTTGCTCCTTTCGTTTGAGTGCTGAAGAAATTTCCTGGATAAGCAGCGGCGTAAATTGGTCCTGCATTTTCCTTTTCATGCGTTCTTTGCGCACATCAGCAAGTACAATTTCGGGAAGCTGGAGATTCAGGTAGCGTTGAGACAGCCGGATGTAGGCATATTTGCCGGTTGAAGCATTGTAATAACTTTCCAGGGAGGGAGTTGCTGAGCCCAGAAGCACTTTAGCCTCATACATACGGGCCAGCACGATGGCCAGGTCGCGGGCATGATAGCGCGGAGCCGGCGCATATTGCTTAAATGAGCTTTCGTGTTCCTCATCCACAATAACTAATCCCAGATTGACAAATGGAAGAAACACGGCAGAACGGGCACCGAGGATAATGCGTGCAGACTGTGATGAATTGCTCAAACAGGTATTCCAAAGCTCGGAGCGTTCAGCATCTGAAAATTTGGAATGATACACCCCGACCTGATCTCCAAAAACCACACGAAGTCGTTGAATAATTTGGGTAGTAAGCGCAATCTCGGGCAATAAATAAAGAACCTGGTAGCCGGCATCCAGGTAACGTTTCATTAAGTGGATATAGATTTCGGTTTTCCCGGAGCTGGTAACGCCATGTAAAAGAGCCGTTTGTTTCGTTTCAAATGCTTCCAAAACCGATTTATAAGCCTCTTCCTGAAAAGGATTCAAGGCTTTAGGAGGTAAGATTTGTTTAGGATAAGCTTCAAAACGACTTTGAGTTTTTTCAAGCACCTCGAAAACGCTTTTAGCTTCCAGGGATTTGACAGCAGCAGCACCCCCGGGAAACTTTTCAACCAGTTCCTCTTTCGATATTTCACGTTTTGACAACTCCTCACCTTCCGTTAGTTCCAAAAAGTGAAATAATAGTTCCAATTGTTTGGTTGCTTTCTTTAATTGACCGGATAAATCCGATAATGCCTCTTCCGAATGATAAGCAGGCGTGAGTCTCAAAAATAGTTTAGTTTTGACTTTCGGGCCATCGGACAGGATATCAAAAACAACCAGAACCTTGCGATCCTGCAATCGTTTGATGAAGGATTGAGGGCTTTTGATTACCAGAATTTTAGAAACCTCACCTAAACTAAGCTTTCCCCTTGCGCTTAACTCAGAAACAAGCAAATACTCACGCGAATTTAAGGAAGAAAAATCAGCAAATTCAGGGTTTAGAGCGATGTAGGAATCTGATTCGAGTCGCAGTCCTGCCGGCAATGCAGCTTTAAATACCTCGCCCGGTTCGCACATGTAGTACGATGCAATCCAATCCCATAGTTCCAATTGTTGAGGTAAGACAACCGGTGCATCATCCAACACATCAATAATATCTTTAAGTACATTAAAATCAGGCTCCTCATTATGGATGCGGGCGATTATTCCAGTGTAAAGTTTATTCTTTCCAAGAGGTACAACGGCTCGCTTACCCGGTATAGCCAGCTCCAAGAATTTATCTGGAACCTTATACGTAAGCTTACCGGCTATGAACAAAGGAAGAATTACATCAGCAAAAACCATCATCATCAAAATTAATCGCTCAAAAGCACACGAATGTACAGTTTTGAGCCCATTCTTGTATGCAAAACTTTACATTTGTACAAGGAATTATTCGACATGAGAAGGAGCAAAACAGACCCGATTGGAGCTATCATCCAGCAATTCATCGAAGCCAACCGGCTTGGAGAAGGCCTGGGAGAGACGCGCTTGCTCAATTCCTGGGAAGAAGTTGTCGGAAAAACGGTAGCTCGTTATACCGGTGAAATGTATATCAAGGATAAAATCCTATTTGTCAAAATCAGTTCACCGGTGGTAAAAAAAGAGCTTTCGCTCCTGAAAGAAATGTTGGTCAGGCGATTAAACGAACAGGCGGGAAGTTCGTTCATTCACTCCATCCGCCTGCTCTAATATCGTAACAAAATTTTGTCTTAATCGGTAAGCTGAAAATTATCCAGCCCCTTATTGTACATATTCATGGCCTTGTAACTCATACCCATGTTGGAGAATCCTCCGTCGTGGAAGAGATTTTGCATGGTAACCTTTTTCGTTAAATCCGAAAAAAGAGTAATGCAATAATCGGCACATTCATCGGCTGAAGCATTTCCAAGAGGCGACATCCGGTCAGTAAAATCCATCAGGGCATCAATACCTTTAACGCCACTACCTGCAGTGGTTAAAGTGGGCGATTGAGAAATGGTGTTAACCCGTATTTTTTTATCTCTGCCATAAATGTAACCAAAGCTTCGGGCAATGGATTCGAGCATCGATTTGGCATCGGCCATATCATTATAACCGTAGAGCGTGCGTTGCGCTGCTACATAGGAAAGAGCAACTACTGAACCCCAATCATTGATGGCATCTAACTTACGGGCTGTTTGCAGCACTTTATGAAAGGAGATAGCTGAAATATCGAGCGTCTTCATCAGATAGGCATAATCCAAATCATCATAGGTTCTGCCTTTACGCACATTCAGTGACATCCCGATAGAATGAAGAATAAAATCGAATTTACCTCCAAAATGCTCCATGGCCTGACGAATCAGGTTTTCAAGATCTTCCGTGCTGGTTGCATCAGCCGGAATAACAGGAGCATTGCATGCTTCCGCGAGTTTATGAATTTCTCCCATCCGGATAGAAACCGGCGTATTGGTGAGTACAAAACTGGCTCCTTCTTCATGAGCACGCTCGGCAACTTTCCAGGCGATAGACATATCGTTCAGGGCACCGAAGATGATTCCTTTCTTCCCTTTTAACAGATTATAGGTCATAATTTCCTTGTATGTTTTACAGCACAAAGTAACGACCTTTTTTTTAACCAAGCAAACCGGAAGCCTGTTCCCTCCCATTTCCGGCCTTGCCTTTTGATTGTTTCATACGATTAAAAGTGGATATAAGTTATTACTTTTGTTTTCGTTATTTATCAAGATGAATTTATCCTACTTATGAAAATAGTTGCTCGTTTTCTTTCGATTTTAATGATTTTGATGATGATATCGCCTTTTATTTGGTCTCAAAATGTGGGTCAAAAGGGAGATAGTCTGGTCAATTATATGGATATCAATGGCAAGAAACAGGGCAAATGGGCCAAAAAATATCCCAATGGCAATAAGGCTTATGAAGGATATTTCATTGATGATCAGCCGGAAGGAAAATTTGTACGTTATCACGAAAACGGAGCACTCAAGTCTGTACAATTTTGTACCCGCAATCCTTCGTATTGCCAAACAACGCTCTATTTTTCAGAAGACAAAATTGCTGCAACCGGCAATTATTTAAATCAAGAAAAAGACAGCATCTGGAAATACTTTAATCAGCAAGGGAAATTAATTCGCCAGGAAGGATATAAAGAAGGTAAAAAACATGGCCTTTTCCTGACTTATTATGATAATGGGAAAATTGCCGAGCAAGAGAATTTCGTTGATGGAAAGCAATCCGGGATGTGGCTTCAATATTACGAAAATGGCAAGAAAAAGCTGGAAGCGGAATTTTCAAATGGGATGCGAAATGGAAAATTCTATATGTATTATGATTCCGGGCGAATCAAGTTAATGGGCAGATACACCAATGATTTGCGTGATAAAACCTGGATTTTTTATGATGAAAAAGGCGGCGAGCTGATGACAATTGTATATGAAAAAGGTAAAGCTGCTAATCAAGATGAATTAGATGAAGCGCAACAAAAAGAATTTGAAGCATTCGAGAAAAATAAAGGAAAGTTCGAAGAACCAGCCGATTATGTGCGCCGCACCTATATGTATGATGGCTATTAGATAATTTCCAGGTGACGGAATTCCAGCCATCCCTCATTGCCATTTACAAGCCGAATTTCTGCCCAATCTCCCACACTATCAATCACTTGCACTTTGGTGCCTTCATGAAGCATAAATAAATCAGTGCCCTGAGCATCCGGTGAACCTTTAACTAAAGCTGAAGGACTAAAAATGATGCCCGAATCGCTCGCTTTTAGTTCATGAGCCCAAGTAAGTGTATGGGTCAGGGACACTGAGAAAGTCACCAGCAAAACGATTCCTAAAACAAAGCTTAGTTTCTGAAAATCAACCCGATGGCTTGTAAAATAAAACCAAACCGCAAGTAATAAAAGCACAAAGCTTATCAGTGTTAAAAGAGTCCAGGTTTGAACAGAAGCAATTTGGCGGAACGATTTCATCCATACGTTCAGGAAAAATTCCGGAACATTATCCAGTTGATCAACCACCAGAGAATTAGCAACCTGAAGATTAAACTGAATATCTTCATCCGTCGGATTCAACCTGAGGGCACGTTCGTAATTCAAGACAGCCTGGGGAATTTTGCCGGTTTTGTAATAAGCATTTCCTAAATTGAAATACAGAGCAGCAGATTCAACTTGCGAAGAAAGAATAGATTCATAGCTGCTGATAGCTTCTGCATATTTCCCATCGGCATAAAGCTGATTGGCTTGTTTCAACAAACTCTCGCTGCCAAACATTCCGGTATGCAAACTGAGGAACACTCCTAAAATCGCTAAAAACCTCATAATCAAACTTATATTAAAAAATTAAACCTTACTCACAACGATTAAACGATTCTGCTAACTATTTGGGGCTTTTAATTTTCCGATCCATCTCCTGAACTAAACTAACAGCTGCAGCAAAATGCTCCTGCATTTTCTCTTTCGCCGAAACCGGGGCATAGCGAGAGAACTCGCAGGTATCGAGCAGCTCATTCATTTGCTTGATAACAGACTCATCTGCCAGATGTAGAATTACTTTGCTATTAATACTATCCCGGTTCAGTTCAGCCATCGGAATAGAGAGTTTATCACTGAAATAACCGTATAGCGCATTCAGCAAAGCTTCATAGAACTTCTTCTCGTCGGAGGTCTTTAAAAAGCTTTCGGCTTCTTTCAGGCGCGAACGGGCTTTCGCAGTAGCTCGTCGCGTTTTCATGAGCGTCACATTTTGCCCTGCTTTTAATTGCTGGGCACGCACCACGAGCACAATTAGCAACAAGAGAGGGAGCCCGAGCAAAATAGTCCAGAACAAGCCGGAATCTGCAAAAAGGCTGCCTTTACGAGTCAGTTTAGTGTCATCTTTCAGATACCGGATATCCTTCCCGATAAGCTGAATATCTTTCTTACTAACTGAACCACTCATCATGGCCGGCTGAGAATCGCCCTCCCCTTTTTCGACGGAAATAGTGTATTCTTCTGTTGACTTACTTACATATTTACCCTGTTGGATATCAAAATAGGAAAAAGTGACGGCCGGGATTTTGAATTCGCCCGCATATCTGGGAATTAGCAGATATTCAAAAGATTTTGAACCGGAGCTACCCCTTTCATCCACCTGAATATTCTCCGAAATTTTGGGGTCAAAAGAATCAAAATCCGAAGGAAAGCTAATCTTCAAAGGTTCAATGAGTTTAATATTTCCTTTGCCGGAAATGGTGATTTTCAATGAAATAGCGTCATTGGTTTTGGCTTGATTTTTATCGATTTTTGAGCTAAGCTCAAATTGTCCGACAGCCCCATTGAAATCAGCCGGCTGCATTCCAGGCAGAGTGCGAACAGAAACCGACCTGGCCTTACTTTTCAAATTCAGGGACAGCGTTTTCATCCGCGGCACTGAACGACCAAAGAAATCACGCACATAGCCATCCTGGACGCTCACATTGCAGGATAATTCGAAAGGGTCAATATTTAAAGTTCCGCTTCGCTGGGGAATCAGAATTAACTTTTTAAAGATGCCTGTATAGAAAACTTCGCTATTTACATTCTCTCTTTGCAACGTATTAGGTACATCACTCACGAGGGAGGATACAAAACCGTCGAATTGCGGAAATTTTGCATCGGTGAACTGAATTTGGTTTGTACGGCTATAAACCTTCAGGGTAGCTACAATTTGTTCACCCATAAAGACATCTGTTTTATTCAGTTCAACCCGAACATAGACATCATCATCGGCTACGCCGGTTGGTTTATTGGATGGCTGGGCGCCGGCATTGTTTCGAAGCCCGGATTGCCCTTTAACCACCTCAATCCGAAGCGAATTGGAGAAGAGCTTTTTTCCATTGAGTTCGATGCTTGCAGGTTTTATCTCAAATACACCTTCCGATTTCCCCGCCAACACATAGCTATACGTATATTTCTCAACCCGCTCCATTTTCCCATTCATAATCGTCACACTGCTGGATGAACCGGTTGACGGACCTTGTAGCTTGGTGAATTCATCAAAAGATGGGGCTTGAAAATTCGAACCATCTCCGTTTACTTCCCAACTTAGTTGGAATTGCTCGCCAAGTGCCACCACTTTTGGGCCACTGGCCACAAATTTGTCCTGAGCATCGAGATTCATCCCAAACAGGTTCAGGAGTACCAGCATCGACCAGATGACTGTTGGTCGTTTGAAGACCGAATGGTATTTCAACAATTTTGAGTTCATACAATTACCAATCTTTATCTATTTTTCTCCGTTTCTGATTCGATTTTTGGTCCTGAAGTTTTTGCATGACCTTCTGTTCCTGCATTTGAAGAAGCTGAAGGACACGTTCAGCATCTTCTTTCGAGATTTGATCTTCCTTCACAGCCTTACCTTCCTTGCCTTCCTGCTTATCTTCTTTGGATTGTTCCTGTCCCTGCTGACCTTCCTGTTGCTCCTGCTTATCTTGCTGACCCTCTATTCCCTGGTCTTGCTGCTGTTGCTGATCTTGCTGTTGCTGTTGGTCTTGTTGCTGCTGTTCCTGTTGTTCCTGATCTTGATTTTGCTCTTGATCCTGCTGTTGTTGCTGTTGCTGCTGTTGCTGAGGATCATTCAGCATTTTTTGCACCACTGCCAGATTATACTTTGCCGCAGTATCGTTTGGATTAGCCCGCAGACTATTTTTATAGGACTCCAGGCTCTTTTTAAGATTTCCCTTGGCCAGCCAAGCGTTCCCGAGATTGTAGTACAATTGACCCAGTTCTTTTTTATCATCCGTTTTATTGGTCAATAATTGATATTGACCAATAGCATCTTCATATTTCTTTTGCTTGAAAAGTGCATTTCCCAGATTAAAGCCGGCTGCAAAAGAGTCAGATTTTTTCTCCGTAGCCTTTCTGTATTTTTGCTCAGCCAGTTCCATTTTCACCGAATCCACTCTCCCGCTATCGAGCAATGCCTCGTTGTACAGGCGATTCCCGGAGCGAATATGCTTCCTTTCCTGTTGAGCCTGAGCTGGCACAACAAGCAGGATTAGCAGAAGCAATCCGGTGAGTTTGCCAAGCATTTTCAACATTGGATATTTATAAAAGGTATTCATATCTTAACCAATAGCTTCTTTAGAATTAAACAATCGTATTCTTTTGAGATATTTGTTCTTTCGGTCTAACAGAATGAACTCAACCAGCAAAAAGAGCAGAGCAAATGCCACGAAATATTGAAATTGGTCTTCAAATTCAACAAATCCCTTGGTCTCAAACTCTGTTTTATCCATTTTATGAATCTGTTTGAAAAGCTCACTTAGCCCGGTGTTGGTATTGCTTGCCCGAATATAGGTTCCTCCTCCTTCAGCGGCAATTTGCATCAGCATCGATTCATTTAATTTGGATACGACCACTTCGCCTTCAGCATTTGTACGGTAACTTCCTTTGAGTCCGTTTCGCTGTGGAATTGGAGCCCCTTTACTGAGCCCCATTCCGATAGTGTGCACAATAATCCCCTTCTCATTTGCCTCTCTGACCGCAAGGAGTGCATCATCTTCATGGTTTTCACCATCTGATATGATGATGATAGCCCGGTTTTTTCCATCGCCAGTCGAGAAGGACTGTTGGGCTAATTTGATGGCCGCTCCGATGGCTGTTCCTTGATTAGGGGCAATTTTAGGGTCCACTGTACTGAGGACCATTTTTGCAGCTGCATAATCCGTAGTTACCGGCAATTGCACAAAGGCATCTCCGGCAAAAACCACTAATCCAAATTTATCATTGGTTAATTCATCCACAAGTTTGCTGATAGCTTGTTTAGAGCGTTCCATACGATTAGGCTGAATATCTTCGGCCAGCATCGAATTGGAAATATCGAGGGCAATGACTAATTCCACTCCTTCTTTCTTCATCTCTTCGATTTTGGTTCCCACTTTAAAACCAGAGGCAGCAATCACCAGGAATAAAACGGCAACCATCAAACTATAAAACTTAAAATGCTTCCGCTGCGGTGAAAAATCAGGCATAAGCCCGGTCAGTAAAGGCAACTCCCCAAATCTACGAAGAGCAGCTTTTGCACGCACCCGAGTGAACCAAAATACAATCAGGAAGGCTGGAATCAAAGCCAGCCAGTATAAATATTGCGGATGTTCAAATTGATAGGCATCCATATTATGGCAGATTTCGATAAATGGTTAAACGTAATAGAATTTCGATGATTAAAGCTAAAGCTGCCAGCAGCACAAAAGGAAGATACTCTTCGTGTTTCTGAGAAAATTTCTTCACATCAAGCTCCGTTTTTTCAAGCTGATCAATCTCCGCATAAATTTTCTCCAGGGCATCTTTGCTGGTAGCCCGGAAATATTTTCCACCGGTAATATCTGCAATCCGGGTAAGTGTTTCTTCATCAATTTTAACTTCAACCTGCTGATATACTTTTCTTCCGAAAAAATCAGTTGCTGGAAATGGCGCCATTCCTTTGGTTCCAACTCCAATAGTATAAACCTTAATACCAAAGGTTTGCGCTATTTCAGCTGCCGTAGCCGGGGAAATATCTCCCCGATTGTTTTCCCCATCAGTGAGTAAAATAATAACTTTTGACTTCGCAATGCTTTCCTTCAAACGAGACACTGCTGTTGCAAGACCATATCCGATAGCCGTTCCATCTTCTATCATCCCTTGCTTTACATCTTTAAAAAGATTCAAAAGCACGGGATGATCAGTAGTTAAGGGGCACTGGGTAAAACTTTCGGCGCTATATACCACTAAACCAATTCGGTCACTGGGTCGATTGGTGATGAACTGCATAGCAACTTCCTTGGCAGCTTCCAGCCTATTGGGTTTAAAATCCTCGGCAAGCATTGATCCTGAAATATCAAGTGCCAATACAATATCGATCCCTTCGGTTTTACTGTCTTCCCAACTAACTGACGACTGAGGTCGAGCCAGGGCAAAAATTAAAAGTACAATGCCTGCCAATCGTAAAATAAAAGGAAGATGCCGAAAATGCGCTTTCAAGCCTGGACTACGCCCTTCAAACATCTTTAAATCAGATATTTGAATACTTGCATGCATCGTATGTTGACGAAACAGATAATAGGCCAGCATGAGAGCCGGAATAATCAGGAGATAAAAAAACGAAGGTTGGCTAAATTCAATCTGATTCATGTCCATAGCTTACTCCTTTTCGTTTGAAGATGAATCCTTGGAATCCTGATTCTCGAGTAAAACCGATGCCGGTTTGGTTTGAAGAACCAAGGTATAAACTTGCTGGAAGTTCGACTCATTTTGAGAAGCCAAAGGTTCCAACTTGGCGAATTTCACAAAATCGGCCAGGACTAAGACTTGCTTCAGCACTTCAATTTGTCCATAATCCATGAGATGGGTACTCATCAACTGAGCCAGAATC
>JAIPAR010000027.1 GCA_021739985.1 Bacteroidales bacterium | reverse complement strand
CCTTCATTGATAACCTGATAGCTTATTTCTACTACTTCTCCCGGTTCGAAACGACCATTGCCGTTTCCGGTTTGTGAATCAGTGACAGTGATGGATGAAATCGCTAATTGAGGGGCATAAATGGTCAAGGAGAGGAAAGATTGCCAGGAGTTACCAGAATTATCACTTATATTAAGTGTAAATAATACTTGATGCATATCTTCAACTTCATCTGAAATTTGAACTTCGAAGGCATCCATCACGTCAAGCGTTTGCTGGCTGGTAATAGAAGGAATAGTGACAGTAGCATTCAGGATACTAACTGCTTGATCAGTAGTAGATAATACAGCTGTTAAATTGCTTGCATCCAACATCCCCAAATTATCAAGCTGGACATTTAAATTGATATGTTCCTGATAGTCAGCATATCCATTGTTGTTTCCATTTGCATCGTTCACCGAAATCCCATTTCCAATAACGTATGGGTTGTTGGCTGAAAAAACGTTCATAGTGCTAATGTAGGGTGCACGATCTTGTTTAGTTCCAACCACCTGAATAGTTGACATGGTGGCCAACGAAGGGAAGTTGAGGGTTAATAAGCCTGTGGCATCGGCAATGCCGGCAGCTATCAGTATTGAATCAACGCTTAAAGCCATATAAGCATTTTCTTCCGTTTGAATCGAAACAGATGTAGAGCCCAGCGGCAATCCGGAAGGATGGTTCACGACAAGTTGTTCAGGAACTCCCATGTAAATTGTAACTGAAGGATCACCCATTAAGTGATAAATCTCCCAGTAGTAGGTTTCTGATCCACCGGCCTGTGTAACTGCCATATTCCCGGCTTGAACAATCTGTCCATTGGTCACAAACCAAGCTGATTCCGGTTCGCCATGATCATGGAACATCCGATCGTAAAAGCCTAATCCGGTTCCTGCATAGGTAGGATTGGCAGAGACTGATCCATTTCCAACGCTATACCAGTAATCCTCATCCCAGTATGTACTGTTTGAACCACCAATATAACCTAATGCACCTTTTTTATCGGCCCGTAAAACAGCTTCTGCAAAACATTCGGAATCATCAAATTTGGAAGAAAGACAACAGTTACCAACCATCAGTGGGTATTTGCTTTCGTTTTGAAGGGCTGGAACATCGCTGGTTACAAAGGAAGGATCGCCCCAACCGCTTGAACTGCAATGAGCTGTATAATTGGCAAAGCTTACTCCATTGCTTACATTTTGTTTAATTACGGCACCGGAACTTGCAGATGCCGGGTATAAATAACTATAGGTATTTAATCCATGTGCTGCATTAAAATAATTGCTGGTTCCATAATTCAATTGACCATTTCCGTAGGTAGGAGCCATCGAAGCATCAACCCCTGCAACTAAAACAACATTATTCAGAAAACTTGCATCATCAAACAAATACTGTTCATAATCCAGTGTTTTATCTAACTGAGGCTGGAGTTGGCTGGCATTGGTAGCTGAGAATCGACCATAAAAAACTTCGGGATAAATATCGGTTCCGGTATCATACGTAAAATAGTATAAATCAGAAACATGCGATCCTGACGTCCCGGAGAAAGTAGGAAGTTGGGCCACATCACCAACCAGCAAAACAAAACTTGGAGCCGGGTCGGATGGGGTTGCCGATGTGTAAAGATTTTTCAAATAAGCTTTAATACTGGTAGTGGTAGTTCCAACAGCCGGATCATCTGTATAGGCTTCGATAACCTGAAATCCTTTCTTGATTTTCCATGCAATAAAGGCTTGCAATTGACTTTCAAACATAGGATTGGAAACAATTACATATTTAACAGGAGCTGTTTCAATTAGCGCTTTGGTTGGTTGTTCATAGTTTATCAATCGTCCCAAAAGAGATTGATAATAAGGTGAATAAGCCCGATTCTTTTCAGCATTATTTCCTCCGGCGAATACAATCTCAAATTGTATGTTATTATATACTTTAAGCGTGTTTGTGACAGGGTTATAGTTGAATGGATGAATGCTTAATCTGCCAAGCTGGACTCCACGCATCATACCAAGTCGTTCAACCTGAATCATTTCATAGGATGAAAATAGATTGGTCTGATAGGCAGCTGCATCAAATATAAAAGGAACTTGTGAGGGATCATCACTTTTCGACAAAGATGGCTGGGCTGGAAATACCAGTGAAGGAAATCCTGCTTCGGTAAGATTATATTCCTGCTCATCAAAAGCAATTATGTGGATTTGCCAGTCAGCACCTGCCGGAATCTCAATCATTCGGGTGAGCGTTGGCATCGCAGGGCGACCATACTCTCGGGTATGAACAAAGCCGTCTGCATTTAATCGAACAAATGCTCCCTGAGTGGTGGCAACTTCGAATGCTTCCAGATTTCCTAGTTGTAAATAACCTGTAAAACCTTGATTGATACCATCTTTGATGGCTAATTCTGTGCGGTTGTTACCTAAGGGCAATGTTGTATGCCAGGTGTCTGCAAAAGCATTCAGTGCTAATATAAGCAATATACTTGCTACGAGAAAAGTTTGTTTCATCATATGAGGTTCATTAAATGCGTTAAAAATAGCCATATTTTTTAAATACCCACGTTAAAAAAAAACGTGATAAATATCAGTTACAGCCTGAGAATAGACTCTGATATAGATAAAAAGTTGCTCAAGCTTCATGAATAAAATCTTATTGAAAGAGGAGCAAACTGACTGCCATAATAGCCATTCCAGCGATAAATCCATAGACCGATAAATGATGTTCTCCAAACTCACGGGCAGCCGGCAATAACTCATCAATCGAAATAAAAACCATAATGCCTGCAACTGAAGCGAACAAGATGCCAAATACGAGAGGCGATAAAAAGGGCATCAGTATTAAATAGCCAATCAATGCTCCTACAGGCTCAGCCAATCCAGAGGCAAAGCTTAGCCAAAAAGCTTTCTTTTTATTGTTGGTCGCTTGATAAATGGGCACTGATACAGCAATCCCTTCCGGAATATTATGAATCGCTATAGCAACAGTAATTGCAATACCTAATCCGGGATTGGTCAGCGCTGCGGTAAATGTGGCCAGTCCTTCCGGAAAATTGTGAATCCCAATGGCAATGGCTGTAAACATACCCATTCGGATAAGTCGTTGGTTTTTACCCACTTCTTGAAC
This sequence comes from Bacteroidales bacterium, assembly GCA_021739985.1. Lineage (GTDB taxonomy): Bacteria > Bacteroidota > Bacteroidia > Bacteroidales > M50B96 > M50B96. Next base: position 16,967 of record JAIPAR010000027.1, on the reverse strand, counting down.
ATCTTCAACGGTTCTGATTTCATGAGGATTATCCGCTCCGGGAATCAGCTTGTCGATAATCGCAATTAAGGCTATTCCTCCAAAAAAGGCCAGCGTTGTGTACCAATAAGCCTGAGAAGATGTAATAGTGACACAGGAAAGCATGGCTTCTTTTGCTTTAGGAAATATCTCAATAAGTGATACATAAATCATGACCCCGGCTGAAAAGCCCAACGAAATACTCAGGAATCTTTTATTGGTCGATTTGGTGAAAAATGCCAGGACACTTCCAATCCCGGTCGATAAACCGGCTATTGCAGTTAATCCAAAGGCAAATAGTATGGTAGATAAGTCGTATTCCATGCACGTTTTATTTTGAAGAAGCTGGGTTTCCTTTACACATTAAAAAGCGACTTCTAATTTTATGCAAATATAAACGGCTTTTACATTAGCAAAACTGTTAAAATTTTTCTGATTTATTTTGATTATCTTTTTTAAGCTACTTTTACATACTTTCATCGTCTGCATGGGAGTGTTTAATTCAATTGATTGATTCGGATGGTTCAGCTATTTCGTCTTTTCATGTTCAAAATTGCTCTGGGGATGGGTTTGTTGATGCAAGTGCTGACATCTTCTGCGCAGCCTTTGATCATTAATGCAAATCAAATACAGGGATGTGCTCCATTAGTCGTTCAATTGAGCTCAAACATGCCAGGATTACCGAATGGTTCCTACAACTGGAATTTAGGGAATGGAAACGTTTCAGTTATTTCAATGCCTATTGCAACTTACACCACTCCCGGAACTTATAATGTTGCGTTGACTGTTAATGATAATGGTACTGTTTATACTGATTTACAAACAATCACCGTATTTCAAAAGCCTACAGCCAATTTTGGAACACAGGGAGGTCTTACTTCAGGTTGTACTCCGTTGATTATTAATTTCCTAAATGGGTCGAGTGCCGGAAGTAGTCCTATTTCAAGCTGGATATGGAATTATGGGGATGGAAATTCTCAAACTTTTTCAACTCCTGTAAGTCCTTCACATACCTATACCACTGCCGGAAATTTCAGTGTTAACCTCCAGGTTTTAGATGGGAATGGTTGTTCAGATGATAAAACCATTAACAATCTTATTCATCCTTCTGTAGGTCCCGATCAGCAATGGTACCCAAACCCGGGTGTGTTTTGCCAGATTCCTGCAAATGTGAACATTGTTAATAACATAACTGGTAATAATACCTATTTTTGGACTACAAGTGATGGGCAGACCAGCAATTTAAGTGCACCGGATTTTACTTTTAATCTGTTGAATCAAACCATTACCATCACTCTCCTGGCTATTGATAATGCCGGATGTGAAAGTACGGCTTCCCGGACGGTTACGATAGGTAATGTCGAATCCATGTTTACACTGCCGGATTATATCTGCAGAGGCGAATCCTTTGTCCCTGATAATAACACTTCCATTGGGAATCTTTATGAATGGTCTTTTAATGGTATTAGTTCTTCTAATATAGAGCCCACCATTCCATGTAACACTGCAGGTTGGAATACGATTACCTTAACTTCTACGCTGAATGGAGATTGCTCAGATACATTTGCTGATTCTATTTACGTGGAATATGTGCAAGCCAATTACGTCCTGGAGTATCCTTATGTATGTGAATTACCGATTACTCAACATTATTTGAACACGACCATTACTAATAGTTTGCTAGGTACATATTCTTCACAGTGGAGCCTGGAATGGGCAGGAAATTCTACTCAGCAGTCACCCACTTTCCTCTACAGTTACATTGCAGAACTATTCGGAGATTATACTCATTTTTTTTATGATACATTGATTGTGACAAGCCCTCTTGGATGTAAAGATACCGCTACTACCGTTACCGATGTTTATCTTCCACATAACTGGATTTTAGTGAATGCATTAGGAGGTTGTATTCCTTTTATACCAACTGTTGAACATGATTCATGGTTTACCATCTGCCCGTATGATAGTATTATTAGCTATTTTTGGGATTTTGGCGATGGCTTTACCTCTACGCTTGAAGTCCCTCCTTCCCATACGTATGGAGATACCGGTAATTTCAACCTGAGTTTGGTAATTACCACTGCTCACGGTTGTCAGGATACTGCCAATGTTCTGTTGGCTGTTGGGGATACCACCAATGTACCACAGTTTTATATTACAGGAAACAATGTTTTTTGTGGGAGTGATACCGTTCACATCATCAATAATTCTATCGTTAATACAAATAACGTAGGATGGAATTGGGATGTGGAAGGAGAAATTCTTTTAGATGGAATCTCACCTGATGTTTTGCCCCTCGATACAGGATGGCAGGATGTTACTTTATTCATGTCGAATGGTCTCTGTGTTGAAATCCTAACCATTGAGAATCTGTTTTACGTGAATGGTCCAATCACTCAGATGTTTCTGGAAGGGAATTGCGATAGTAGCTATTACTATAAGTTTGACTTATCTGTTGGATTAGCGTACGATGATTTTGTATGGGATTTTGGAGATGGAGTTCTGGATAGTATAAATGCGCCTGAAACTAATCACTGGTACACACAAAGTATGAACCCTGATGCTACTATATATTCGATAAACTATTCCACCGGATGTGAGTATTGGGACACACTTAGCTTTGAAGTAAGAGATTCAAAAGCACTAATTTCACTTCCTATTGATTCTGCTTGCAACTACGAAGTTTTTGAATTCTCTTCCTTTCACACCCGAGATTCATATGAAATTGATTTCATGGGAGTTGATTATATGTATTTTTGGAATTTTGGGGATAGTACCTGGTTTTACTATAATACGTTTTTCGGGCTCGACAGTAGTTTGACTTATGCTACCAACGATACACTGGTTTATCATTCGTTTAATGCACCCGGAGTATATGAAGTTATGTTAACTATCGTTGATGCAAATGTATGTTGGGATACTGCTATCGTGTTGGTTACTGTTTTAGGACCTGAACCTGAGTTTGCTATGGTTATGGTTGATAATTGTACTCCGGTTTCCGTAGATTTTTTAAACCTGACTACGCATAACATTCCAATCGTTCAGTGGGAATGGGACTTTGGACTTGCCGATACATCAATGGCTTTTGAGCCTCCTGGTCAACTTTATTCTTCATCCGGTTTGTATTCTGTGAGTTTAACTGCTACTGATTCGTTGGGCTGTACCGGAATTCAGGTTCAGGAAATAATGTCTTCTCAACCCTATCCTGATTTCCTGATAAGCGATACCCTCTTATGTTTGGGTGATACTTTATTATTTACAAACTACTCCACTTACCTGTTTCCCAATCCGGTGTTTACCTATTTTGTAGGCTCTTCGGATTCAATTATAGGTTTTGAACCTGAAATGATTCTGACTCATCCGGGGGATTTTAACGTCTGGATGGAAGTAAATGACGGGGGCTGCATAAAATCAACAGATACTTTATCCTTTGAAATCGAAATTCAAACCCCAGTATTTGATATTATAAGTACCGTTTCCGGGACATGTTTCCCGGTTTCAGTTTCTTTTACCTATGAGCCTTATGTGAATTATTTCTCTATGTTGTATTGGGATTTTGGAAATGGGGCTATTTCAACAGTTCAAAACCCTGAAAATGTTTTTTCTCAGCCTGGAATTTATACCGTTTCTTTATTTATTAACACATCCGGCGGCTGTTCAGGAGTCAGTTCAGATTCAATAAAAATTGGAGGAGCTTATGCGGAGTTTAGTATTTCAGATAATACCCTGTGCCTGGGGGATTCCTTAATGGTATTAATGGATTCAGCAAATAATGTGGGAAATCTGATTATTGATTTTGGAGATGGAAATTCTTCTGTTGAAGATAGCATCTGGCATTCCTATTTAAATCCCGGCTTGAATGATAGCCTTATCCTTTATATTACATATTATGATATTAACGGTGTATGCCCAGCCACTGATTCTGCACAAATTTTACTTCTTGATGTGCGTCCGGATTTTCTGATTGGTATTGCAGATTCTGATACCAGTGGTTGTGCTCCTCATGTTGTCCAGTTTTATAATCAATCCAGTAATGCAAATGAGTACCACTGGAGCTTTGGAGATGGTCAAAATAGTATATTAATTGACCCGGTTCATAATTATATTGACCCGGGATTTTATGATGTGGAATTAAGTGTTACAAATACTGAGCATGGTTGTGATGATGTAAGATTGAATAAGTTTATTCATGTGTACCCCATTCCTGAGATTAACACTTCGGCTGAATTTGCTATTTGCAATGGAGATACTATTCAACTCTATTTGCAAGCTTCTGAAGTTTATACCTACCTTTGGAGCCCCGGGGAATTTATGCTTGATTCTACGGCTCAAAATCCGTTCGTTTTTCCCAGCTCTTCCACAATTTTCTCGGTTACTGCAACAAATATGTATAATTGTAAAAAAGATACTTCTCATTATGTTTTTGTCCAATCTGAACCTGAGCTTAATTTAAATGATACCTCCATTATCGTTGGGCAATCCGTTATTTATGATTATACGGGACTGCAACAAATTGAGTTTGTATGGACTCCCGATACTGCCATGTCAGGCCCTTATTCTGCCTATCCAACCTTTTACCCACTTAATTCAGCTATGTATTATGTCGAAGTGAGTGGTTATGCCGGAGACCAATTATGTTTCACATTATTAGATAGTTTATATATTGATGTTATGTGGAAGTTTTCGCTGGATATGCCTTCTCTGTTTTCTCCCAATGGGGATGGCCATAATGATTTTCTATATGTGCGTGGTTGGGGTATCCATGAATTATTAGAGTTCTCGATATATAATCGCTGGGGTGAACGAATCTATCGGTCAAATGATATAGAGCAAGGCTGGGATGGGACCTACAAAGGCGTCATGCAGCCGGCAGAAACCTATTTCTACTACGTTCGTGTTCGCATGTTTAGCGAGGAGATTTTTGAAAAATCTGGCTCAACGACGCTCATTCATTAAGGTATCTTTAGGCTTCACAAAATAACGGTTATACAGCTCTTCCACTGAATCGAATTCTTCCCTGAAAAAGATACCAATTCCCCTTGTAAAAGGCCCTTTTTCAGGATCTATATTCGTATTGGATTTATTGAAAGCTTTTACTTTAACCTTCCCGTTTTTGGTGATTTTAACTTCGGCTTCCACATCTCCTACCATCGTGTTTGTGGTGGCATATTGACCTCCATAGCCAAAGTTTCCATTGATAATTAAATAATCATTGAAGAGTTTGGTTTTAAGGGCTAGTTCATATTCATCACTTGTAATTTGATCTCCCGGGCGATACATCAACCCAATATCAAAATTGGTGCTGATTTGGGATACCCAGTGAGAAAGCTGATTGGATAAAAGCTCAGAGGCACTTTGATAAATACTTGAACTACCCGTTCCAACACTTGAAAATAATCCTCCGCTTGCCAGCAATGGTTGAAACTGGTTGATGATTAATAAGGATAAAAGTTGCTTGGTTAATTCATTTTCAGGAAGATTGTCTAGTAAAGTTTGCTGATTCTCTGCCTCATCCGGTAATTTGATGGAGAATTTAATGTCAGGGGCAAGGATTTCTCCGTTCATCCCAATCAAGCATTCAATGTTGAGCTTCTTTTGATACACATCATTGATGGTGTCTGATAATAAATCTTTTAAAGGGGCTTCAACATTATAATAGGCCGTCAGATTAGTAGTTGCTTCGTAGGGATTTCCTGTCCAACGGATAATCCCTCCTTCCTTGATTTTAAATTTCCGGCTAAAGAAATTAGCCAGTGTAAATAAATATTCTCCATTTAATATCTCAAAGTCCCCAAACATCTTAAAATCCCCGGCAGTATTTATTTCCATTTTTAAATTCGATCGACCGCTGCCTTTGATAATATCACCCACTTTATCATCAAAAATTAACTGAACCTCAGCATCCGGCGTTACTTCCAAATTGAAGTTCAATAATATCCAGGATTCCGTTGCATCTTCATTTTGAGATGGTTGATCCAATGTGTCCAGCGGTGAAGGTGGTTTTACAAATGTGATAAATGAGCTGGATGCTAGTGATGTTTCTGTATATAAAGGAATAAAAAAGGCCGTTCCTTCTTTGGTCGTAGCATTGATATCCATCACTATTTTATCCAGTGGCCCGGCTATGGTAACCTCGGCACTTGCAAATGCTTTCCCATAATAATCTGTATTGTTAATGACATCGGTATTCAAAAATTGCAGATTATCAGTCTTTAACTCAATATCCAGTATGAAATCGGTATAGTGTTTATGAGAAACAATCCCATCTACGATTGCTTTATTGCTGAGTTGATCGGTTAAACTAAGGGATGAAATTTGAATGGTATCGGATTTCAGCGTAATAATATCCGAGAAATAATAGGTCGTTTGGAGGTAATCTACTTTGAAACTGGCTTTTTGAATTTTTATCTGACCAAGAATATCAGGCTCTGCAAGCGTTCCGACAAGTTTTAATTTGCTGCTTGCAATTCCTGCAACATCAGTCACCAGACTATCTGCAAATGGTTCGAGCAAAGCGAGATTGAACTTGTCGAGGGCAAGGGTGAAATCCAGGCTTCCATGAGCTGGGGAATAAAAACCATTCAAAGTAAGTGGTGTAAGATTTTGTCTTTGAATCTGCCCATCGACTTGCACGGATTTGATTTGATCATTCCATTCGGTATTAAAATTGGCATTTCCGAATATTTTTTCATTCATTCCAAAATCCTGAACATGCAAATCTGCAAAAAACAGAGGATGCTCGTACCCCGAAATGATACTGGCATCTCCACGCAGGAACCCATTCGTTGTGAAATCCCACTCACGGGTGAAGGGATTTAAAAAGGCCAAGTCGATTTGATTGAATCTTGCATAAAGAGTATCCGGAGATTGATTGAGCGCATAAGTTCCTTCCAATTCAATAAATTGATTGGCATGCCTAAATTCGAAATGGTCAATTCGAATGCCTTTTTGATGGTAATTGATTGTTGAAGGTCTTAAGGCCCATACACTGTCAGCAATTACAATTTCTGATGCGTGCAGCAAAATATTGGCTATGCTACCTGAATCAGCCGGAATTGTAAGTGTGGATGAAATTCGACCTGAATATTCTTCCGTACGGCTGCGGTTGCTATTGTTGTTCCAACTGATGTCCAGCCTTGAACTATCATTCTCACTTTCGCTTGTTACATGAAGGTTTTGGAGCTGAAATGATTCAGTCAGAAAAAACTGATTAGCTTGCAAATCCATTTTCAAACTTTGAGGATTCGATGATAGTTGGCTTTTTAATTGAGAAACCTTATTGGAGTATATCTGCAATCCCGGAATTTCAATTTGACATTGCAGACTGGAATCCGCAGTGTTTAAAACACCCGATGCCTTCGATCCATCTGAAATCATAATTCCCGGAATCAGGGTTTGAAATATCGCTTCGCTTTTTTTCAAATGAATATCAAAAGTGAAATCCTGATTAAAGGTATTCCGCTTCTCGGTGAGATGCAAAGAAGGAATGTAATTATTGACGAAACTTAATAAAAGTTCAGGCAAATCAGCGAACCTGTAATTTCCGGCAAGTTCCAAATCGGCAGCAGAAGATTGAAGTACAAAACTCGCTTTCTCACTTCCACGCTCGGCTTTTACCGCTATATCTTCCACTAAGAACTGATGATTATTCCTAGCATATGCTAAATCCCAGATAAATATTTCACCTTCAAAATTATCCAGCTTATCACCTTTAAAATTAGTGAGCATATCAAGTTTGAATGATGATACTGAATCTGGCAGGCTGAGTCCAAAAGCCAGCAGATTAGCCGTATCGACCACAGCACTAAAGGAGAACATAGGAACCTCATTCCTGAAATTTACCAAGCCGGTAAAATCCATTGCTAAGTTCTTATCTTCTATCTTCAGCATACCATCAAACTGTTCATCTTCATATAAACCACTTACATGAATATTCTGCAGTGGATATTTGTTGATTTCGATTTCCTGAATAAAACCATCCAGACTCGTTCGGATTTTATCACCGGTTTGAGAACCATCCACTTTCATATGCAATGCTACACGCCCCAACCATTTTTCATCCTTGATAATCTCCCCAATGTCAAAATCTCTGGCAGTAATTTCTCCGGAATAAAGAACTTCATGTTTTTCTATATCTTCCTTAAATTTTATATCAGTAGAAAGCTCTCCCACATAACTGTTAAGCGTTCCATAGGCAACGAAATCAGATAATAATCCTGTAAAATAACCTTCATAGCGCAAATAGCCCATCTCTTCGAGGATTTCAGGAATCGGAGGATAATCACTCCTGGCGTAATTGGGCAATCTGAAATGTTTGATATCTTCAATATGAGCAGTGAATTTCGAAATTTCGGCATGAATAAAAACGTTATCTACATCCTGAAGACCGATAAACTGTACATCTCCGGCGAATTCCGTGAAATCACCATAATGAATATCCAACTTGCTGGTATTCAGGTAAGGGACTGTACCTTTAAATCCTCCGCTGATGCGTATTTCAGCATCCATCCCGAGCAGACTTGGGGCAAAATAGGTGATGTCCTTAAAGTTAATGGATGAGGAACTTATCTGCCCATCCATGCTCACTAAATTTTGAAAATCCACAAAAGCTTTGAAAGAATTATAATGAAACGCCATTTTTTCAAAATCAATCGAAGAATAGGCTGTTTGAAGTCGGGTTTCAGTAAGGGTCAGTGATTGAGGCAAAACTAAAAAATCAGTTTCCAAATCCTTAATGGAAGCACCGCAGGATTCATTCACAGCCAGGGAGCGGATGGCGCCGCTAATACTATCATTCCAAATAACCAAATCCTCTGCTTGCAGCTGAATGTCTGAGAAATCGAGTAGTGTATAATTCATTCCGACAGGCTTGGGCATAGAGCCAAATTTGGAATAACGGATGCGGCTGTCTTCCAGCGTGATTTGATTAATCTCTGCTAACAAGGGTGCAGCCGTACTTGAATCCGATTTAAGTGCCTTGAGGATAAATGAATAGTTGAAAATACCACTGCTGTCTTTATAGAATTCAGCCTGAAGGTTTTTAATGCTTATTGAAGATATAAAATATTGATTATCAGTGAAATTGATGTCTATTATGCCAACTTTTATTTGGCCGATGCAAAGTAGTGTGTCTGCATGTTGATCTTCAATATAGAGGTCATTGATAGCTAGTTTATTGAAAAATCGATAGGAAACGGAGCCTACTTCAATACGGGTTTGAAGTTTGGCCTCCAGATAGTTGGTAAGCTGATGGACAACTTTCGTTTGAATGGCCGGAATTTGGAGGAGGCCAAAAATAATCAGGGGAGGTATAATTAATACCCCCAGCACGATTAATACTATTTTACGGAACTTTTTAATGATGATAAATTTGCAGATAAAAATACAATACTTTAGCTATTAAACTCCAGACCGGAAAAATATATTGTATGAAGCAAAAACGAGCGGCCTCACTACGAAACCGCTCATTTTTTATGGTATTTATTCGTTTTGATTATTACCGATATTCGTCGATTGGAGTACAGGAACAAACTAAGTTACGGTCGCCATAGGCATCGTCCACCCGGCTGGAGCCCGGCCAGAATTTATTTTCAGCAATCCAGCTCAATGGGAAAGCTGCTTTCTGACGACTATAGGCATGATTCCATGTATCCTGGCAGATTTCAGCCTGAGTGTGTGGAGCATTGCGCAATACATTGTCTTCTGCATCTGCTTTACCCTCAGCTACTTCCATGATTTCAGCATAAATGCTCTTCATAGCATCAATGAACTTATCAAGTTCCTGTTTGGATTCACTTTCGGTTGGTTCAACCATTAATGTTCCATGAACCGGGAAAGATAGGGTAGGAGCATGGAAGCCATAATCCATCAGTCGTTTGGCTATATCGGTTTCTGAAATATGAGCCAGGGTTTTAAAATTCCTGCATTCAAAAATCATTTCATGGGCTACTCGATTGGTTTCGCCGGTATATAAAACCTGGAATTGTTCTTTCAGGGCAGATGCCAGGTAGTTTGCATTCAGAATAGCCATTTTGGTAGCTTCAGTTAATCCGGATTTACCGAGCATCTTGATATAAGCATGCGTAATAACCATTACACTGGCGCTTCCATAAGGAGCTGCTGAGATTGCTTTAGCTCCCAGACTTCCACCGGTTTTGACGATTGGGTGAGAAGGAAGGAAATCAACCAGATATTTGGCAACGCAAATTGGACCAACGCCCGGGCCACCGCCACCGTGAGGAATTGCAAAGGTTTTATGCAGATTCAAATGGCAAACATCAGCTCCAATGGTGCCCGGATTGGTTAAACCAACCTGTGCATTCATATTGGCTCCATCCATATAAACTAAACCGCCACAATCGTGAATAATATCACACATTTCCATAATGGTGGATTCAAAAACACCATGGGTGGAAGGATAAGTCACCATAAAGCCCATGAGCTTGTCTTTATGCAGTTCAGCCTTTTGCTTTAAGTCGTTGATATCGATATTTCCCCGCTCATCACATTCAACCACAATGATTTCGGCGCCGGCCATGGCTGCACTGGCAGGATTCGTACCATGAGCAGAAGAAGGAATCAAAACAACATTTCGATGTCCCTGATTATTATGTTGATGATAATCCCGAATGACCATTAAACCGGCATATTCGCCGGCAGCGCCTGAGTTTGGTTGCAGGGAAACACCTGTAAACCCGGTGATTTCAGCCAAATCATGTTCTAAGTCTTTGAATAATTCAAAATAGCCGGCTGCCTGGTTTTTAGGTACAAATGGATGCAAGGAATTGAATTCCGGCCAGCTCAGAGCCAGCATTTCAACGGCTGCATTCAGTTTCATGGTACATGAACCCAATGAAATCATGCTGTGAGTCAATGAGATATCTTTTCTTTCCAGCTTTTTGATGTAACGCATCATTTCAGTTTCGGAACGGAAGCGGGAGAACAGTTTTTGCTGCATGTATGAACTGGTACGTTCGAAAGCTGCATCAAAATGATAGCTGTGTTCCAAAATCACTTCATGAGCGGCTGGTTTTCTGACTACCTGCGCAAAAATGTCAATCAGTTGTAAAATATCATTCAGATTAGTAGTCTGGTCAATGCTAATTCCAATCATCTTATCGGAAATATAGCGAAGATTGATTTCTTTGGATAAGGCAATTTCCTGAATCTGGCAAGATTTGATTTCCGATGGCAACTGTATTTTTATAGTGTCGAAGTAGTTGTTGTTAAGCTGTTTATATCCAAGGATGATAAGTTCTTTCTCCAGGGTAGCTGCCAGGTAATGGATTTGCTGAGCCATTTTTTTCAATCCGTCCGGCCCATGATAAACTGCAAACATCCCTGCCATATTGGCAAGCAAAGCCTGAGCCGTACAGATATTGGAAGTTGCTCTTTCTCTTTTGATATGTTGTTCTCTAACCTGCAAAGCCATCCGGAAAGCAGGATTGTCGTATTTATCCTTTGAAATTCCAATGATACGACCTGGCATGGTACGTTTAAATTTATCCTGAGTGGCAAAATAGCCGGCATGTGGTCCGCCAAATCCCATTGGAATTCCAAAGCGTTGCGTGGTGCCAAATACAATGTCAGCGCCCCATTCACCCGGAGGAGTTAAAAGCGTAAGGCTTAGTAAATCAGCTCCAACAGCAAGCATGCTACCATTAAGCTTCGCTTTCTCACTTAATGATTTAAAATCATTGATTTCGCCATCAGCATTAGGATATTGAACGAGCGCACCAAATACATTGGGCGAGAACTCAAAATTACTGAAAGGCATCACCTGAACTTGAATGCCCAGCGGATTAGCCCTTGTTTCAATGACTGACAGGGTTTGTGGAAAAACGCGTTCATCAATCAAAATTAAATTGGCGCCGGCTTTTTCCATCGCTCTGGAGCGTGAGTTGAACATCATAATCATGGCCTCAGCGGCAGCGGTTGCTTCATCCAATAAAGAGGCATTCGCAATTTCCATCCCGGTTAATTCCAGAATCATGGTCTGATAATTTAACAATGCTTCTAATCTGCCTTGTGAAATCTCGGCCTGATAAGGAGTGTATGAAGTGTACCAGCTTGGATTCTCCAGGATATTCCGTTGAATGACTGCCGGTGTAATGGTGTTGTAATAGCCTAAACCAATGTAGGTTTTGTAGAGTTTATTTTTGGCCGCAATCGTGCGGATGTACTGAAAATATTCATACTCGCTCATTCCTTCCGGAAGATTCATTTCCTGTTCCGGACGGATATTAAGTGGAACAGTTTGATTGATAAGCTCATCTAAAGAGTTTACTCCGATTACTTCAAGCATGGAAGGTATTTCTTCTTCACGGGGACCCATGTGACGCTGGGTGAATTTATCGACTATCATATAAGAAGTTTTACAAGGTTGAACCATTTGAAAAGATTTTGCGGCGAAAGTACGGAATTAATCTCACTGAAATTATGTCGTTAATCATCTTACAAAAAATGACAAAATGAATTTGGCATTGTTCATGTACTCTTCGGTTTTACGGATAAAATCGTATATTTGAATCACTGAGTACCTACTAATTATGACAAATTTATTACCCCAACGAACGATGGAAGAAAAGAACCAGGAAGCACAGGTTTTAACCCTGCGGCTCTATTCGCGTTTTGATAAAGTGCTGAAGGATTACTCCATACTTCGTTTTTATACCAATGGCGTCATCAAGAAATTTACCGCCATGATCAATCAGGTGCTTGAAATGTGGTCCTCCGTTGAAGTTGAAATTCCGGGACAGAATCTTAAGCAGATAAAGAAAATGGTGAACGATCAGCTTGCAAATTTTCGCTCTACCATGCCTCTCGAGTGCTCCTGGGATGAAATTAAATCAGAAGTGGAAAAGATACAGTTCACCATGAAAGAACGGGAATCCGTCTTTGAAATGAAAGTACTGGGAATCGAAAATCTGAATGATAAACTGGAATATCGGACCAATTTCAATAATGACCTGGAGCTTGAGATTAATAAACTTATCATCTCGGGTAAAATAAGCAGAAATTTTCTGACTAAGTTGTCCAATGAAGTGCTTTCTCCCTTGCAATCCTATATGAATATGCCTTCAAATCCGATGCTTCCCGGAATGGATTTGAGTTCTTTCCCTATGATTCAGGATATGAAGGATTCTGCGGCCAGTTTCTCATCTTTACTGACTGATTATAAATTCTATGCGCAGCTTCGGGATCAACAGGATGTTTTTCTGGAGCAGAATTTTGATGTGAATGAACTCATCAATCAAATCATTGAAAAATATACATTGCTGACGATTGAAAAGGATATCGATTTGTTTTATAAAATTGATAAAAACTTGCCTGAAAAGATTCAGGCCAATCGTTTATTGATTGAGAAACTTATCCTTTCGATGCTTGATAATGGAATGAATATCCTGAATATCAGTAAGAATATTCAAGATGTTGCTCAGGATAAACTAAAATTGACCATCGAGGTGCTTCGTACCGAAAACTGGAGGTCAACCTGGCGAATTTCAGTAGAAGATTCAGGAGTTGATTTTCCTACCTGTAAATTGAATGATGTCTATTCTTTTTTTAGTCTATATTCCGAAATGGACCCCTTTGCAGCGTTGAAACTTAAAATGATGGAAGAGATAGTGAATTTTCTTGGAGGAACCTTAAGGATTGATAAAGTGGGAAATGGGACTTCTTTCTTTGTTGAAATTGGCCTGGATGTAGCTTGATTATACAATATTTACTTCCATCTCCAGCCTAATTCCAAAGATTTGTAAGATGTCAGCCTGAATAGCAGCAGCAAGCTCTAATATTTCTTCTCCACTTGCGCCATTTTGATTGATAATTACTAAAGCCTGTTGATGATGAACAGCTGCTTTGCCCAGGGAGCGGCCTTTCCATCCTGCTTTTTCGATAAGCCAGCCGGCTGCCAGCTTGCAACGCTCTGAATCAACCGGATACACTGGCATCTCGGGATAAATTTTCCGAAGTGCTTCCATCGCCTCCATCGGAATCACCGGATTCTTAAAGAAACTACCTGCATTTGGAATTAAGGCAGGATCCGGCAGTTTGGACTGTCGGATGTCGATGATAACTTGCCGCAAATCGGCTGCCCCGGGAGATTCTATCGCACTTAGCCGGGCTTTTACGTCGCCATAGTTGGCGTTGAGCTCACCCCGGCGCGACAAGCGAAATCCTACCTTGGTAATCAGTAAGGAGTTCTTCAGTTTCTTTTTAAAGATAGAATCCCGATAGGCAAATTCACATTCACTTCGCGAAAAATGCTGCATCTGCTCAGTCTCAAAATTCCAGCCCTCTACCCACTCGATAAATTGCTCAACCTCAGCTCCATACGCTCCAATGTTTTGCACCGGCGCTGCCCCAACCGTTCCCGGAATCAGCGAAAGATTTTCCAATCCCATGTACCCATTTTCCAGTGACCAGGCTACAAATTGGTCCCAATCCTCTGATGCCGCAACTTCTATAAGATCTTCCGTACCGGAAATAACTTCCTTCCTGTGGATGCCAAACAGTCTGGGATATAGCACAACACCATCGAAAAAGGGCTTAAAAAGAATATTGTTGCCGCCCCCCAGAAGAATCCAGGGCTTAGATTTTTCATTTAAATGATTGATCAGCTGCCGGTAATCCTCTTCAGCATCAAAGCGGATAAAAACCTTTGCAATGGCTTCAACTTTCATTGAATTTCGCTGATTCAAAGGTTCATTCTGAAAAATTTCAATCATGGAGGCGGTACTTTTAAGGATGAATGCAGTTTTGAAAAAATTTCAAAAATTCACCGCAAAAGTAACAATTCTTCAGCGATCAGCTATCATTTAAAGCCACTCCTTACTTCCTCCCTTAAAAATGCGCTTCTGCTCAGCGAAGCTTTGATTCTTCGCTAGCCCGACGCATATATTCATCAAAATAATTAATTGAAGACGTAAATCAGTAAACTACTGATATTCAGAAATAGGAAAGGTAATAGGAGTGGCTTTTTTTCAACATTCTTCAACAAAATAATCCCGATTGAAAGAATTACAAAGCAAATTCCTGTGATATATAATTCTGATACAAGCGGCAGTCCTTGAATTTGAAATTCAACAGCCGAAGGAAGGAACATTTTTTAAAAAAGGCTCAGCAATGACTGGAAGTCAAAATTTTTAAACAGCATAAAAAGGATTACTGTAATGTATGACAGATGAGCCAGATATAAAATATAAGCTGAAATATTAGTTTTAAAGGATGCTAATAGAATTGCGAGCAGTAAAGCTGAAAGCGCATAAAATTCTGTTTTTTTCACATCAAGTTTTTTCAAAAAAAAAATTAAATTCGACATGCAGATATCCAAAAATATTAAATTTTTCTATCCCCTTCATTTTCCTCATCTTTTAACTTAAACAGCTTGAAAAAGTATGCGAAAACGATATGTTTTTTTTGTTTGTTGGTTAATTATTGGTAATTTTGTATAGAATGATTAACAAGTATTTGATTATTAGGTGTTTAATTGTTTTTGTTTATTAAATTCTGATTATTAATCAACCATATAAGTGAAATGAATAAATTTACAACTGCTACACTGGTGCTACTTTCTGCTGTTCTATTTTCCTGCAACAATGACGGAAATGACCCCGTTGATCCCACTCCTGTTAAAGTCTATGATACAATCAGGCCAAATGCATACTTGCCTTATTATCCCAATTCATGGTGGCAATATCAGGTTAATGATACTGGTTTAGCAACTTCAAAAACAAGTGAAGATTACCAATTAGTTACAATTAATGATGGAGTTTATTGGCGATTGGATACAGTTATGCTTCCAATATATGAAGATTTAAACCTCCCGGTGTATGGATACTATTATATCGGAAGAAACCCTGTGACCGGGTTTTATGAAAAATTTTGCATATTTTCTGAAAAGGTCGGTGATGGATACCTCTTTAACCATTTATGTGATTTCAGATGGGACTATGGATGCTGGTATCAGAAAACTACCGGCAAATTTAAAAGCGGTGAAGATTCTGTTATAACTACAGAAGTTCATTTTTCAGCC
The DNA here is from genome assembly GCA_021739985.1 of Bacteroidales bacterium. Taxonomy (GTDB): domain Bacteria; phylum Bacteroidota; class Bacteroidia; order Bacteroidales; family M50B96; genus M50B96. The sequence goes on along the minus strand of JAIPAR010000027.1, from coordinate 913 downwards.
TACGAAGGGAATTATATTGATAAAATTAAAGTTTTCATCACTTATATTAAAGACGTTGGAATTAGTGAATATTATAAAATTGATACAACATCGCAGGATACTTTGTATAAGAAAGTTCTTATTGATTATTTTATTGATAAGAAATAAATTAGTATGCCTGAAATTATAAAACCAAACAGTTTTCACCCGGCGAAACTGCACTTTGCCGTGCCGGGGATATTCCACCACAAAGAATTCAATGATTGTTTCTTTTTCTTATATGGCTGATTAATAAGTGTTTAACATAATTTGTTCTAAATGAAAGCTCTATAGAACTTGTTGATGGTTTTTTTGGCATCTTTTCCATTGAATTCTTATGCCCAGAACTATGAACTTATCAACTCAGACCGGATCCCGTTTTATCGCTCCAAAATCACTAACAGTGTATTCGCTTTAAAAGTAACAGATACCCTACGGTGATTTTTTAAATTTCGAAACGAATAACGTCTATTATGATGTGCAGATTAGTGCAGATTCGATCACATTAAATTTTTCTGAATCTTGCTCAGTATCAAATTTTATTAACGTTTTTGCCTGAGATTCAACCCTCAGAGAGTTCTTTTGGCTTAAAGGTACATTCGAAATTATTTCAATCATGGAAGTTCTTATGTCAAGTAGTAGGATTTTATGACAGCTTCCCACCAATTCTTCGCAAAAATAGTAATTATTGAGAGACACTTTCCTTCAAAATCAATCCTGCATTTTTTATAATTTACTTAATTATTAGCTTTTCCAGAGATGTTTTAAAGGATGAAGTTAACTTGAATATATACAATCCGGATTGTATATCGCTGATATTTAACTGAATGGTTGAATCTGTTATTCCGCCCTTCTGCCATATTAGCCGACCATCAATGGAATGAAGGGATAGGTT
>JAIPAR010000026.1 GCA_021739985.1 Bacteroidales bacterium | reverse complement strand
TAATACGATGGTTGGAGACCATTTATATATCCAGGATGGACAATATACGCTTTCGGCAACTATTTGGGGGCCACCGGGTTGCATTGACCCTGCAGGAGAGGAGCATCAAATACAGGTAGAGGTATTAAATAAACCTGAAATTATGGTATCTCCTGATTATCAGTTAGTTTGTGAGAATTATAATGCCAGGATAACTGCTTCGGGAGCTGATTTTTATGTGGGGTATGATGACTTGGGTACAGAATTGCTTTTTGATAAGGATATTTTATCCCTCCAACCTGCTGATACGACTCAAATTCAAATAGTTGGGACTACTGATGAAGGTTGCAAAGATACTTGTCAGGCGCTCATTGACGTGGAACGTATGCCCTATTTCACTCTTGGAAATGATACTTGTTTGAAAGTGAATGAGCAAATTGAACTTTCAACACAGAATCCAGGCGTTACAAGCCATTGGAATACGGGTGATTCGACTTCTACGCTGCTTGTTACTGAACCTTCCATGGAATCAATTTGCGTAACGCTCATACCGGAAGTGTGTCCATCAATAACAGATTGTATTTTTATTGATTATTGTCCTTTAATTGATTTACCATCTGCTTTTTCGCCCAATGGGGATGGAGTAAATGATAGACTTCGGATTATGTATCATCAAATTCAGGCAATCGATTTTAAAATCTATTCCCGCTGGGGAAAATTAGTGTATCATTCCCATAGTTTAGCTGAAGGATGGGATGGAACTTTTGAAGGAATTCCCCAGGTTATGGAAGTATATCTTTACACCATTGAAGCTATAACCAATGCCGGAGAAGTCATTCAAAAAACCGGAAATATAAGTTTATTACGATGAAGAATTCCTTCCTGTTGATAATCATATTGATGATGATTCCTGCCATGTTGGCTGCACAAGGGATTCATTATAGTCAGATGTATCAGCAACCTTCATTCATTTCGGCTGGCAATGCAGGAGGTTACCAAATGTTAGGACTTCAAAACCGGACACAATGGAATCAGGTTTCAGGCAACAAACCGTATCGTACCTTTTCATTTTATGGGGATACCAAATTTGCTGGGCTTAAGAATCATCAGCTAATCAATCAGGATTGGATTGGCATGGGATTCAGTTTTAATCATGATTATGCAGGGGATGGAAATCTGGCCGTTACAACGGGTGCCGTATTTTTGAGTTATCATTTTGGAGGCAATCATCTTCAATCCAAAAAAATTATCAATCACACCTTTAAAGAACTTAAAAAGTATTTGCATTTGGGTTTGGGCGTCGGATTTGGCTTTTATAACCTAAGTCTTCGAAATCATGAGAATTTATCCTTTGAAACTCAATGGACAGGATATGTATTTGATTTTTCGACTCCATCCGGAGAACCATTGAATTATACAGGATTAAGTCAGTTTGGATATTGCGGATATGGTGGGTTTTCGCTTGATTTCCAACCTCCTGAAACTCCATTAAAAATTGAATTGGCTGCCGGATATGAATTGTATCCGGATATCAGTTTTTATGAACTTCCTTCAGCGGGTTTTAATAATCGCCTTCAGCTTTTTGCTTCGGTTCGGTATGATATGTTCTCTTTGTACTATTATCAACAACGAATAAAATCCCGGGATGAACGTAGTTATGGTCTTAATGTGTTTTATCCTTTAAAAGATGGATACGCACTAATAGGCGGAGTCGGTTTCAGGCAAGAATCAGATTTTTTAACACTGATTGGCTTAAAAATGAAGACGATGCTTCTTACCGTTGGGTATGACATTCAACAGGAAATTCCTGTAAATGAATCTTTTAAAGGACATACCAGTAGTCTTGAAATTGCTGTTATTAAGTATTTCCAACCCGGGAACCTGCCAATCGGGTTTGAACGAAAACAGAGTGACAGAGGATATAAGAATCGAAAACCTGTGAATCTGGCAAAAGAAATTGCAAATCTATGTGACTTAACACGAGACCATTATAAAGGTGAGATAGAAAATGAATTTGCAGTACTGGTTGGTTTATTTGAGTCATTATCAGGTTCAGGCCTTAATTATTTTGATAATCAGGGAAGATATTATGCCATTATCTATTCAGTTTTTGATTATCAGGGAAAATATTTGGCATTTGGAGCGGGAACGGGCCTCGAAAAAATCGGACCATCGGTTTCCGTCCAGGTTGTTCCTAAAATGAAAGTACTCTATAAACTGCCTGGTTTTACTTTGTTTCAGCAGATTGGGATTGGATATCGGATTGGGTATTTTATGCCGGTTGGAGCTGAAATGAGCTATGGAATGCACGGGTATTTAATGGATACTGAGTTTGGCCTTAATTTGCAGTTGGCTCCCCGGAAGATTCTGACACTCGGATTGTATGGCTCCTATCAGCCCCTTCATACTAGTTTTGAAGGCGTAATAGATAGTGGAAGGATTTATATACTTGGACTTCGCTTGAGTTATCAGTTTTAAAAAAAAAGGCTGCCCCAAAGGAGCAGCCTTTTCTTATTCTTCAATCAAGATTAAACGTGACCTTGTGCAATCATAGCATCAGCAACTTTTACAAATCCACCGACGTTTGCGCCTTGTACGTAATCAATTTTATTTCCAATCGTTCCAAATTTAACGCAAGTATCATGAATGTCTTTCATAATGCGTTTCAGTTTTTGGTCAACTTCTTCAGCAGTCCAGTTAAAACGGAGTGAGTTTTGGCTCATTTCAAGACCTGAAACGGCAACACCACCGGCGTTAACTGCTTTACCAGGAGCGAATAAAATACCAGCTTCGAAACATAATGGAGCAACCTCAGCGGTACATCCCATGTTGGAAGATTCAGCGATAATTTTCGTTCCATTGGCAATTAATTTCTTAGCATCGGCTTCATTCAGTTCATTCTGAATTGCGCAAGGCATAGCAATATCCATTTTTTGTTCCCATGGACGTTTGCCTGGGAAGAAAGTTGCACCAAACTTAGCTGCATAAGGAGCAACTACGTCATTGTTGGAGGCTCTCAGTTCGAGTAAATACTCGATTTTTTCAGGATTCAAACCAGCCGGGTCATAGATGTAACCATCTGGACCAGAAATGGTAATGATTTTTGCACCTAATTCATAGAATTTCAAAGCAGCTCCCCAGGTAACGTTACCGAAACCGGATAAACCAACTACTTTACCGGCGATTTTATCACCAATGGTTTTTACCATTTCATCTACAAAATAAACGGCACCAAAACCGGTAGCTTCCGGACGGAGAATAGAACCACCCCACTCAATTCCTTTACCAGTTAAAACACCGGTAAATTCATTGCGAAGACGTTTGTATTGACCGAATAAGAAACCGATTTCTCTTCCACCAACTCCGATATCACCTGCAGGAACGTCGGTATTTGGACCAATATGACGAGCCAGCTCGGTCATAAAGCTTTGGCAGAAACGCATGATTTCGTTGTCTGATTTTCCTTTCGGATCGAAATCGGAACCACCTTTACCACCGCCCATAGGAAGGGTTGTAAGACTATTTTTCAAAACTTGTTCGAAACCTAAGAATTTCAGTGTGCTTAGCGTTACACTTGGATGGAAACGTAATCCACCTTTGTAAGGCCCGATAGCTGAGTTAAACTCTACACGGAAACCACGATTGATTTGTACTTCGCCCTGATCGTTAATCCATGGTACACGGAACATAATTACTCGTTCCGGTTCAACCATTTTTTCCAGAATCTTGTGTGCTTTGTATTTTGGATTTTCTTCAACGTAAGGAATCAGTTTTTCTACTACTTCCTGTACAGCCTGAATGAATTCGTCTTCGCCCGGGTTTTTAGCGATAACTTTATCCATGAAATTTTTTACTCTTACATCCATTCTTTTAATTGATTTAAAAGCAGTTAAACAATTTGTTTTGGTATTAATAACCGAAGCAAAATTAAGCTTTTTAAACCTGCCGAATTTGAAATGTGTTAAAATTCAAGCTTTTTTGTGCTTGTTGTAAGTGATTGATTCTGAAAGAGTAGAATGGGGTGCAAATGTGTTTGATAGCAGTCAATGAGATTAATCATCCTTTTTCGACCTTCACCAGCGAGCAAAATCAAGGTTTTTGAGATTTCTCAATTCCTGAATTTGAATGGTAGAGTTCAACGATATGATTTTCGCCTTTCTTCAGTTGGGTTCTCCTGCATTTTTCTACTTTTGTTTTATAATTACTGTTCAGCTATACCATTTATGATTAGTATCATTACCAGTGTTTATAATCAATTGCCGGCTAATGTCCTATTTTTCAATTCTATCCTGAATACAACTTCAGTTAAATGGGAATTAATTGTGGTCGATAATGGCTCTACTGACGGAAGCCCTGAGTTTTTCGAAAGTAAAGAGCATGTTAAAGTGATTAGAAATACAAATAATTTCAATTATCCCTATTGTCAGAATCAAGGCATGGCTATTGCAAGCTATGAATTTCTGTGTTTTTTCAATAACGATATTGTTTTAACTGAAAATTGGGACATACGTATGCTTTCTGTGTTTCAAAAGGATAATCGCCTAAAAGCACTTTCCTTTGTTACCGTTGATCACATGGAAAACCAAAGAGCCTTTCAGCGCATATCACGCAAATGGAAAAGAGTAAAATATCCCGTCCGTGCCATGTTCGGTCATTCCCTTTTTGCCTTAAAATTAATGTTGAAATTGATGTATAATGACCTGAACAAGTATTCAAATGAGCGTTATGAAATTTGGAAGGAGCAACTCATGGAGGGATATAGTGGTTCAGCCATTGTTTTTAAGCGGGAGGCTTTTAAGGTGTTGGGTCCCTGGGATGAACGAATCCAGGCCGGCGATTATGATATGTTTAACCGAATAAAAGAATGGTCTCAACAGGAGGCTGATGTGTTACCCATGCAATTAGCCATGGGTATTTATGTGCATCATTTTCAGCGATTGACAATTAAGAAATATTATCCTGAATTTGCCAATAAAAGCCAAATGATTTCAGTGAACGAAAAATGGGGCGAAAAAACAAAAATGCTTCGAAAAGATATTGTGTGACTTGCCTTTAGGTCAGGTTAAGAGCTATTTTTTCGAGAAATAGAAATTTATTCCAACCCGAATTTCTTCATCACTTAGCCGATAACTCCATTCACTGGTGACTCCATTGGTTGAATTGGTGATGGATTCGCTTAATCCTAAGTGGTAGCGCATTTCTGCAAAAATCCCCATCCCTTTGAAAAGCATGACCTCAATGCCGGCAAATGGCCAAATTTGTCCCGTAAAGAAAAACATGTCCTCACTAACCTGGTCGCTTTTCGGCCAGCGAATTACTCCTCCACTAGCCCCTCCTCCAAAGTTGAGATAAAAGCGATGGAAAAATAAATTAATCTTGAAAGTCTTAGAAATATCCATCAAGTATAACTCCATCTCCTGATTGCGTTCACTGCTTAAGTAAGTCCAATTGTTTCCGTCGTTCGAAACTTGTGTGTATGTTCGGGTATATGCCGGGAAATAAGTAAATCCCAGGTAAGATTGATGCCAGTATTTCTTTTTGGATATAAAACCAAGCTGATAACCCAGATTGAATTGCTCCGGAAAACGTTTTTCGGAGCCGAAAGTAAGCGCCGGATCTGAACCGATTTGTTCGGTGAGATAATATTGGTCAAAGCTTCCAAGTGCTCCAAAACTATATCCTGTTTTCTCCTGATTGCTTTGCGCAAATCCGGTAAGAACCCCGAAGAGTAAAAAAAGTATCCAGGTAAATCGTTTTTGAAACATAGTCATCATTTCGGCTCGCAAAAATATTTATTTTTTAATCAAAGCAAGGAAACATCCGTCAATTCTTATATTTTCCTTGCTTTGTAGCCCATCGTATTCAATAATTGTACCAGCTTGTCCCTAAAATCTCCCTGAATGAGAATTTCTCCTTCTTTAACACTTCCGCCAACCCCACACTTTGTTTTAAGTGTTTTTCCAAGGTCTTCCAGGTCTTCCGGTTTTCCTACAAATCCAGTGATTATGGATACCATTTTACCGGCCCGCTGTTTCTTGTCCAAACTTATTTTTAGAGTTTGTTTGCCGGGAGGCAAGGTTTCAACTTCCGGTTCTTCATCATAATCAAACTGAAAGTTAGGATTCGTGGAATACACCACATTGATAGGTTTCTTTTTGCTCATTTCAGCGGTTTTAAAACATTTTATCCACTTCCTCCGTGCTTAACAGACTTACTATTTTTTTTCCGTTAGGCGTGTAATTCGGTGATTGACAAACAAATAAATCCCTTATTAATTGCTCCGTTTCTTCCGGTTTTAAATTATCCTGATCTTGAACAGCCGTTGATAAAGCCAGCGACCAGGCCATCTTCCCATGAACAGGGAAATTAAGTTCTTCCTGATGTTCCTCAGTATAATGATGCAATATTTGGCGAAGCAACTGTTCTCCATTTAAATTCGGCAACGTTCCGGGTAAGGATAACAGTTCAACCTGTGCATTTGATTTAAATTGAATCCTGAAACCTAGTGTTTGCAAGGGGGATACCAGTTCATGCAAGAGTAAAATCTCATCCTGATTTAGTTGAATAAGCTCCGGGAACAACAAAGGTTGTGTTAATCCCTGATGACTATTCAGGTTGGCCAGATAACGCTCATATAATATTCGTGAATGGGCCCGGCGCTTGTGAATAAGCATAAGCCCACTTTTTACGGAGGTAACTATGTATTGTTGCCTGAACAGAAAATATTGTGGATATTGAATTTCGACATTAAGTTCTTCTTTCTCAGGAAGCTGCACCGGTATTTCCGGGAAGAGCTTTTCCTGGCTAATCCGTGGTGCACTGAAACTGCTGTATAATTCTTCCCAGTTTTGTGTTTCCTGTTTCTGGTATTTTTCGCTTCCTCCGCCTTGTTTCTTTGGTTCTTCAAAAGGATTATAATTTGGATTGATGCGAATTTCCGGCATTTTAACCGGCCGGTTTTCATGCAGAGGTGGAATTTCCAGTGACGGATTTCCTGAAAAATCGAGTGATGGGGCAATGTTGAATTTTCCCAGACTTTCTTTCACGATAAGATTCAGAATTCTCCAGATATTGGCTTCATCCTCAAATTTGATTTCAGTTTTGGTTGGATGAATATTGATATCGATGTTTTCGGGATTTATATCAAAATAGATGAAGAAGCTGGGCCAGGCATCCGATGGAAGCAAGCGTTCGTAAGCTGCAACAACAGCTTTCTGGAAATAAGGATGCTTCATAAATCGTTGATTAACAAAGAAATATTGTTCGCCAGGACTCTTTTTAGCATGCTCGGGTTTTCCAATATATCCACTGATCGTGACAATACTGGTCTCGTTTTGTATGGGAATTAATTGTTGATTGATGTTTTTACGGAATAATTGCTCAATACGCTTCATCCGAATACCAGCTTGTAATCGAAATACTTCTTCATCATGATCAAACAGATTGAGCTCAACCTCCGGATAGCATAAAGCAATGCGTTGAAACTCCTGAACAATATATTTAAACTCCGTGGAATTGCTTTTCAGGAACTTTCGACGAACCGGTATATTAAAAAAGAGATTTTTCACCATGAAATTGGAACCAACCGGGCACATACATGCTTCAGAGCTTTCCAGGACACTGCCTGCGATTTTTAAGTGATGTCCGGTTTCTTCGTCTTGAAGGCGTGTTTTAAGCTCCACCTGTGCCACTCCGGCAATAGATGCAAGAGCTTCCCCCCGAAATCCCATGGTGCGTATGGCAAATAAATCGGTAGCTTGACGGATTTTTGAGGTTGCATGTCTCTCAAAAGACATCCGCGCATCTATTTCCGACATGCCACTTCCGTTATCGATTATTTGAATGAGCGTACGCCCGGCATCTTTTATAAAAATGTCAATTTTAGTAGAACCTGCATCGATGGCATTTTCTACTAATTCTTTCACTACAGAAGCCGGCCGCTGAATGACCTCGCCTGCTGCTATCTGGTTGGCAACAGAGTCGGGAAGTAACTCGATGATATTAGCCATTGACAAAGAATAATCCGCTGAGTTTTAATACTAAATAAAACAAAGCAATGAGTAAAAAGAAGGAGATTAAAATGATACCTGCCCGAATTTTGGAATATCCGCCCGAGCTATAATGCTGAGTAATTAAATTTTGACGCATTTTCCCTTTGATGTTTGGAATATACCTTTTTCCGCTTGAATCTGCTTCATCAATAATGCCAGCCTCCCGCTTCGCTTTTTTTACCCGTTCATGGAGGTCTTCCATTTCAGGATTATAATAGATTGGCGTATAGTTAAATGTCTTGTTTTTTATCGGTTTAAAAAAACTTCCGGTTCCCATCTTTTCTTCATTTTTACAAAGGTAATTTTTCTTTCAAAAATCTTACTTTTGCTTGATTTTTTTCGTTTACGAAAAGAAGGGTTTCCTTCGAATCATTTATTAACCAATTATAATAGAATGGGTTTTTTTAATCAGGTTTTAAATAAATTCCTCGGCACAAAATCCGACAGGGATTTGAAAGAAGTGCAATCACGAGTGGATGCTATTAAGCAGAAATTCAGTGAATTACAACATATTTCCAATGATGAACTTCGTAACATCACGTATGATTTAAGGGCGCAAATTCGCGAACTTATTCGCCCTAATGAAGAGCAAATCAATACCATCCGGGCTTCTATTGAATCTACGGATATCACCGAACGGGAAGATTTATACAACGCCATCGAAAAAATTGAAAAAGAAATAGATGAGCTTGTTGCGCAGAAATTGAATGAGATTCTCCCGACTGCATTTGCTGTGATGAAAGAAACAGCTCGCCGTTTTACGGAAAATAAAGAAGTAGCTGTTACGGCTAATGATTTCGATAAATATCTGGCTAGCAGGCATAAACATATCGAAATTGTTGGTGATCAGGCAATCTATCAGCATAGTTGGATTGCCGGAGGAAATGAAATCACCTGGGATATGGTACATTACGATGTGCAGCTCATCGGTGGAATAGTATTACACGAGGGAAAAATCGCTGAAATGGCTACGGGGGAAGGAAAAACGCTGGTTGCAACCCTGCCGGTTTTCCTGAATGCCCTGCCGGGTCGCGGAGTGCATCTGGTAACTGTCAATGATTATCTGGCTAAACGGGATGCCGAGTGGATGGGTCCTTTGTACGAATTCCACGGCTTGGTTGTCGATTGTATCGATAAACACCAACCCAGCTCAACAGACCGGAAGAAAGCCTATTTGGCTGATATTACCTTCGGTACGAATAATGAATTTGGTTTCGACTATTTAAGAGATAATATGGCCGTTCGTCCTCAGGATTTGGTGCAGCGTCGTCATAATTATTCCATCGTCGATGAGGTGGATTCGGTGTTAATTGATGATGCCCGTACTCCGTTGATTATTTCAGGTCAGGTTGCTCATAAACGGGGTGATGAATCCCAATTCGATGAATTGAAGCCTAAGGTTTTGAAACTGATGCAGTTTCAACAAAAACTGGTTACACAAGCCCTGGCTGAATCGAAACAACTTGCTACTGCCGGAGATGAAGAAAAAGCGGGATTTCTGTTACTTCGGGCGCATAAAGGTTTACCTAAAAGTAAAGCTTTAATTAAATTTCTTTCCGAAGAAGGGATGAAATCGCTCCTGCTGAAAACAGAAAGCTTTTACATGCAGGATAAGTCACGCAATATGCACAAGGTGACGGATGATTTGTATTTTGTGATTGATGAAAAAAACAATTCCATCGAGCTGACTGAAAAGGGTATTGATTTGATTTCGACCGATGTGGAAGACGCTTCATTCTTTATTCTGCCTGATATTGGGAGTGAAATAGCTGAAATGGAACGTTCCGGCTTGACCGACAAAGAAAAGCGGGATAAGAAAACTATCTTGATGGGTGATTATGCTGTTAAATCTGAACGGGTTCACACCATGAACCAGCTTTTGAAAGCATATTCCCTGTTTGAAAAAGATATTGAGTATGTGGTCATCGACAATAAAGTAAAGATTGTTGATGAACAAACAGGCCGTATCATGGAAGGCCGCCGTTATTCAGACGGGCTTCACCAGGCAATCGAAGCGAAAGAAAGTGTGAAAGTGGAGGCTTCGACCCAAACGATGGCTACCATTACACTGCAAAACTACTTCAGAATGTATAAAAAGCTGGCTGGGATGACCGGTACAGCAGAAACCGAAGCCGGGGAGCTTTGGGATATCTATAAGCTTGATGTAGTGGTAATTCCAACGAATCGCCCCATTGTTCGAAAAGATAGAGAAGATTTGGTGTACAAAACCAAACGCGAAAAGTATAGTGCCGTTCTCGATGAGATTGTACAATTGCATGAAGCCGGCCGGCCGGTTCTGGTCGGTACTACTTCCGTCGAAATTTCCGAATTGCTTTCAAGGATGCTCAAAATGGCTAAAATCCCGCATAATGTGCTGAATGCCAAGCTGCATCAACGGGAAGCCGATATTGTTGCCGAAGCCGGGAAAAGTAGTGCTGTGACTATCGCTACCAACATGGCTGGTCGGGGTACCGATATCAAGTTGAGTAAAGAAGTGAAACGAGCCGGCGGTCTTGCTATCGTTGGTACCGAACGCCATGAATCCCGCCGTGTTGACCGCCAGTTAAGAGGTCGTTCCGGTCGTCAGGGAGATCCCGGTAGCTCGCAGTTCTTTGTTTCCCTGGAAGATGATTTGATGCGCCTCTTTGGTTCCGACCGCATTAGCCGGTATATGGACCGTCTGGGGATTAAAGAAGGGGAAGTAATTCAGCATTCCATGATTACTAAATCCATCGAAAGAGCCCAGAAAAAAGTAGAAGAAAATAACTTTGGTATCCGGAAACGTTTGCTGGAATACGATGACGTGATGAATAATCAACGTGAAGTGATTTATGCAAAACGTCGCCATGCGCTACATGGTGAAAAAATTGATGTGGATATTTTGAATATGCTGAATGACGTAAGCTTGACCAGCGTTCAGGCTTATCATGGTGATTCAAATTATGACGGGTTTATCCTCGAACTGATGCGCAAATTCTCTCTGGATTTTGAATTATCGAAAGATGATTTTAAAAAGATGGATGAAGATGAAATCGCCGGAAAATTGTATGATGCATTGTTCGATACCTATAAACGCAGAGTAGAATTGATTTCACAGCAAGCTTATCCTGTTATTAAGCAAGTATATGAGCATCAATCACATATCTACGAAAATATTGTTGTCCCCATCACCGATGGTCATAGGGAATATCAAATTGTTACGAATCTGAAGCGTGCGGCTGAAACACAGGGTGCTGAGCTCGTTCGCTCCTATGAAAAGATGACCATTCTGGCGACTATTGATGATTCCTGGAAAGAGCATCTCCGTGAAATGGACGATTTGAAGCAATCCGTTCAAAATGCCAGTTACGAGCAAAAAGACCCGCTCTTGATTTATAAGTTCGAGTCTTTCAATCTCTTCCAAACGATGTTGGATAAAATTAACAAAACTGTCGTTGGAATTTTATTGAAAGGTCATATTCCAATTCAAGACCCTTCAGAGATTAAAAAAGCAGATGAGCCTCAGCGTCAGGATATGAGCCGATACCAAACCAGCCGTACCGATGTTGGATCACAAAATCCGCAGAATCCTCAGCAGCAACAACAAAGGGTTCAGCCTGTTCGGGTGGAGAAAAAAGTCGGCCGAAACGACCCATGTCCTTGTGGTAGCGGGAAAAAATATAAGAACTGCCACGGTACAGGAGATACAGCAGCGGTTTAACAAAAAAAAGAGCGGCCAATTAAAGCCGCTCTTTTTTTATTCAGAAAATCCGCTTGGATTTAAATCCTGATACATTCAGAATTAGAAACGTTTGCCAACAACTTCCCAGTCAATAACATTCCAGAAAGCAGCGATGTAATCCGGACGTTTGTTTTGATAATCCAGGTAATAAGCATGTTCCCATACATCACAGGTGAGAATAGGAGTGAGGCCTTTACGTAAAGGATTTCCGGCATTGCCTTCCTGAACGATTTCTAGTTTGCCATCGCTGTTTTTGACCAGCCAGGCCCAACCTGAACCAAATAATGTAGCAGCTGCCTTGTTGAATTGTTCTTTGAATGCATCGAAAGAACCAAAATCACGATTGATAGCTTCGGCAAGGGCGCCTGTAGGAACTCCGCCACCTTTTGGACTAAAACTGAAGAAATAGAAAGTATGATTCCAAACCTGAGCACCATTATTATAAATAGGACCTTCGGATTCTTTCACGATAGTTTCTAAATCAGCATTCTCAAATTTAGTTCCCGGAATAAGATTATTCAAATTGGTTACATAAGCTTGATGATGCTTGCCATAATGGAATTCCAGTGTTTTCTGGTCGATGTGTGGTGCAAGGGCATCCAGCGCATACGGTAATGTTGGTAAGGTAAATGACATAATTTTATAGTTTGATTAAGTTGATTCGAGCCTTTTAACAAAAGTACGATTTAAAATAGTTATAACAATTCCTTCCGGGTTCTGTTCATGAATCTTAACATTGTTTAGCAAATCAACTTTATGGTATTTTTGCCGCCCATGAAAGCCATCGACCGAAACATACTCAGGCTGGCCATTCCCAATATAGTTCGCAATATCATGGTGCCGCTTGTTGGTTTAATAGATACCTGGCTGGCAGGATTCTCCCATTGATATATCTTACCCTTGTATGGGGGAAATCATAGGAAATGCCCAGATTCTCAAGTGCCGGACATATTTGTAATCCTGCACCTGAGTACCTGGGCACTCGATTTCTTAAGAACCCGAAGATTTCCTGCTTCTGATTACCCAGACAAATTCATGCCCGGCGAAGCGAAGAAACTCAACGTTCAAAAACTGTTTAGAACATTTTTTCAGCTAAATCAACAACGCGTGCAGAGTAACCCCACTCGTTATCATACCAGCTTAATACTTTTACCATACGGCCTTTCACCATGGTGCTTAATGCATCAAAAATGGATGAATGTGGATTGTGAACGATATCAACCGATACGATTGGGTCTTCGGTATATTCGAGAATGCCTTTCATTGGGCCTTCAGCAGCAGCTTTCATGGCAGCATTGATTTCAGCAATCGTCACATCTTTTTTCACATTACAAGTGAAATCAACCAAAGAACCGGTTGGATTTGGTACACGTACAGCCATTCCATCCAGTTTACCATTCAACTCAGGAATTACTTTACCAACAGCTTTTGCTGCACCAGTAGTTGTAGGAATTTGACTAAGAGCTGCTGAACGGGCACGACGTAAATCTTTATGAGGAGCATCCAAAATTTGTTGGTCATTGGTGTAGGCATGAATGGTGGTCATCATTCCTGATTCAATACCAAAATTATCATGTAATACTTTAGCTACCGGAGCCAAACAGTTGGTGGTGCAGGATGCATTCGAAACACACTGATCTTCAGGACGTAAAGCTGCATCATTAACTCCAAGGACAATTGTATTGTCAATTGTATCTTTGGAAGGAACGGTAAGAATTACTTTTTTTGCTCCATTTTTCAGGTGGTCACCATAACCGCCTTTTGGACTTTCTTTGGAAGTAAAAATACCGGTTGATTCAATAACAACATCCGGAGCAACTGCCCAAGGGATATTGATAGGACTTCTTTCAGCGCTAACTTTATATTTTTTGCCGTTTACGATGATGTTTTCTTCATCATAACTCACTTCACCATTAAAGCGACCCTGCGTTGAATCGTATTTGAGTAAGTGAGCAAGTGTTTTTGTATCTGTTAAATCGTTGATTCCAATAATCTCGATGGAAGGTCTTTCCAGGGCTAATTTAAATACGTTTCGACCGATACGTCCAAAACCATTGATTGCCATTTTAATTGTTGCCATAGTATGTATGTTTAAGTGAATAATTTTGATTTACAGATGATTAAAATTTCGAGCCACAAAAATAGTAAAAATTCTTCGTGCTTATTCAGCTCTTTGTCAGGCATTATCAAGTATTTTAACTGTTCTTTATAGGTGGAAATTCAACAAAGAAACTAGAACCCTTATCTAAAACGGTTTCGTAACGGATTACTCCGTTTGAAGATTCTGCAATCCCTTTTACGATGGCCAGGCCTAATCCTGTTCCACTTGATTTGGTTGTGAAATAGGGTTCAAAGAGCCGACCAGATACTTCATCAGATATGCCTTTTCCATTATCTCGCACTTCCAGTAAATACTTGCCTTGAACTTCAGATAAATGAATGCTTACAAGTCCTTTCCGATCCTCAGGAATACTTTGTATCGCATTCTTAATCAGATTGATAAGCATCCTTCGGATTTGCTCTTCATTCGATTCAATCATAAAATCGCTTTTTCCCTCAATATTCATTTCTAATCGGGTGGGTTCATCTTCTTTATCAAACAAAGCATAAACTTGCAGAAGCTGCATTTTTAAGGACACCGGCTTCATACTAGCCTCGCTAAGCGTTGCAAAATTGGAGAACTCACTGGCAATCGCACTGAGGGATTCAATCTGGGTAAGTAATATTTCAGACACCTTGCGCACCCGCTCTTCATAAGCTTCGGTATTCTGAGACGACATCCGTTGTAGATGCTGAATGTGTAAACGCATGGGAGTCAATGGATTCTTGATTTCATGTGCAATTTGTCGTGCCATTTCCCGCCAGGCCGTTTCCCGCTCCGAACGTGCCAGCAATTGAGCAGCTTGTGCCAATTCCTCCACCATTTGGTTGTACTTTTCAATCAAATCACCAATTTCATCTTTTTGAGTGTAATCTATCTTTTCATTCTGCCCTAAAAGCTGCAATTTGCCTAGTTTATCCTGAATGAGCAGCAAAGGCCTGGTAAGTCGATTCGATAAAAGTACCGTAATGACCACCGTGATGATAATCAGCAATAAATAAATATTCACAGCGGTTGTAATAAGCCCTGCAATTTCATCCCTGATAAGACTTTCGCGGGTGAAGTAAGGAAGATTTAGATAGATGAGAACTTGATTGGCATGGTTTCGAAAAGGAACATAAGCTGATAAGTAGGAGAGCTCTCCAATTTGTTCATTTTGAATAAAATACGACGACTTTTGACTTTGCATTTGGCGAAAAGCCTCCGGATTCATTTTGGTTCCTAAAAGCTTTTTATCAAATAATTCCTCGCGGGATGAGGCTATTAAATTTCCCTCCGGGGAATATAAATTGATGTCGGTGTAAAAAACATTGGAGAATTTGATGAGTAATTGACTCAAATACGCATTCATGCTTGTATCCACTACCTCTTCCTGAGCCAGTTTATGTTCCAGCTCAATTTGTACCGAACGCATTTTATCGCTTAGCATATCGAGATGCTTTTGATTGAATTGCTTGATATTGAAATAAATGGTTCCGAATCCAATAATTAAAATAATCGAGACCACAATCGCTATCATGGAGATTTGAATCCGGTTCTTAAAATTAAATCGAAAGTTTTGATTCTGTTTGCCACTGTTTAATACAATCGAGCCGGCGCTAAATATCAAATGAAACAGGAAAAATAAATAAGAAAATAAGATTATTACATCGTACCAGGTTCCCGACTTTGAACTTACCAGGATTGTATTCTGGTTATCAGGCCGGTACGCCAAATGATTATATCCATTACGCTCAAAGCTATGCCAGGAATCAATCTCTCGTTGTCGCTTTTTGGCTTTGAGTGGATATGGATAATTCCCTGATTGTTTGACCAGATTTAAATTGTGATATTTTGCGTACGATAAATGATATCGATCAGAGATATCCTTCTCAAAATGCTCGATGAGCAACTCCGGATATCCAAGTTCATTCACCTCCCATTTTTCATCAAACAAAAAATAAGCACGATAATTTTCGGTCCCGCCGGGGATTAGAATCTTTCCAAGATAGGTGATTGTGCCATCTTTATCATCAATAAAATAAAAGGTACTATCAGCCACGGGAATACCATCCTGACGAATTAAGGTATCAAAGAAACCATAACATGTGTTAGAAATTCCTTCCGTTTCAGATTCAATACTATCGGATTCTGAACAGAGGTATAATTGGAAATAGTATGTGCTTAGATATGTGTTAAGGTATTGATTTTTAATATATTGATATAATTCTTCATCGCTTTTTTCCGGACTTAGCAAGCTGCTGTCCGAATTTAATTTGTGCGCCATATTTAAAAGCGATAATTCGGCTTGATAATCTCGCTCGGTCGCGAGATTCATGGAATAAACTTTTTTAATGCGTTCCAGTTTTTCTAGCCCAAGCGGATAAATCAAACTGACAGCTCCAATCACCATCATCAAAATCATACTCATTTTGAAGGAATAACTGTATTCTCGCTTCTTGGCATGGTACATCAAATTCAATAGACATAAAAGGATGACCCACAGCAACATTGTCCAATGAACTGTTCCCAGCATGGTGAATAGAACAGGTAGCACGAGTAAACTCAGCCATACCGGGGACAGTAATTTTTGACTTATTCGCTCGGATGCTCGTTTGGAGGCATACAAATTCATCAATATAAAATTGCCAAATAATAAGCCGGCAATAATATAAACCCCTACTGAATTGATTTCTACTTCGTTGACCTTATTCAAATCCACAATGAATGAGGAATGTTCTATGAGTCCTTGAATCAAATAGTTGGCTAATACAAAAAATCCACCGCTGAGAAGGGCTTCTATATGCACCAGCCTTTGGAGAGATAAATGAGAAGATTTTCGGGTTGATTCGAAATTTTGAAAGACAAATAAACTAAGCAGAAATAGACTAAATACAGAAAGAAAAAAGTCGCCCAAGCTGGGGAATATGGCTGACCATGCAAATGGGTAAGGCGTAAATAAGGGGCTGGCATACAAGGTATTCGGAAATGTTAGCCACATACTGAAGATGCGTAAGAGTAGCAGGCTGAGAAGTAAAAGGAGAAAGGAGGGTATAAATTTCCCGCAATACCGGGTATAAGCTGTGGCTACTGAAAATAGGAGTAGCAAAGCAAATAAATAAGCCAGCAGAATAGCGAAATTGTTCGTTGCCTTCGGTTGTTTATCCAGTGCAGGGACTAATGAAAACAGGTATTCACCCCGATAGGAATAGACTGATGACCCCGGAATCTCATAATCCACCGGATTAAAATCATTTAGTTCATCAGGATAGGCTGGTAGGAAATCGTTCGTAAGAAAATCATTTTCATACGCATATTCTGATTTTATGGGAACTAAATAGAGTATAAAATAATCTGTAATGGAATCGTTATCAACCACATACCATGTGTTTCCAACATATACGAAATTGTCCTTGACAGGAAATTGAGTTAACTTGTCAGGTATATTGTCATGGTTATCATTCCAAAACACCATCTTGTTTTGATGATAAATAAACAATGAAATGGAATGGACAGCTAGTCGGTCTGATTGAACCTGTAAACTGTCATTATTGAAAAACTCAATGGTTTTTCCATTGCAATAGCGCGCAACAGCAGTTTTTTCCTGATTAATGAGTTTTAAGCGGGCATCAATCGCCTTTCCCGTGTGCGCTATCAATGCCTTTGAGGGAACTCCGGGAGCTTTCGTTGAATGGTTGATAAAGCTGAATATCAGCGAAATAATTAGAGCAGTTAACCAAATTAAACTGCTTTGATATTGGAAATGCAGGCGTTTATGCAGTTTATTCATGATGATAAGGTTCCCGGTTTAATATGGTGAAGGCCCTGTATAATTGTTCAACAAATATGAGTCGAACCATTTGATGGGAGAAGGTCATCTTAGACAAGGAAATCTTTTCCTGCGCGCATTCATAAATTTCATCCGGGTAGCCATAAGGCCCTCCAATGACAAAGCACAGATTTTTCCCACCACTGATTAAATTCTTGTTTATCCATTTTGAAAACTCTACCGAACGCATTTCACTGCCTTTTTCATCAGTTACAATCGTTGTACAGTCTGAAAGATAGGGCATTAATAATTCACCTTCTTTCTTTTTTCGAATAGCATCGGGTAAAGATGCTGCGTTTTTAACATCTGGTAATTCCTTGATTTCAAATGATATATAACGATTTATACGTGTTTTGTACTCCAGAATTGCCTCCTGCAGCCACTTCTTATCCGTCTTCCCAATGACTAGTAAAATAATCTTCATGATATAAAAACTTCAACTTCCGGTAAGAATGATACTTTTACCAAAAGATTCTGCCCTAAAATTAGCTGAAAAATTGAGTATTTTTTACTTTTACTTTTTTGTTCATCACGGCATAATATTTGGCACGAATGCTGAGTATGATTCTATACATCTGAGATTAATACCATGACAATCATGAACGCACGCACATTACTAACAGCCCTGTTGATGAGTTTGATGCTGACTGCTTCGGCTCAAAACATCGAGAATACGATTATTCAGGATGTAAGTCAATGGATTGAAAAATCTGATATTCAGCGCTTAACGGAGCAATTCGACTCAAATTTGCAAATGAATATCCTTGAGAAAGAAAATTTTCATAGTAAAGCACAGGCCGGCATCCTTATCAAAGACTTCTTTAAAAATCATCCGGTTACATCCTTTGTGGTACAACATAAAGGTGGAGGTGAAAGCAATCTCTTTATGGTAGCTAAACTCATTGCTGGAAGTGATGAATTCAGAGTCTCCATCCACTTTAGGAAAGTTAATGGGGCAGACAAGGTTAGTTTTTTAAGTATTGAACAAATCAAAAAATAGGGAATTACATGATGGATAATAGGGTTGAGGATTTAATTAATCGATTGATTGATACAGCGTTTTTGGAAGATATTGGTGATGGGGACCATACAAGCCTTTCATGCATCCCTACTGACCTTCCCGGATCGGCTCAATTGCTGGTAAAAAGCGAAGGCGTGCTAGCCGGAATCGGAATTGCACGTAAAGTTTTTCATCGATTTGACCCTGAATTAGTTATGGAGGTTTATTTAGATGATGGAACCTGGGTGAAACCCGGGGATGTGGCTTTTAAAATTACCGGCTCCCGCTTATCGATTTTGCAAACGGAGCGATTGGTGCTGAATATTATGCAACGAATGAGTGGGATTGCCACAGAAACGCATAAGTACGTGGAGAAAATTAAAGACTACCCAACTAAAATACTGGATACACGCAAAACAACTCCCGGTATGCGTGTGCTAGACAAAGAGGCTGTTAGACTGGGTGGAGGTGTTAATCATCGGATGGGATTATACGACATGATTATGATTAAAGATAACCATGCTGATTTTGCAGGTGGAATTAGACCAGCAATTACCAACGTGCAAGCGTATCTGAAAACTAACAAATTGAATTTGGCTATTGAGGTTGAAGCCCGATCAATTGATGAGATTAAAGAAATTATGGAAGTGGGTGGTATTCAGCGAATTATGCTGGATAATTTCACTATTGCACAAACTCGCAATGCTGTTCAGTTGATTAATCATCAATATGAAACAGAATCTTCGGGAGGAATTACGCTTGCTACCTTGGTTGATTATGCAGCTTGTGGAGTTGATTTTATTTCGATTGGAGCTATTACCCATCAGGTTAAAAGTCTCGATTTAAGCCTTAAAGCGATTTAAAAGGCTATAAGTTATGGTATCCTTTTACGAATGAATTGCAGAAAAATTCCATCGGGAAGCTGGCATTTTATGAAAGAACAAAGATTATCAACAGATGAAGATCAAAATTGAAGAATACCGTTTATGGCAATGGTTAAAATTGCGATTTCTTCTGATTATCAGATGGTCCAAGCAAATAACTTTTCCGGGTTTAGATAAAATTCCGGTGTACGATATCATGGTGTTTTTTTACCACGGATTAACCAGAGGCTCTCTTACCACACGAGCTTCTGCCATCGCCTTCAACTTCTACCTGGCTTTATTTCCTGCAATTATTTTTGGTTTTACTCTCATACCCTATTTGCCCATTGAGGATTTTCAGAATACAATGCTTGATTTGGTTCAGAATCTGATTCCTTCGATGGCTTTTCTTAGTTTGCAGGATACGATTACTGATATTGTAACCAATCAACGTAGCGGTTTACTTTCTTTTGGTTTTATTGCTGCCTTATATTTCTCAACCAATGGGTTTAATTCTCTGATTGATGCATTTAATGCCAGCTATCATAGCGTTGAAACTCGTCCCTGGTGGGGTCAACGACTGATTAGCATTTTGCTGGTTGTTATTATTTTCTCGATGAC
>JAIPAR010000025.1 GCA_021739985.1 Bacteroidales bacterium | reverse complement strand
AGGATAAAACGAAAATATCCCGTACTTTCTGATAGGTTGTATTTCGGAATGGATGCTGCATGAGGCGTTCAAGCTCCAATTCTGTCAATGGCATTCTGTCGGACTCTTTGAACCCCAGCGTAATCTTGTTGAATGGATTTTTCTTGAGGGTGCCTTCATTCAAACATTGGGAAGTGATGTTTTTCAAATGCTTCAAATAGCGATTGACGGTATTTATCCCGAACTTTTTCTCCATCAATAAATACTTCTTGTATTCGAGTATAGTGCTTTGGTCAAGCTTAGAAATCAAGATATCTTCCACCGCATAGAGCTGAAGAATAAAGCTCCGGAAGTGTTTGTAAGAAGTCTTATATCCCTGTATGGTTTTAAAAGCATACTCCTTGCCCTCCCTTGCCGTCATAAATGCAATATGGGTCTGATACCGCTCCAAAATTCCGCTTTGCCCTTGCTGTGCAGTCCCCAGGTATTTTTCTTTGATACTTTCCAGACTGTAATTTTGCCCTTCTTCATCAAACATCCGCTTGATTCTTCGGATAAATGACTTTTCCTCTTCGATTACCTCATTAATCTTACTTGCTCCTTTCCCTTTTGCACGCCTGGCGTTTGTATCCCATTGACTCGCAGAGATACCCATCGAAATTTCAGACCTCCTATTCTCTAAAGTGATTCGTAAGTAAAGAGGAATCTCTCCATTGGTTTTTGCCTTCTCGGTTCTGGCAATTACGGATACATTGAAACCGGCTCCCATTTTTAAATTATTAAGTATTAGTCATTTACACCAACCATGAATACAGAAAATGTTATAACCTTCTGAATTTCATTAATTTGCTGAATTTTAGGTGAACTGGCAGATTGAAAATTGGAGCAGTTCACCTATAGTTCACCTTATTTGTGCATCAAAGGTAAACAACTTACACTAGAAATAAAAAATAATTTGCTGTGAATTAGGCTTTTGCATTGAAATTCGCTCGCCTGCTTTTTAAAGAAGTAGTCCCACCGGGAATCGAACCCGAATTTACAGTTTAGGAAACTGTCGTTCTATCCATTGAACTATGGAACCATTTGCTGATTATGTATCAGCTATTTAAGACAAATTTTGCAATCTTTCGCTACCAAATGCCGGTCTTGCCATATTATGTCCTAAATTTGGTCTGCAAATATATCGTTTTCTATCTTGTTTCGATTCAATACGCTTAAAAATGAATCTCCATGACCCAGGCCATAATTCCCAATCAGTTTTTGGGACAAACTCTTGTTTCATCCTCTCGTTCACCTAATTTTATCCCTATACCTATGAAAAAATTATTGCTTTTCACTCTCCTGCTGCTTGGGGTCTTTTGGGTACAAGCCCAGGAAATCACCCGCCGGGCCGCTCTCCACGCCCAAATTACCGAACTGAATGATTCCCTGATTACGGCACTGAAACTCCCGGTTAACGCCGGAATTATGGTGGTTTCGGTCGATGCAGGTGGTACTGCAGCTGCTCTTAAACTGTCTAAAAATGACGTAATTGTCGAAGTAAATAAAGTGCCAATTCGTTCCAGAGCCGAATTAAGAGCTGCCTTTAAAACGATTCGCTCCGGCGACCCGATTCAAGTGAGCTTTTATCGTAAAGCGAAACTGAAAAAATCGGATGCTATCGCTAAAGAGGCTGTTAGAGAGCAATTTGCAAGCTATGAAACGATTTATGATGCCTGCTCCTTTAGTGATGGTTCCATTCGGATGATTATCAACAAACCGAAAGGAACCGGTCCTTTCCCAACCATCTTTTTCATCCCGGGATACAGTTGCTATTCGCTCGATAATATCGGTCAGCACCCCTATGGACTCATTGCGCAACTTCTTGCCGAGGCCGGCTTTGTGGTTATTCGGACGGAAAAACTGGGCGAAGGCGATAATTTTAATACTCCGGATTGCCGTGCTGTTGGCTTTTATACGGAGGTAGATGGCTTTGAAGCCGGCTTAATTAAAACGAAAACCTTAGCCTATGTGGATCAGGCTAATCTGTACATTTTCGGGCATTCCCTGGGAGCCATGCAAGCTCCTCTCCTGGCTTCACGGCAGTCTGTGAAAGGCGTTATTGTGGAAGGGACCTCCGGAGATTCCTGGTTTGAATACATCCTGGCCATGTTCCGTTTTCAAAACCCCATTACTGGAATGGATTATGCCGAAAATGAGGATTTGATACAAACGGCAACTCCTTTGTTGTATGAGTATCTGGTTTTGAAGAAGACTCCTGCAGAACTTGCTAAAAATGAGGCGTATAAAGATATTCTGGTTAATCTGATGCAGTACGACGGAGGTGATTTAATCTGGGATCGTCATTACAGCTATTGGCAGGAACTGCAAGATTTTAACCAGCCTGAAGCCTGGAAAATGGCCGATACTTATGCTTTAATCCTGCGTGGTTCGGGCGATTTTGAGGCTTTCTCGACGGAGCAACATCAGGCGATTGCCAATCTTATCAATTTTTACCATCCGGGGAAAGCCGATTTTCTGCTGCTTCCCAATACCGATCACGCCTTTTGTAAATCGAATACTCCGGAGGATAGTTTTCTAAACGGACAAGTGCCGGGTTATCATTATACGCAGTTTAATCCCTTGATTATTCAAACGATTAAGGACTGGATTGAGATGTTGTAAGAAAGAGGAATAATGAACGTCGAACGAAGAACAATGCAAATGAAATTTGCTATCCTACTAATCATAACATTGTATTTCTTGATTGCGACAAGTATAAGCCTTGATGCTCAGCAAAATAAAGACGATTCGAAAGAAATAAACGATCCTGAGCTGAACCTTTATTTTCCTCCATTAACCGGTGATGGCTGGGATACTTTGTCGCCTGATGAGTTGAATTGGTGTCCTCAAAAAATTGATAGTCTGTACGATTTTTTGGAGCTGAATCTAACGAAGGGTTTTATCCTCCTTCAGGATGGGAAAATTGTTTTGGAGAAATATTTCAATGGGCATGATGCCGAATCGGTTTGGTATTGGGCATCTGCGGGGAAAAGTCTCACATCCTTTCTGGTTGGGCTTGCGCATGAAAAAGGATATTTAAATCTGGATGATTCTGTTTCGCACTATTTAGGAACCGGCTGGACTTCCTGCAGTCCTGAACAAGAAGGAAACATCACCATTCGGCATCAAATTACGATGACGAGTGGCCTGGATGATGATGTTACTGACCCGTATTGTACGGAACCATCTTGTTTGCAATATCTGGCGGAGCCGGGCTCCCGCTGGGCATATCACAATGCTCCTTACACGCTGCTCGATTCGGTGCTCTATTATTCGACCGGCCAAAGCATTAATCAATTGATGAATCTATGGGTTAAACCTTTAACCGGGATGACTGGTACTTTTTTACCGGTTGATTATAACAACCTTTATTTTAGCACTTTACGAAGTATGGCCCGCTATGGACTGTTGATTTTAAACCAGGGGAAATGGGAGACTAGTGTGTTGATGCAGGATACGTCATATTTTTATGCCATGACACATCCTTCGCAGGCCTTGAATCCTTCGTATGGATACTTATGGTGGTTAAATAGTGGCGGTGGATATCTGGTTCCCGGCTCGCAGTTTATGTTTCCCGGGTCTATTCTTCCCGATGCTCCGGCTGATTTGATTGCTGCCCTGGGTAAAAATGGGCAGTTTATCAATGTAATCCCTTCACGGAATTGGGTGTGGGTGCGCATGGGTGAGGAGCCTCAAAGCAGTTTGGTTCCCTATCAGTTGGATAATCAAATCTGGCAATATATAAATGAGCTTGAATGTGGGGTGGGAATAGGCGAGGAGAGCAGCCTTGACGAAAGTGTGTGCCTGGTTTTTCCAAATCCTGCTTCCGAAAACATTCATATACAGGTAAATAAATCAATATCGGTCATACAGATACTTGATTTTACGGGACGGATATGGCTCACTGAGCCGGGTCAAGCCGGATGGAATACAGTATCTCTGGCCAGTCTGCCGGCCGGTTGCTATCAGCTTCGCCTTCTCCATAAAGGGGAGATGATTTACTTCCAAAAACTGATTAAAATTTAATCCCGGCTAACCGAATTGTTCTAAAAAAGAAAAGGTTCCGGCTGGGAACCGAAACCAATTCAATTACTAATCAACTAACTATTTATTAGGCACAGTGAATACCCTGATCCCTCAGAGCCATTCACATACTCTTTAATTCAATTTATTTTTTTTCAGGAGTCTTGTGACCACAGTCGCTTTTAGCGGTTTTGTCGCAACAGTCTGATTTCTTGGCTGTTTTGTCTTTGCAATCATCTTTCTTTCCATCTTTGCAATTGTCAGCTGTTTTTTTATCGCAGCAGGCAGATTTGCTATCTTTTTCTTTCTTTTTGTCTTTATCTTTATCATCATCAACTTTTACAATGCTGATATCAGTTGATAAAGCAAAAGCGGTAGTGGCAACGGTCGGCAACATAAATGCTACCAAGGCTAAAATGACCAAAATCTTTTTCATAACAATCGTTTTTAATTAGAGTGACTCTGCAAATATAAGTGCTTTCTAAAAAATAGGTGTTAAGGAACGTTAAAAAAAGAGTTATTTATCTTTAATTCTGCAATTGGTATAAATAAGCCCTTTACCCTACACCTTGACCCTTGTTCCGCTTCCAGGTCTTTTCGTATGGGAATATCAGTAATTACTAATAAATTAGCCTTTCTTTTTAAATGATTCAAAATCACAATATTTTTGTAGTTCGAAGGTTTATGAATTAATTCTAAATAATTATTATGGCAGAAATCAAAATATTATGGGCAGACGATGAGATAGACTTGCTAAAGCCTCATGTACTGTTCTTGCAGGAAAAAGGCATAAGTATCACTACCACGAATAGTGGACGAGGTGCTATTGATTTAGTCACCAAAGACCAGTACGATATCGTTTTTCTGGATGAGCAAATGCCGGGAATTAGTGGGATTGAAGCATTGAACGAAATCAAGAAAATGCTGCCTTCGCAACCGGTGGTGATGATTACCAAAAGCGAGGAAGAGTATATCATGGAAGAAGCTATCGGTAGTAAAATCACCGATTATTTGATTAAGCCCGTCAATCCCAATCAAATCCTTTTATCAATAAAAAAAATCCTCGATAAAAAGCGGTTAATAAGTCAAAAAACAACCTCTACTTATCAAATGGATTTTGGAAGAATCGGGGTTGAAATTGGGCAGGCCAATTCGTTCGATGAATGGGTTGCTGTGTATAAAAAATTGGTTTATTGGGAGCTTGAATTGGCACGTACCCAGGACCATTCGATGGATGAAATTTTGAAGATGCAAAAAGGGGATGCCAATAATAGCTTTGCCCGCTTCATTCGTCAAAATTATGAAGATTGGTTTAAGCTTGATTTTAAAGATCGTCCGCTTATTTCTCCGGATATCTTTAAGCATCGGGTATTCCCGTTGACCGCAACTTCCGAGCGTACTTTATTCATTGTGGTGGATAATTTGCGTTTTGATCAGTGGAAAATTCTGCAACCCGAAATTAATCAGCTTTTTAATGTCGAAAAAGAAGAAATCTTTTGTTCGATTCTGCCAACAGCTACTCAGTACGCCCGAAATGCGATGTTTGCCGGTCTAATGCCATCCGAAATTGCGAAATTGTATCCTACCTGGTGGGTGAATGATGAAGATGACGGAGGAAAAAATTTGCATGAAGAAGATTTATTAGTCAAGCAAATGGCTCGTCTGGGGAAGGATTTGAAATGGAAATACGAGAAAATTACGAATAGCAAAGCCGGGAAAAAATTGGCTGAGTCGGCCTCCAATTTATTGACCAACCAACTTAGTGTATTGGTCTATAATTTTGTGGATATGCTTTCACATGCCAGTACAGACAGCGAGCTGGTTCGTGAGCTGGCAGGAGATGAGGCAGCCTATCGTTCGTTAACCCTTACCTGGTTTAAACACTCGTATTTATATGATATTCTGGTCTTTGCGGCATCCAAAAAAATCAAAGTTATCATTACTACGGATCATGGCACGATTAAAGTGGATAATCCGGTGAAGATAATTGGAGACCGAAATACGACGACCAATTTGCGCTATAAATCAGGAAAAAATCTGAATTATCCTGCCAAGCAGGTGTATGAGATTTTACGTCCCGAAACGGCCTATCTCCCCCGAACGAATGTAAGTACTTCCTTTGTTTTCTGTCAAAACAGCGATTTCTTTGCCTATCCGAATAATTATAATCACTATGTGAATTATTATCGGAATACTTTTCAGCATGGCGGAATTTCACTGGAAGAAATGCTGATTCCTTTTATCGTTTTAAGTCCTAAATAAACTTAAACCAATAATTGATTAAATTCGCATCCAAATACATCACATGAGCCAATCGTTTTGTTACACTTCCTTAGCGCAACTGGAAGAGGCCGCAGACTGGATTATTCAGGCCGGCTCCGCTTCTCCTGTCTGGGCTTTTTATGGGGCTATGGGAGCCGGCAAGACAACTCTAATCAAGACTATTTGTAAAAAGCTTGGCTCACAAGATGTTGTTACCAGTCCCACTTTTTCTTTAATCAATGAATATTCCGATGCACAGGGAAATTCAATGTATCATTTTGATTTTTACAGGATTGAGAAAAAGGAAGAGGTCTTGGATTTTGGCTATGAGGAGTATATTTTTAGCGGAGCTATCTGTTTTATCGAATGGCCTGAATTAGTTGAAGATTTGCTTCCTGAAAATCGAATGAATTTTCGTATTCAGGTGAGCGATTCAGGAGAAAGATGTATTTCGATTTAATCAACAATAAATCAATAATATGAAGAGGACACTCTTGCTTGCATTGGTATTGCTTTCCTTATCTGCCGGCGCGCAGAGAAAGAAAGTTTACAATACCCCGCATTACGACCTGGACATCTTGCATTTTGGATTTACGGTTGGGCTTAATTCCATGGATTTCGATGTATATCATAACGCTAGTATAGTGGGTTATGATTCAATCTACGCTGTAAATGCGGTTCGGCAAGCCGGTTTTAACCTGGGGATTGTATCAAACTTACGCCTTGCTCCTTATTTGGATTTACGATTTTTACCGGGGATTACGTTCGGTCAGCGCAACATGGAGTATCTGGTGCGTGGCCAATCGGGTAATTTTTATTATAAAACGATGAAAATTGAATCCACTTTCCTGGAGTTCCCCTTTTTATTGAAGTACAAAGCCAAGCGAATCAACAATTATCGGCCTTATCTTCTGGCGGGATTGAATTATCGGATGGACTTAGCCGCTTATCGGGAAATTAAAGAAGAACTCAAACCCCTTATCATGCTCGAAAGAAATGATTTGTATTATGAATTGGGGTTTGGCGTGGATTACTATCTGCCTTATTTTAAGTTTTCGACGGAAATAAAATATGCCGTCGGATTGAATAATGTAATTATCCCCGACGGCACACAATTTTCCGGCGCTATTGAGAAATTAGTCTCAAATCTGGTGCTTATTTCGTTTCATTTTGAGTAAGCCTAAAAGTATCAGGCATTTGTACACAAACAATTTCGCCTGAAACCGTTTTCTCACCCTCGACAAGTACTTCGGCGCTTACAATGATTTTTTTACCTTTAATTTCCAGCACTTTTCCTCGGATTTCAAGTTCGGGTCCCAAAGGTGTTGGTTTGTGGTAATTAACTTTAAGCGAAGCTGTTACAAATCTAAAGGCTGGCAATGTATCCGGAGTTCGGCCTTCGGCTTTATAGGCCGCTGCTGAAGCCGTTCCTGTTCCATGACAATCGATGATGGAGGCCAGGAACCCGCCATACACAAAGCCGGGAATAGCGGTATGCCAGGGTTTTGGAGTGATACGGGCTACTGTTTCTTCACCATCCCAGTAGCTTTTTAACTGATGTCCATGCTCATTGTGACTGCCACAACCATAACACTGAGCCAAATCTTCCGGATAATAATCCTGAAATGCAAGTTCCGGAGTCATCTTACAAAGTTCCAATCATTTTGGATGGATCCACCCAGGTATCAAATTCTTCTTCCGTTAGATATCCGAGTTTTAGGGCAGATTGTTTCAGGGTTAAGCCTTCTTTATGCGCTTTTTTCGCGATTTCGGCTGATTTGTAATATCCGATATGGGTATTCAGGGCCGTAACCAGCATCAGTGAATTATTCAAATGTTCTTTAATTCGGGGATGATTGGGTTCGATTCCAGAAGCACAACGATCATTGAATGAATCGCAGGCATCGCCCAGCAGGCGGGCGCTTTGAAGGAAGTTTGCAATGATGACCGGCTTAAAAACGTTGAGTTCGAAGTGACCGTTAGCTCCTCCAAATGCGATGGCTGTATCATTACCGATAACCTGGGCGCAAACCATCGTAAGAGCTTCAATCTGAGTAGGATTGACTTTCCCCGGCATGATGGAGGAACCCGGTTCATTTTCAGGAATAAGGATTTCACCAATTCCGGAGCGAGGGCCTGAAGCCAGCATACGAATATCATTGGCTATCTTAAACAGGCTTACAGCCAGTTGTTTAAGGGCTCCATGAGCTTCCACCAACGCATCATGGGAAGCCAGTGATTCGAATTTATTTTCAGCGGTAATAAATGGATAGCCGGTAAAATCTGAAATATAGTTGGCAACCAGATTATCATATCCTTTAGGGGTGTTCAAACCGGTTCCAACAGCTGTTCCACCAAGAGCCAGTTCGGATAAATGGTCGAGGGTATTATTTAAAGACCGAAGTCCATAATCCAGTTGAGCTACATAACCTGAGAATTCCTGTCCTAGCGTTAAAGGGGTGGCATCCATCCAGTGAGTACGACCAATTTTTACAACACGCATCATGTCATCCGATTTTTGAGCCAGCGTATCACGCAGCTTTTCGATTCTTGGCATTGTGTTCTCCATCAGCAGTTTATAGGCAGCAATGTGCATAGCTGTAGGGAAAGTATCGTTGGAAGATTGTGATTTATTTACATCATCATTGGGATGTACACTGAGAGGACCTTCGCCAAGTGTTTTTCCTTCAAGCACATGCGCCCGGTTGGCAATTACTTCATTGGCATTCATGTTGCTTTGAGTTCCTGAGCCTGTTTGCCAGATTACTAAAGGAAACTGATCGTACAATTTTCCATCAATAATTTCATCACAAACCTGAGCAATCAGGTCACGTTTTTTTTCATCCAGCACGCCTAGTTCATGGTTTGTGTAGGCTGCTGCTTTTTTAAGGTATCCAAATGCCTGGATAATTTCTTGAGGCATACTGGCCGGATGGCCAATTGGGAAATTTTCGACAGAACGCTGGGTTTGGGCCCCCCAATATTTATCAGCGGGGACTCTAACTTCACCCATGGTGTCTTTTTCAATTCTGTAGTTCATAATCGTCAATTTAGGTGAATTATATTAGTTTGTTGATTCTTCCTGACCTCCGAACATCATCAGATAGGATTTGATGAAATCGTCCAGTTCTCCGTCGAGGACGGCCTGTACATTCCCTGTTTCATGTCCGGTACGTAAATCTTTTATCATTTTATAAGGATGAAGCACATACGAACGAATTTGTGAACCCCAT
Source organism: Bacteroidales bacterium (assembly GCA_021739985.1). Taxonomy (GTDB): domain Bacteria; phylum Bacteroidota; class Bacteroidia; order Bacteroidales; family M50B96; genus M50B96. Next base: position 10,696 of record JAIPAR010000025.1, on the reverse strand, counting down.
TCGATTTTTAGTTTGCTTCCTTCGATTTTGGCTTGCTCTTCCTGTCTTTTGCGTAATTCCAGTTCATACAGATGTGATTTCAGGTTACGCAAAGCATTTTCTTTGTTGTTAAGCTGGGAGCGGGTTTCTGTATTTTCGACAATGATTCCTGTGGGAAGATGTCGCACGCGCACACCGGTTTCCACTTTATTGACATTTTGTCCGCCCGCGCCACTTGAGCGGAATGTTTCCCAGATGATATCTCCTGCTTTGATTTCAATTTCAATCGTATCATCAACAACCGGTGATACAAATACGGAGGCAAAAGTAGTGTGACGTTTATTGTTGGCATCATAAGGAGATAGACGAACCAGGCGATGAATGCCACTTTCGCCTTTTAAATAGCCGTATGCAAAGTCGCCTTCAAATTCGAGCGTAACCGATTTAATACCAACGATTTCGCCTGCCTGATACTGAACTTCTTTGACTTTAAAATTATGTTTTTCCCCGTAACGAACATACATGCGGTAAAGCATTTCAGCCCAATCGAGGCTTTCGGTGCCGCCGGCACCTGAATTAATTTTTAGCAATGCACCCATTTGGTCTTCCTCGCGACGGAGCATGTTTTTAAACTCCAGATTTTCAATTAATTCCAGGGCTAATGCATATTGTTGATCCACTTCTTCCTCGCTGGCTTCTCCTTCTTTTTGAAAATCAAGTATAATTGAGAATTCTTCCAAACCTTGCTCGATTTGGTGAAAATCTTTAATCCAGTTTTTTAATAAAGTGAGTTGCTTAAGATGTGATTCCGCCTTTTCAGGATGTTCCCAAAAGTCAGGTGCTTGAGTTTTTTGCTCTTCTTCTTCGGCTTGAATGAGTTTGTTATCGATGTCAAAGATGCCTCCTTAACGCATCACGGCGTTTGAAGATGTCTTTGATTTGGTCGGATTGTATCATTTGGTAAATTTTCAGGTAAAAGTAAGAAAATCCGGTCAAGTTTTGAAAAAGGACTAAATTTGTCAGCAAAACTTTATTATGGTTGATACAGTGTCAGGCAGTCAGTTTACTGATTCTTCCTCTAATTTTGGAGGGAGCAGCGGAAATATGTATCATGATTATAAGATAAAGTTTGAAACCCCTCCACAAACTCCATTGGAAAAACCGGAGTACTCAACGCATCAAGCTCACTTGAATGAGCAAAGCCCGGCAATGTCTTTGCAAGACTATAGTAATGATTGGATTATTGTGTTGCTTTTACTGTCAATTACAATTTTTGGCTGGATTCAGTTTTTCTTTAAAAAGTCTTTTAATCAGACCTATACAGCGAGTTTTGTATATAAAGATGCAGTTACTTTATATAAAAACAGAAATTCAGTATCAAATCGGATTTCCTGGATTTTAAATTTTTTATTCTTCATTAATTATTCCGTGTATGTGTTGTTATTCATCGAAAAGAATTCGGGAGCAATGAATGATAAGGAACGATTAGTAAGATTTGCCGTAATTTTAGGCGTGTTATTAATCTTTATCATGATAAAAAATTTATTGTATTATTCAACCGCTGTATTATTTGATATTCTGAAAGTAGTAAAGGAATATGTTTATAATGGATCTATTTACAATAAGTTAGCAGGGATTTTAATTCTGCCTGTTTTATTAGCTTATGCCTTTTTACCCGACCCATTTTCTTCCTGGATGGGTTATCTTGGAATATTCATCTTTCTTTTCACCTATTTCTTGCAATTATTTCGTGGATTTCAAATAGTACTACGCAATGGGTACTCACTTAGATATAGCTTACTGTATCTGCTGACAATTGAACTTTTGCCTTTAGCTTTATTGGTTAAATGGGTATTAATTCGTTCAAATTGATGGTAAATCAAGTGCATACGTTTCCAAAATCGGAAAGACTTTGCCTTCAAAAGCAAATAAATCGCCTGTTTACCGAAGGGAAAAGCTTTTTGGTGTATCCTTATAAAGTAATTTATTATTTGGATGATGAATCTCCCAGCCGAATTCAGGTAGCAATTAGTGTATCCAAAAAATATTCCAAGCGTGCTGTTAAACGAAACAGGATGAAGCGATTGACCCGTGAAGCCTATAGGTTGAACAAGTCTTTGCTCCATGAATATTTATCCTCCGAAAATAAAAAACTGATTACTATGTTTGTATATGTTGGAAAAGAGGAGTATGAGTTTGCTTATATTCATCAAAAAATGCAACTAGTTTTAAAGAAGTTGATGGTAGTATGATAAAAATGATTTTTAAACCACTTAGTTGGATACTTATAGGATTGGTAAAAGTGTATCAATACGTGATAAGTCCTTATCTTCCAAATGCTTGTCGTTATACGCCAACTTGTTCGGTTTATAGTGTGGAAGCCATCAAAAAGCATGGTCCTTTCAAAGGAGGATGGCTTTCAATCAAACGAATAGCATCCTGTAATCCCTGGGGAGGACATGGATATGACCCGGTTCCATAATCCATCGAAAGTTTAGTAAGCAAACGTAAAAATTGATTCAAATGCATATCGTTAAAAAGACATTCATTGTACTTGCAGTTGCCTTTATGGCATTTTTTACCTGGGCATTCACCTCCAATGATTTTGAATTGGCCAAGCATCTGGATATTTATTATACGACTGTCAAAGAGGTTCTTATAAATTATGTAGATGATGTGGATCCCGGCGAATTAATTGAGAATAGCATTCATGGAATGCTTATAAAGCTCGACCCCTACACGAATTATATCCCTGAAAATAGTATCGAAAACTACCGGGTAATGACCACGGGTGAGTATGGAGGGCTTGGTGCTTTTTTCAGGCAAAAGGATGGGAAAAGCTATATCGTTGAGATTCATGAAGATGGCCCGGCTATGAAAGCGGGTTTAAAACCCGGGGATATCATCCTGCAAGTTAATGGAAAGGACATCGCGAATCGAACGTATCAGGAGATTGAAGATATGTTTTTAGGCCAGCCGGGAACCAGTATCCGCATCACCATTGAAAGTCCGGGCACCGAAGGAACTCGTGAACTTGAAGTGATTCGCGAAAAAATTGAGATGAAATCGGTTCCGCATTACGAGATTTTGCCGAATGGAATTGCCTATATCAACCTGAGCTCATTTACCATGAAGGCATTTGCCGAAGTTAACGCTGCGCTGGATGTTATGAAAGCCAAAGACACCTTAAAGGGTGTGATTCTGGATTTACGTGGCAATCCGGGAGGCTTGCTCATGGAGGCTGTCAGGATTGTTAACCTATTTGTTCCGAAAGGGCAAGAAGTGGTTAGTACGCGTGGAAAAGTATCCGTTCATAACAAAGTGTTTAATACGATGGTGGAACCGACTTATCCGAATCTTCCGGTGGTTGTATTGGTGAATAGCAGTTCTGCATCTGCCTCAGAGATTGTAGCCGGCTGCCTTCAGGATCTTGACCGCGCGGTGGTTATGGGGACTCGCACTTTTGGGAAAGGATTGGTTCAGCAAACGATCGATTTGTCTTATAATTCGAAACTCAAAATTACAACTTCCAAATATTATATCCCCAGCGGCCGCTGCATTCAGGCACTCGATTACAGTCATAAAAACCCTGATGGTTCGGTAGCTCATGTGCCGGATTCTTTGATGAAAACCTTTTATACTAAAAACGGTCGCGTCGTAAAAGATGGAGGAGGAATTCTGCCTGATTTTAACTTACCTGCAGATACTTTATCTCCACTTGTTCGGGCCTTGATTACAGAAGAGTTGTTCTTTAATTATGTTACACGTTATGCGCTGAATACGAAAGAGATAGCAGATCCCGAGGAGTTTTATGTAACGCAAGATGTTTTACGTGATTTTTCAGATTTTGTACAGATTAGCGGGTTTACCTATGAAACCGAAAGTCAAAAGAAATTCAAAGCCTGGAGAGAAAGTTTAACCAAAGATGAAATGAGTGCTTTGGGCCAGTCACAAGTCTTGGCCTTTGAGAAAATAATGCCTCAAAATATCAAAAGTTTGATACTGAAGGAATCTGCACAGGTTGAAAATGTGCTTGCAAACGAATTGATGCTTCGTTTTCATAAAAAATCAGGACAGATAAATTATAAAATTCATCATGACCCGCTTGTGCAGGAAGCTTCCAAGGTATTATATGACACTCTTACATATCATCAAATATTCCGCCCGTAATCCGTAAAGTTATCCCTGCTGCATCGAAGGAGGCTTCCCGAAATTCGAAAATATCCAGGGAATTAGTGTGACGATAGTGAATCGCCAGGCTTAGTTTTAAGTATTGATTGAGGTTCATTTCAAATCCTACGGTGGGCTGGATGACTAGACAACTTAAATCCGTATAGACTTCTCCCATATTTTCTCCCAGTGCAAAATTTCCCCAACCTGATTTTAGTTGGATAATCGGATGAATCAGTTTTTCCGGTGAAAAAGTATATCCCAGGCTTAGTCCTCCATAATCAAAATAATTGAGGTACTCATCAGGATCGTAGCCCCAGGGATACATACCACTCAGGGATTCGGTAAAGAATACGCCAAGCAGAATGTTGGATTGCAAAATTACTCCAGCTTCCAGGCCGGCTGACAGATCCAGGTGGTAAGGATTTTGGCCGGGTTCAATTGAAAAGGCGCCATACCAATCGAATTTAACAGGATTTGTATCGAGGAGGGTCTCGGTTTGAGCATTTGCGAGAGTTCCCAGACTAAGCAGCGCCCCCCAAAGCAGGGTTTTATACATTGTTTTCATGGATGATGGAGATATTTACACAAGTATCCTTTTATTGAAATATTCGAAGATAAAAATACAAGGATATCTTGAAAGGGGAGGATAAATCGAAAAAAAAAGAACCTGTTAGAACAGGTTCTCGAAGAATTAAAGTAGAAAGGAGAAATCATCTCCGGTTTGAAGTTCAACCGGGGCTTTTCCTTTCTTAAAAATCCGGCAGGATCGGTCGCCGATATGACGGATTTCCCGGCCTTCGATTCGGAACATACAGCCTTCTCGTAATCCCGCAACATATACATCGGGATTAATTTCGATGAATTCCTCGATACGGGCTTCGCGGGTTTCGCCAGCGTGCCCGTCTGGGTTTGCATCGAGATAATGTGGGTTAATTTGGAAAGGCACGAGATTAAAAGTGTTGAAACTTGCCGGTTGAATGATTGGCATATCATTGGTTGTACGGAGGGTAGGACAGGCCACATTGGCGCCTGCACTCCAGCCAACAAAAGGCGTTCCGGCGAGTACTTTTTCACGGATTATTTCGATCAGGTGATTGGCATGCAATTGATGCACCAGATGGAAAGTATTTCCTCCTCCGGTTACAATCGCTTCTGCATTTTTTACAGCTTCCACAGGATTTGCAAACTGGTGAATGCTTTCAACTTCGTAGCCAATTTCGGCGAATTTGAGACTAACTTTCCGATGATATTCATCATACGAAAAAGTAACTCCTGCATAGGGGATAAATAATACTTTCTTAATCGATTGCCCCAAAAAATCCTTGATAAATTGTTTGGGATAATCCAGATATGGCTGACCCGCCATGGTTGAGTTACTAATGAGTAATAATCGCATGTTGTTTCGTTTTTCAGATAGTCATGATTTCTTTTTCTTTTTTCTCGATAACTTCATCCACTTTGCGGATATATTCATCGGTCATTTTTTGAACGCCGGCTTCGGCATCTTTTTCAAGGTCTTCAGCAAGCCCTTCTTTTTTCATTTTCTTCAGCTCATCATTTGCTTCCCGGCGATGGTTTCGAATACTCACTTTAGCATTTTCACCTTCATTTTTAACTTGCTTAACCAGCGATAAACGACGTTCCTGAGTTAATGGAGGAAATGAAAGGCGGATCATTTCACCGTCATTCATCGGAGTAATACCGATATTTGCTTTCATAATAGCTTTTTCGATAATCTCAATCATCTTTTTATCCCAAGGTTGGATGACAATCATTTTTGGATCGGGTGCGCTAATATTAGCAACTTGGCTAATAGGAGTATTTGCACCGTAATAATCAACAATAATACCATCCAGCACATGAACGTTTGCCTTCCCTGCACGAATTTTGGATAGTTCGGTTTCCAAATGCTTCAAGGCCTCGAACATGCTGTCTTTGGTCATCTCCAGGTGGAGTTTAACTTCTTCTTCCATATTCTGAATTTAATTCTAAAAGTGTAAAGTTTATCATTCGGATTTCTAGATAGAAACCACGTGCTAATGTATTTAATTTGTAACTAAAGTGCCAATTTTTTCACCTAAAATGATACGTTTTAAATTTCCGCGTGTATTCATATTGAAAACCAGGATGGGGAGATTATTTTCCTGACACATGGCAAATGCAGTGGTATCCATCACTTTAAGGTCTTTATTTAATGCTTCACGGAAACTTAATGAATCATATTTAATGGCAGTTGGGTCTTTTTCAGGATCTGCAGTATAAACTCCATCTACCCTTGTTCCTTTCAACACAACTTCAGCTTCCATTTCAACAGCACGTAGGCTGGCTGCTGTGTCGGTAGTGAAATACGGATTGCCGGTACCAAAGCTAAAAATGACCAGCTGATTATTCGTCAGGGCATCCATGCATACTTGTTTGGAATAACGGACACCAGCCGGCTCCATGGAAATGGCAGTTAAGTGAATCGCTTTAATTCCGATTGCTTCGAAGGCGGATTGGAGCGCCAGAGCATTGATGGAAGTTGCAAGCATTCCCATGTAATCCCCTTTCACCCGGTCGAAACCCCGGCCGGTTCCTTGCAGCCCGCGGAAAATATTTCCTCCACCAATTACAATCCCGATTTTTACTCCTAATTTGTGAATTTCGGCAATCTGATCCACATATTCCATCAATTGCTCCTCATCGATACCGTGGCCCCGCTTGCCCATCAGCGATTCTCCGCTGAGTTTCAATAGTATTCTTTTGTATGGCATTTCGTTACAATATTGCGTGTTAAATATATGCATTTGGGTTAGTTAAACAATTCACTTCATTTCCGAAGGTGCTGATTCAACCAACTCTTGTTTCTGCAAAGTAAAAACTTTTTTTACAAGGACAGAATGAATTAATATCTTATCCGCACCAGATTTGACCAGGGAGTTTGAAAGGGCTTTTTATTTGCTGAAAGAGGATTAAGAAAAATTACCGAAACATTTCCGTGGCACGATTAAATATGCCATGCATCCATGCAATAGCAAGCCCATAGTTTGAGACCGGCACGCCCGCATCAATAGCCGGCTTTAATCGGTTATGCAACTGTTTGGAAGTCACCACACATCCTCCACATTGAATTACCAGCGCATATTCCGCAATATTTCCCGGAATAGGTTCCAGTCCTGGTATTAGTTTGATATCCAGTTCTTTGCCTGTGTATTTTTTTAGCCATAACGGAATCTTAAATCGACCAATATCTTCACAGGAAACCTGATGATTGCAGGATTCTAAAATGAGAATTTTATCTCCATTTTGTAATTGGTCTATGGCAGGTGTTCCTCCGAGATACTTAGCAAAATCCCCTTTTTGCCGTGCTAAAACAATACTAAAACTGGTGAGCCAAATACCCCGTGGAATCATTTCGTTTGCTCTTCCAAAAATTTGACTGTCTGTAATGGCAATTTTGGGTTTAATGCCTGTTTTTTTCAGGAAAGTTTCAACTTCAGTTTCTTTTAAAACGATGGCAACTCCATCATTATCAAGCGTATCGCGTATCATTTGAACTTGAGGCAAAATCATTCGTCCATCCGGAGCTTCTGAATCAATTGGGGTAATGAGCAAAGCGATATCATCCTTTTCTAAAATATCTCCTAATAAACCTTTAAACTGATAAGCAGTTGGAGGAATTTTTAAGCGCATGGCTTCAATCAAAACATCCCGGTTGACAGGATGTAAAGTTGAAAAATCAATCACCTGAGTGTGGCTATAATTTTGAATTTCGAGCTCTTTTTGAGGATTCAGAGGCATTAAATCACTTTTATTATGAACGACGATAAAAGGAATATGATGATGAATAAATGATGAAATCAGATCTTCTTCGGATTTGCCAAATTCATTCTGGGCTATAACTAAAATAGCCAAATCGATATGCCGTAAGCTTTCTTTGGTTTTTTGAATTCTTTTTTCTCCCAATTCGCCTGCATCATCAATTCCGGCAGTGTCAATAAAGATGCATGGTCCAATTCCGAAAATTTCATATGATTTTTTTACCGGGTCTGTGGTTGTTCCCGGTGTTTCAGAAACGATTGCAATTTCTTGTTGCGTAAGGGCATTAATTAAACTGCTTTTGCCATTGTTCCTTTTGCCATATATTCCAATATGAGGTTTTATATCTCTTGCCATATATTTTAATGATTCATGTTGCTAAAGGGGTCAATATTACTTATTAATTTTTAGGATTTTGATGAGTTTACTCAGATTTCAGGTAGAAATACCGGAAAAATCCAATGTTCAACCTGGGCTGAATCAGGCCTGCGATGTACTCTTAAGATACTCTATGTGAGAATTCATAAATAATTCAAATTTTAATGTTGAATAATTAATTCACAAGTTGTAACTTGCCTGTTGATTTTTTACTCGAAAGACCAAAAGCAATTTATATTTAACTTAAACTGAAAGACAGATGAAAGTTCTATTCAACAAACTTTTTATGCTTCTAGTTCTTGCTTTGATAGCAGGGTGGACGCATGCACAAACCCCCGATTTGTTCTTCTCGGAATATATCGAAGGGAACAGTAACAACAAGGCCCTGGAGATTTACAACCCTACCTCCGACACGGTCTTTTTAGAAAATTATCGGATTACGATGGCAACTAATGGAGGAGGGTGGTCTTCTACATATCGTATGTTTCCAAATGGTTCATTTATCCTTCCCGGTGATGTATGGGTAATGATTAACAGTGCGACCTCATCCGCTTTATTTCCTGTCGCAGATGCAGATGAAGTTGTTACAGGTACTTCTAGTATTGTAACTTTTAATGGTGATGATGCCAGAGGACTTGTGAAAATCTCAGCTACCGATACAACCTGGCTGGATATTTTTGGAAATCCGACACTTGACCCTGGTTCAGGATGGAATGTTGGTGCTATAACCAATGCAACGGTCAATCATACCCTGGTTAGAAAACCTGAAATCCTTTATGGTACAACGAATTGGGAGGCTTCATTTGCTAATCAGTGGGATGTTTATGATGTCGATGTTTTCGGTTATCTGGGAGCTCATACCGTTGCTTCATCTTCGGTTTCATTTACATTGAATGTAAATATGAATTACCAAATTACCTCCGGAAATTTTAATCCCCTGGTTGATAGTGTTGATGTAGCCGGATCTTTTAATGGCTGGGCTGGAACTACTATGTCGGATCTTGATATGGATGGAATTTATTCATTAGTAATTTCTCCTTTAAATGTGGGTGATTCACTTGAATTTAAATTCCGGATTAATGCTTCCTGGAGCACTTGTGAGCTTTCTACAAATCCTAATCGTTTGTATGTTGTCCAATCAGGTATTAACAACCAAACTTTTTGGTATGATAACAATACAGGCCCACAAATGGTGACATTTACTGTAAATGATCAACCGGCAACCAGCTTAAACATAAAAATCAAAGGAACCTGGGACAACTGGACCTTGCATCAAATGTATGATGATGGAACAAATGGTGACTTAGTTTCGGGTGATCATATTTGGACTGCCCAACTTTCAATTCCCGGTGGAAACTGGGAATGGGGCGCCATCGAAGATGATGGTTCGCAGTGGGGATTATGGCTGATTCAAGGCTCTAACATGGTCGTTACGGTTGCGATCGACGGCACTGTCAGCGGTCAAACATCCTATAGCATTCCGGTTCCTTCCGGAAGTGAGGTTATCGTTTTTAATGTAAACATGAATTATCAAATTAGCTTGGGTACTTTTAATCCTTTAACAGATTCCGTCGATATCGCTGGTTCTTTCAGTTTCTGGGGTTCCGCAGGTAATTGTATCGATAGTGATGGTGATGGGATTTATTCTATGACGATTACCGGTTTTACTGCAGGGGATGTAGTGGAATTTAAATTTAGAATTAATGAAGATTGGAATTTAGCGGAGTTTCCTAATGGAGGACCAAATCGTTCCTATACTGTAGTAGGCGGTGGCGCTGATATTATCACCTATTGGTATAGTGACGAACAACCTCCTTCGCTTTTCTTCTCAGAATATATCGAAGGTTCAAGCAACAATAAAGGATTTGAAATTTATAATCCTGCTCAGGTTAGTATTTCGCTGGATGACTATCGTATCGCTCAGTCATCTAATGGCGGGGGCTGGGCTTTTTATCATACTTTTCCGGTAGGTGCTTCAATCGCTCCAGGAGACGTTTGGGTCATTGTTGCTGATCAAATATCCACCGCATTATTTAATTTAAGTGATGCAGACGAAGTACTTGCTTATCCAAGTGTTACTCACCATAATGGAGATGATGCGCGTGCATTGATTCAAATTGTAGGTTTAGATACCATTTTCATTGATGTAATTGGTTTTCCAACTCCTGACCCGGGTACCGGCTGGCCGGTTGCCGGTATTGCTAATGCAACGGCTGATAAAACTCTCGTTAGAAAATCAACTATTACAACTGGTAATACGGATTGGCTCGCAAGTGCCGGGACTGATGCTGCCACTTCTGAGTGGGTTGTCTTACCAAGTAACACCCTTACTTATCTTGGCTCACATCCACATCCTGAATTAACAAGC
>JAIPAR010000024.1 GCA_021739985.1 Bacteroidales bacterium | reverse complement strand
ACTATAATGCCTGACCCACAAAAAGGCACCGGGAGCCATTCCACGCATCAGGGGATTCACATTCCCGGCAGCGCCTACAATACCTACAGTCATATCTCCATGACTTCCCTCCATATCGCCTATAACATCTGTTTGGTCGGCACGCCCTTTAAAATCGATATGTGGCCCTACAAACCCATCATCATTTATCGCAACACTTACTCCTGTCCCATCGTAATCATATCCTCCGAAATAATCCACATCAATTGCATTGGAACGATGCAGGTTACGACCATCATCCGATTCAGGCACACCGGGTTCATTCTCTAATTCAAGATAACGTACAAATGGCTTTAAAGCAAGTTCGCCAATTGCATCGGGTGATAGTTGCACAATCAGGGCATGACCTGATTCATAATACTCCAGGATATCGATTTGCAGTCCAGCCAGCTCTGCTTGCACTGTAGCAAGCTCAATATCAACATAATACTGAATAATTAATCTGATTTTATCTCCCTTCAAAACCCAGTCGGGGAAAGGCCGATTCTCTAATCGGGCATCCATCTTATGAGCTACTGGTAACTTCCATATCGATCTGATATTCATCAATTTAAATTGATTAAAATCGAGTTGAACCGGAATAGCAGCTACATAGACAGCCTGAGGTATGTACTCCAGTAATTTTATACCTGATCGCTCCATCTCTCTGATCTGTTGCTGAGTAGGAATTGCATAAAACTGGATATATCGATAAAAATGATTTCCCTGGATATCAGATGCTTCATACAAGGAATCTGGAGACAGGGAAGATAGATTGGTATCCGGAATTACAATGCCTTGTTTGAAATAGACCTGATAGTTAGACTGATGAACCTGAGCATTCAATACTGTTGCAGTCAGAAGCATGGTTGTCAGTATGGTAATGAGTTGTAATTGCTTCATTTTAATTCCTTTTTAACTACTAACAAATGTAGCATTAAACACCCAAAATCAAAACAACTTTCAAGCTTGAAACTCCGGGCTAACGTACTTATGAAATAGAGAACCTGAACCTAAGGATTTGAAATAGTTGCTACTATGCTTCCCTAAACACTTTTCAGGTGATAGATTGCGAACATTTTGAAATCTTGAGTAGATAAAAGCATCTAACAGGAACTAAATAGGGAAAGTCTATGACTTTAATTGCTGAGAAGGTTCGCAAGAAAACACTTCGATTTAGTTAAAAATAATTTTTAACATATCTACTTAACTAATTGATTAAATAAAACTTATGAACATTCACTGTCTGAATTTCATCCATATGATAACCTTTAAAAAGCAGCATTTACAAATAAAAGCCGTCTGAGGAAAAATTCCCACCGTTATGAAATCAAATCATACCATCCGATTCTCCTCTCTCCAGTTAGAAGCCAAGGTTCCCAAGCATCTGGACATGTCTTCCGGTATAGGGTTAACGTGCTTGAAAGTGATAACCAGGAGATATAATCACTATAAATTAACCTTCTTACTATTATTGATAGTTGGCAATTGCGGGGTTCAGGCACAAAGCCTGTATATTACAGAAACAGATGGCTCACTGAACACATATATCTTAGACAGTATTAACAAACTAACCTTGAAGGAAGGAATAGCAACCATCAAAAACAACGATAGTTCTATGGCTGTAATTTCAATAAAAAACATAAGAAATTTGAGTTTTCGAGACTATATATCCATCCATGAATCAGCTCCGGCTCGGGAAAATGCTCCTTTGTTAATCTATCCAAATCCATTTAATGATATCCTTATGATTGATTTGAATGGCATTCAATGCTCCAAAGGTACCATTTCGATTATTACACTTGAAGGAAGAATGATACAAGAGTACCCTACGCATGGAACCAACCTCCTCAGACTTGATTTAGGGCATCTGCCCAAAGGCCTATTCTTTTGCCGATACACCATTAATAATGAATATAGAACAGCCAAAATCATTAAACAATAAAGGGATAAAAAATGAAACATAGCACTATTTTAACAGCCATGCTGTTTGTTTTCGCTTTTACAATAACAGCCCAAGAAGACACGATGTTTATCCTTAAAGATGGGCTAATTGTAGCACAATATAACGTACATACAGAGATTGACAGCATCTTGTTTTACAATCCATTCCTTGTCCAGATTGATAGTTTTGTTGACAGCCGGGATGGAATAAAGTATATGACGGTAATCATTGGCACGCAAGAATGGATGTCAGAAAACCTAAGGTTTTTACCCAATCTTACGAGTCCTGGCATGAGTTCACAAACCATTCCATACTGTTATGTATATCAGAACACCGGTGGCGGAAGCAATCTCGAAACGTATGGTGTCTTGTATAACTGGCCGGCTGCTATGTCAGGCTCAGCAAGTAGTACAGCAGTGCCGAGTGGTGTTACAGGGGTTTGTCCAACCGGTTGGCATCTGCCAAGTCACGAGGAATGGGAGATATTAACCGACTATTTGGGAGGTGCACCAGAGGCAGGTGGCAAACTAAAAGAAAACGGACTAGACCATTGGATAAGCCCCAATGCAGGTGCAACCAATGTCTCAGGCTTTACTGCTCTACCCGGTGGGATGCTTGGGAATAATGGTACATTCAGTGAGTTGGGAATTGCCGGCTATTGGTGGAGTGCAACGAGTTTTGACACTACTATGGCCCTTAGTCGAAACATATCCTATTTGAGCGCTAGTATTAATAGTAGTTTTCTTTATGAAAAGAAACTTGGGTTCTCCGTCCGTTGCGTGAAGGACTAAACCCTGTCAACTTAATCGGCAGAACTATCATGTTATTAGTTTCATTGGTTCATCTGGGCAGAGCTAACAAGAAAATATACGTATTTTCTTAACTATAGATTCATTTGGTTTTAATTTATTTATCGTACATTTAGGGGAGAATTCTTACCTCCTAATTCATGTATGTATGAAACAAGTATTCTGCCAACTTGCCTTTAGTGACATGATTTTCAATTCACTAAACAGTTTTACAAAACTGTTCTATTCATGCGGCCAGAGCGATGACGCAGAACACTACAACACAAGCCTGAATACTCAGATTCTTCGGAATCCTCGTCTTGGATTTAAGACTCTGAAAGATGGAATTCCTACAAGTAATTTTTTATCACACTAACACTTTCATCTATGGAAAAAGTACTATCAAAAGCGTGTATGACTTTACTGATAAGTCTGACTCTGGCAAGCATTAGTCTTGCCCAACCCTCCTGGGTCTATGTAAATACAGGAGCCAATCACACCATTCTAGTCAGCCAGGCACCATTAATCAATGGAACGAACATTAATTCAGGTGATTTTATTGGTGTTTTTTATTTAGATGGCATGGTCGAGAAATGCGGGGGTTATGTCGAATGGCTGGGTTCTCAGACTGCGGTTACGGCTTGGGGGGATGATTCTTATACCGGACTGAAGGATGGATTTGCCAATAGCGAAGCTTTCATCTGGAGAGTTTGGAGAGCATCCGATGGACAGGAAATTGAAATGACAGCTACCTACAATCAGGGGCTTCCTAACCAAGGTCTCTTTTCTATTAATGGCATGAGTGGACTATTAACCCTGACAGGCTCTTCGGTTGCCCCGGAATTAAATGGAGTTCTTACCACTACCAGCCTGCTATGTAATGGAACCCAAGATGGCGCTATCAACTTAATAGTGAACGGAGGAACACCTCCATATACATTCCAATGGTCCAACGGAGCTACAACACAGGATATTAGCGGACTATCAACTGGCACATACACCGTGACAGTATCAGATTTATCCGCTCCTACTGCAGAATTCACCTGGGAATACACCAATACCGGATTAAACCATTCCATCCTCATTCAGAATGCTCCTTTAATTAATGGCCTTCCCTTGGCTACAGGAGATATTATCGGAGCATTTTACCTGAGTGGATCAGTTGAGAAATGTGGTGGTTACGCTGAATGGCCCGGGAGCCAAACAGCCTTATCCGTTTGGGGAGATGATTCCTACACAACGGAAAAAGATGGATTCGCAACAAATGAAGCATTTATCTGGAAAGTTTGGAAATCCTCTGACGGTCAGGTTGTTCCAATGACAGCAACCTATCTGGCATTTCCGAATGGAGGTAATTTTGCCGCGAACGGTGTGAGTGCAATTGAAACCCTAACAGGAACATATACTCCAAGCCTAGGAACCTCCATTGTACTCACAGCAGTCATAACTGAACCTATAATACTGAGCATCAATGGACAAGTTGAACACATAGGATGTAATCCATTAATCGGAGGCTCTATCAATATTTTCCCGGATGGTGGAACGCTTCCTTATACCTATACATGGTCGAATGGTGCCTCAACAACCTCCCTTAATGAATTAGCTCCAGGATATTATTCAGTTACGCTGGTTGATAATAACGGATGTTTTGCTACTGAATCATTTGAAGTTACAACCCTTTACCAAGGAGCTCCCGATGTAGAACTGGGTGCCGATGCCACGATTTGCTATGGCCAATCCTATATGCTGGATGCCGGCTCCTTTGCCTCCTATTCATGGTCAACCGGTGAAACTACCCAAACAATTACAGTATATGAAAGCGGTGTTTATGGGGTTACTGTGTATGATATTAATGGCTGTTCAGATTCAGATGAAATATCCTTAACCGCTTCGGGACAGTTTGAACTCGGACCAAATGTTTATTTCTGCCCCGGGTCAAGCATCTCCCTTGATGCGGGTGGCTTTTTTGATACCTATTCATGGTCCACTGGTGAAACTACCAGCTCGATAACTGTTTCTTATCCGGGAACCTATGGCTTAACCATCACAAACGGCCTCTGTGTCGCCTCAGATGATATACAGGTAATTGAATTACCCTTGCCTCAAGTTAACTTAGGAGCAGATGTGTACCAATGCGAAGGACCTTTTGTTTCATTGGATGCAGGTTCTTTCTCTTATTACCAGTGGTCAACCGGTGAAATAAGCCAAAGCATTAGCACCGCCGTCGATGGAACTTATTCGGTAACTGTCACAGATTATAATGGTTGCCAAAACTCAGATGAAATAATGGTCACTAATTATCCTTTACCTTATTTTGATTTTGGCCCAGACGTAACGGTTTGCGAAGGACTCAGTTATACGCTGGATCCCGGATTATACATGGCATATTCATGGTCAACAGGTGCAAACACACAAAGTATTGAGGTTAGCTCCACAGGAAGTTATAGCCTTACTGTAACTGACGCTAATGGCTGTATGAATTACGATATGGTTTACTACGAATTTAATCCATTACCTCAACCAGAATTAGGTTCAACCATTGAAATCTGCGAAGGAGAATCCTTACTCCTGGATGGAGGAATTTTTGCATCCTATCTATGGTCAACTGGTGAAAGCACTCAATCAATCAATGGTGCCTCAACCGGTGTCTATTCTCTCACGGTGACTGATGTATTTGGTTGCACCAACAGCGATGAGGTGAGTGTTCTCGTATGGATTCTGCCAACCGTTGATTTAGGAAATGATGTAAGTTTCTGCTCCGGCGAAGACTATCTTATTGATGCCGGAAGCTTTACAAGCTATGTATGGTCAACAGGATCAAATGCCTCTTCAATTCAGGTATATGAAACGGGAAATTATTCAGTTAATGTTACCGACATTCATGGTTGTATGGCTTATGATGAAGTTAACATTTCTGTTTTACCCCTACCTGAGTTTAGCTTTCAACCCATGAATCAGACAGGCTCTGTGGGAGGTATCCTTAGTCTGGTTGCTACCACAAGTATAGCCGGGTCTTCTTACCAATGGCAGAAATGGCAGGGAACCGGATTTGAGAACCTGATGAACGCTGGTCAATATGCAGGTACGGATACAGAGACTCTGACCATCCAAAATTTAAGTATGGATAATAATCTGGAAGAATATCGCTGTGTTGCAACCAATATGACTTGTTCCGACACTTCATCCATTGCAAGCATAAAAATACATCCCTGGAGTTTCCTGAATACTGGTTCAAACCACTCGATTCTGGTACAAGCTGGCACTCCAATCACTATCAATGGAGTTCCCATTTCTCTGGGTGATTATCTGGGAGTATTTTATGATTCACTTGGCACACTGGTTTGTGCAGGATTTATGGAATATACCGGTGTTAATGATGCATTCTCCGCCTGGGGCGCTGATGATGGAAACGATGGTTTTGCAGCCGGAGAGAACTTCAAGTGGAAAATCTGGGACATTTCGGAAGGAGTTTCTTACCCCGCCTACGCCACCTATTCTACATCATTCCCAAATATGGGCTTATTTGAACCTAATGGAATGAGTGCAATTGAATCACTCTCAGGTATTGAATCTCAAGTTATTCCATTACCTTATATGTGGAGCATTTTCTCCACCTATATCAGCCCATCAAATTCCAATATCGCAGCTGTTCTTAGTCCCATCATCTCTTCCGTAAGTATTGTTAAAGATGGAGGTGGAAGTATTTACTGGCCACAGTATAGCGTCAACAATATTGGGAGTATCCAAACCGGTAAAGGATATCAGATAAAAATGCTTGTTGCTGATGAATTAACCATCCAGGGATTAAGCATCACCCCGCAACTAAGCCCTATCAGTATCCCTCAATTATGGAGCTTGTTAGGGTATCTCCTGCAAAGCCCGGCATCCATTGCTCAGTTGTTAAGCCCCTATAATTCAATGATTTCAATTGTTAAGTCTGGAGCCGGAGCAATCTATTGGCCGCAATATAGCGTAAATAATATCGGAAATATGGAACCTGGGAAAGGCTATGCAATTAAAGCATTCACACCTTTCATACTTACTTATCCATCTAACAGTCAATCATTTAATAAAGTCATCATACCGGAAATTGAATCGTCATATTTTGGCGAAGCCAGCCGTACGGATAACAATATGACCTTGGGAATTAGCTTGCCTGCACATAACCTGATTCAGGAGATAGGTGTATTTTCGCCTAGCGGCATCCTAATTGGCTCAGCCCGTGTCGATTCGGATTTTGCAGCAATTACTGTTTGGGGAGATGAATCCTATACCGATGAAGCTGAAAATATCAAAGAGCAGGAATCATTTTATATCAAATCCTGGGATGGCTCAACTGAAAGAACCATGGAAATTGATTGGATTTCAGGAAATAATCTGTATAAAGTAAACGAAATTCTCCTGGGTCGTGAGAAAAGCAGGTTGGATTTACTGTCAGTTCAGGTATTTCCAAACCCGACTTCGGAAGAAGTATGGATTGAAATTCCTGATTATCAACAAGGAATGCAGCTAATTATGCTAGATGAAAGTGGAAAAATGGTTTATCGTTCCATGCTTTCTCAATCAACGCAACAGATAGATGTTTCCAGATTTAGCGCCGGAATTTACAGCATACAAATCATTTCCGGTACGAAATTGATTCATTCTTCCAGCCTACATGTGAGTAAATAATTTGATTCCAACCTTAAGGAACAATTTACACTAGTTGGAGAGACGCACATCCGTACGTCTCTCCAATCATTTTATTATAATCCATTCAAAAAAAACTACATTAAACGCAAAATTCAGTTAAGATTTGTTGTGCCTTGAAATTTTTGAATTTAATTTATTAGTTTTAGAAGGATTACTAATCATGCTAATTATATCTATTTATGAAAAAAAATATTCTAGTTATCCTACTATTAATCAGCATTTTTAAACCATCATGGTGTCAAGATAAAGATGCAGGCAAAATCATCAATTACCGAGACACTTTAATTGCCGGATTAAACTTGGTGGAGGAAGAAAAGTATCAGGAGGCGCTGGATATTTATTTCAGAATTCCCGAATCAGACACACTTTACACAGCCACAGTCCCCGAAATTATGCTTGCCTATTACCGGCTCGAAAAATATGCAGAAGGCATTGAATTTGCCCAACTGGCCAGTCGAAAACATCTGTTCTACGAACCAGGCTTCTACGTCAACTGGGGCAGCTGCTATGATAGACTGGAAAAATATGACAAAGCGATAGCGGTGTATCAGCAAGCCATTAAGACCTTTCCATTGAGTTATCTATTACATTACAACCTGGGATATTCTTATAGTATGAATAAAGAATACGAAAAAGCCCTGGAAAGCTATCAAACAGTGCTGAAAATCAATCCCATTTATGCAAAAATCCACTATCAGATTGGCATATTGGCGATGGCTGAGGGGCAAACTGCGCTGGCAGCCCTTGCCTTTAGCAATTACCTCTATATATCTCCCAATGGAACAAGCTCCAATTATGTCTTATCGCTTTTGAATGACGTGCTGACCATCGATTATAAAAAAGAGCAAACCAGCAATAAACTCAATATGTTGAAAGGGGAAGATTTCTCAGAGATTGATTTACTGCTGGAAAATTACGTGGGGCTGGATAAGAAATACAAAGTTAAAACCAAGCTCCCACATCCCATCATCAAACAAACGCATCTACTTTATCAGGAATTAACAAAACTTAATGATAATCAAGGATTTTGGTATCAAATGTATGTTCCGGTCGTGCGCGATATTATGAAAAATAAGAAGTTTGAAGTCTTATCCTATTATATGTTGCAATCGAGTGGCAATGAAAGTCATCAAAAAATAATTAGCTCAAAAACCTCCGATATTAACTCTTTCGTTGATTGGTTTAGGGTTTGTTTAGATGAAAATCATCGAAAACACCTCATGCCATTCCCCAAAGCAAATTCAAAAAATATTTCAGTTTTCAGAGCCAATAGTGGATTTGCCATCAGTTCCATTTGTGAGGTTGATGAAGCTGGAACAAATGTTGGCTATTGCGAAGATTATCATGAAAATGGAAATCTCAAATCCGAAGAGAACTATAATGCTGCCGGCAAGCTGGAAGGAAAGCGAGTCAGCTATCATCCCAATGGAAATCTAGCCATAATAGAATTCTATGTAAATGGTGTTCCTCAGGACTCAGTAATTGTTTACTCTAAATACGGCCGACCGGAAGCCTTTTATACGGTTAAAGACGATGCAATACATGGGATTATTCGCTATTATCACATTACAGGTAGTATAAGTGCAAGTATGACGGTAATAAATGATAAACTGGAAGGATTGCGGTCCATTTACTTCACAAATGGAAATCTCAACTATTCATCCAATTATATTGCCAGTAAACAGGAAGGTTTATATCAAGGGTTTTACAATACCGGTAAAATCTACGAAAAAGTAAACTTCATTAACAATATGCAGGAAGGACCGGATTCCATCTTTCATGAAAACGGACAGTTAAAAGTCATTCAACATTTTGTTCAAAATGAAAAAGATGGATCTTATACCGAATATTATGAGAACGGAGTTAAAAGCCAGGAAGGTCAATACAAAAATGGGAAAATGATTGGACAGGTCACCCATTACAATTTGGCCGGGCAGATAGATACCCAAACTATTTTAGATGAGGAAGGCAAGCGTACCGGAAACTACACCGAGTATTATTACTCAGGTGAACCCTATTATCAATTGGATTATCAGAAAGGTGATATTGTTGGATATCGTTATTTTGATAAATCCGGAAAAATCATTCAGGAGGATAAACGAAAATTCGGAACTTTCCAATTCGTTGGATATCATTACAATGGCGTAAAATCGATTGAAGGCGAATATGGTACCCATTCTCATCAGGGTACCTGGAAGTATTACGATGCTTTTGGAATGTTAAAAAGTACACAACCTTATAAAGATGGAGAACTAGACGGTTTGATTGTTCGTTATTTTCCTAACGGGAAAATAATGTCAACGGAGTATTATGTTGCAGGTAAAAGCTCCGGAAAATATGAAATATTTAGTGAAACAGGGCAAAAATTGGAAGAAGGATACTATGAGGATGATGAACGCATCGGTCCACAAATCCAATATTATGAAAATGGTAACCCATCCGAAAGCACCTATCATATGAATGGTGAGATACATGGATTTACGAACCTTTATTCCATAGATGGGAAAATTTTTAAAACCAGCCTTTTTGAAGAAGGAGTAATTACCGCCCAATTCTTTTATAAATCGGATGGAACTGTTATCGATTCATTCTTCTACACCAATGGTTGCGGGCATGTTACACCCCGGTATCCAAATTCGAATCAATTACGCGAAGATTATCAGCTTATCAATAACTCAATCCATGGACCCTATGTGAGTTACTATGTAAACGGTGCTATTCAAACCCAGGGAGCTTATTTTTCAGGACAGAGACAGGGAGTTTGGAAAGATTTTTACCTGTCAGGAATAGTCAAGAACGCAGGAAATTTTAATCGGGGATTACGTGTTGGAGAATGGATTGAATATCACGAAAATGGCCAAAAATCCCGGGCATATTCCTATTACAAGGGGCAACTGCATGGTAATTACACCATGTATAATGAGGAAGGGAAAATCACGTATGAAGGGACCTATTTTCAGGATGGAAAGCAAGGAAACTTTAAGTTTTATAATGAAGCCGGCGAATACGATCACACCCGCATCTATGAATCCGATGTACTTGTAGCCATGAGCTATGAGGGTCCGGGCGGTATCATTCAAATCCCTGTAAATTCCGGGAATCAGGAAATTTCAATTTTCTTTAAAAATGGGAAATTAGCCCGAAAATACGCTCTGAAAAATGGTTGGAATGAAGGGGAATATCTCAAATATTTTACCAATGGACAACTCAGCGAATCTAATCAGTATTTGAATAATAATAAGCATGGACTTTGCCTCGAATTTTATAAAAACGGCATTAAAAAAGCAGAAATGAACTATTACAATGGAAAAGAAGATGGGAAGCAGTTTTTGTATCATACAAACGGGAAAATAAAGGTAAGCTACGATGCTGTTTATGGCATCAAGACCGGCGTTTATCAACAATTCAATGAAAAAGGTGAGCTGGTGCATGAATATGTGTATGAAAATGGCGATATCATCCAAATAAACAAATAATGAGATTCAGCTTACTTTTTCTGAGCAGTCTTCTCATTATCAGTCAAGCATTTGCGCAGACGCCGGAGGAGCTGGAAAATTTAAAAAAGACCTTCCCTGGTCATTCTAAAATTGTATTGCTGGATGAAACCTATCTGAAAATCGATATTAAAAACGACGAGCTTTCGGTCAATTATTCAGAGAAAACACGCTCCTTCTATACCGACCATAAAGCGCAACTGTATGCCGAAGATGAAGTTAGCTCTTCCAGTTTCCGCCATTTAGAATCCATCGACGTTTTTACCGAAATTCCGGAGGGAAAATCCTTCAAAAAATATAAATCTAAAGAAATCACTACCAGCCGAATGTTGGACAATGATGTTTATTTCGATGATATATTGACGCATCGATTTGTGTATCCCAACCTGCGGGAGCATGCCATCAGCAATCTGATATGTAACTACTCGATGAAAGAGCCACGATTAATTTTGGGAAAATTGCTCCAGGATTTTTACCCGGTTCATGAATTAGTTTATACGGTTGATGTGGATGAACGAATTGATATTGCATTTGTGTCTTTTAATCGAAACGGTTTTAAACTTGATAGTACGCTCACACAAGCTAAGGGTCGCAAAATCTATCGCTTTATGGCCAGGGAAATCAATCCATTAAAAGTGGAGGACAATATGCCGCCCGCCCGTTATTATATTCCCCATATCATTCCCATCGTAAATTCATATCAACTGAAAGGTAAGGTAATACCGGTTTTACGTAATACGGATGATTTATTTAATTGGAATGTTTCCATGCTGGCCGATACCTGCGTCCCGGATTTGGAGCTCAGGCAAAAAGCAGCAGAAATCACCCGGGGCTTAATTCGGGAAGATGAAAAAGTAAGTGCTTTGTTTGGCTGGGTGCAAAAAAATATTCATTATGTGGCGATTGAGGTTGGATTAGGCGGTTTTATCCCGGAATGTGCCGGAATGGTTTATAAAAATCGCTATGGTGATTGCAAAGGAATGGCCAATCTGCTTCATCAGATGCTTAAAGGCATTGGAATCAAATCATATCTAACACTGGTAGGCTCAAATGATTTGCCTTATACCTATGCGGAGCTTCCATCTCCCATCACCGATAATCATATGATTTGCACCTACATAGACACTGCGGGTAGCAGCATTTTTCTGGATCCAACCAACCCGTATATTGCCTATGGAACGCCGTCCAGTTTTATTCAGGGTAAAGAAGCTTTTATTTTTAAAGAAGATAACTATAGCATTGAAAAAGTACCGGTTATGAATCCGGATTTCACTCAGCAATATGATTCCATGCAGTTGAATATTTCAGGTTCATCACTGATTGGTAAAGGTTTAGTAAAATTTAGCGGATACTACTACCAACGCGTTAAAAATACATCATCCAATATTCATGATGATATTGAGCGTATCAAGTTTCTAGGCAGTTATCTGAAAAGAGGCAACAATAAATTCATCATTAAAAATGCCACCGAAATTCCTGAAAATAAACCATATACCATCCAATATGCCTATGATTTTGAAATCGGAAATTATTTGCAAACTGCCGGAGAAAAATTGTATGTAAACCTAAATATCTTTCAGGGATTATTGCATGAGAAAATTAAAGATACTCATCCCTACCCTATCATTTTCGAGATGCAAAATTCATTGAATTATGTGGTTGATTTAGCCATTCCCGAAGGCTACGAACCGGATTTCATCCCTCAGTCCATCAGCTTTGAAAATGAATATTACGCTCTGAAAATCAATTACTCCTACAAACCAGGCCACTTAACTTATACCCTTTATACTTCGTATAAAACCATGATGCTTAAACCTGACCAATTTTATCTCTACAATGAATATTTACAGACTGTCAAAAAAGCTTACCGGGAAGTTGTTACCCTCCAGAAAACCATCTAACATGAAAAATTTCCTCGCCCTAATGCTTCTGATGCTTCCGTTTATCGGACAAGCACAATTAAAAACCGAATTATACAAATGGGAAGAAAATCCAGTCTTTAATCAAGAGACGAATGATACTTCCATGCAAGCCATTTATCTTCAAAAAAACATCATCAAAGAACAGGTGTATGAAAAAGATGATTTAATGGAATATCATCTGACCAATAACCGAATCAAGCTGCTCACCAAACGAGCGCTGGAGAATTTTAAAGTTGTTTATATTCCAAAAGATGAGACATCAAAGCCTATCCGGGAAGCAGCTCGTGTGCTCAAATCCAATGGTCAAATTGTTATTTTAAATACGAGTGATATTAAAGAAGGGATGGATGAAGAAAGTAAAAAAGCCTATCGTTATTTTGTTTTTGAAGATTTAAGCGTTGGCGATGAGATTGAATATCTCTTTGTGGTTCGTCAAATTCCGGATATCAGAGGATTTATCATCCAGGCTCAATCCAATTATCCCGTCTTATCCTATCATTTTGACTTATACACTCAGCCAAATCTGATTTATAAGTTTAAAACCACTAACGGACTTACTGAAATTCAACAAGATACAAGTATCACGGATTATAATCACTGGTATCTTCAGGCTAAGTCCATTCCACGCCTTAGAGAAGAAATGGTATCTAACTATCTGGGAAATTTGCAATGCCTTCATTATGCACTTGATAGGAATTTAGCAACTGGCAATCGGGATGTAACCTCCTACGGACCCTATGCGAAAGATGTCTATAATTTTGCATATCTAAAGGATAAAAAATTAATAGCCCAATTTAATAAGCTCATTAAAACGATTAATCCACCCAAAGGGAATGAAGTTGAAACCATTCGTGCGGTTGAGGATTATATCAAAAGTAAATTTGTATATACGGATGTAAATTTGGATGCACTTAGTGATCCGGCTTACATGCTGGCCAACAAAGCTTATAATGATTTAGGGGCCTTGATTCTCTTTACAAACCTGTACAAACAACTGGGTATCAAACATGAAATAGTAATCACTACAGATCGGACGAATGTTCCGTTTGACCCTGAATTTGAATCATTTACCTATCTGGATCATTTCCTCCTGTATTTCCCATCGATTCAAAAGTTTATGGTCTTATCGGATTTGTTTTCCCGAATGGGTATTCCAACTGCAAAATATTGCAACAATTACGGATTATTTGTGAAAGAAGTGAGTGTAAGCGGATATGAAACCGGCATTGGGAAAGTCAAGTTCATTCCCGAATTGGTCATGGAGGTCTCGCAAGGGAATATAGAAGCAAACTTGCAATTTTCAGAAGATTTATCAGAAACAAAAATAATTGCAAGCCACACCTTAAGCGGTTATAATGCTATGTATTATCAACCTGTTTTTCAATTAATTACAGACCCCAAGAATTTGGAAGATTTTCGTAAAGAAACCGCTAATTTCCTCGATTTAGATGATGAGCCTGTGAGTTTTGAATTTGAGAATGATAAATCCGAACTGTTCGGAATAAAGCCATTCATCGTCAAATCGACCTATCAAACCGATTTCATGATTGAAAAAGCAGGGGATACCTATTTGCTCAAAGCCGGACTGCTTATTGGTTCACAAATGGAGCTGTACGATACACTTGAAGCACGTAAAACCCCATTGGAATTACCTTATAATCATAGACTTGACCGTAAATTGATTATCCAAACACCCAATGGTTATACCTGGTCAAATCTGGAAGAATTAGTATATGATGTAAGTTACATCCCGGCGAATTCAGATACGGCCTTTGCTTTTGTATCTTCCTATACCATGCAGGATAATCAATTAATAATCAACATTCATGAATGGTACCATGGAGTCAATTGGCCCAAAGAAGTCTGGGACGATTACCGTAAAGTAATCAATGCGGCAGCCAACTTCAACAAGATTCGCCTCATTTTGCAGCCGGCGAAAAAGGATTAGAATGTGCAGGAATTCATAGGATTAATTCGATAGAATATTTGTTCCATCAGGCTATTTTCCTATTATTTTTGCTTGCTCGTATGTATTAAATGAATCTGGATGGCACTCGAATTTGGAAAAACCTGGTGGGGAAAAAAATGGCTTCAATCACTTCATCATATTGACTTTAGTAACCGATTACCTCGGGGAGCCAGTTAAGCTCGTAAAGGAGCTGTAACAAGCATCAATTTTAAGGAAAATATTGTAAAGGCTCGTGTGGCAGGAAGCCGACCAAGTCCATATAAAGTAGAACTAATTGTTCCGCCCTTTCCGGCTTCCCAGCAACAAACCTTCCTGGACAATCTCAAGAATAACCCGGTTATCATCTCCAAACTGTTGAACAGAGAATTGGACGCATCGGCATTAGGTTTAGCAGAGCGAGCCGGACTCAAAGTTTTTCCTTCGCAATGGTCTGATATAAAAATGACCTGTTCTTGCCCCGATTGGGCTGTACCCTGTAAACATATAGCCTCCGTAATATATAAAATCAGTCAGGAAATTGATAATAATCCTTTTCTGATTTTTGAACTTCATCGGTTAGAATTACTGAAAGAGATTCAACAATCTGGCATCATCCTCTCTAAAAATTCGCTGGAAGTACCCGATATCAAAGAATTTCATTTCACAAAAGATGCTATTCAACGAAACTATCAGCAAGAGAATTCGTATAAAAGATTAGTTTTCACCGCATTACATCCTTTGAACGAAGCTATTGTATCGCTATTAGCTCCCTCCCCGGCCTTCTATGTTACCTCATCAACTGACTTTCGGGAGAAATATGAGGCAGTCATGAAAAGACTTTGCAAGCGGTTGCAACGCTTTGCTTCCGGGAAGTCCCCGATGGCAGAAATTTTCGGTGTCCCAATGATAGGGGAAACTGAAATTAATCACCATTCATCGATACAGGTGGTTTTGGATGAAAATATTCACCCTTATGGTTTGCTAGATACCTGGAAACGTCCTTTCAGGGTTTTACTCCATCAGGTCGCAAGCATACACCCTTCCCAAATCAATAATTATCAGCCATCCGTTGCCGCTTTCCATACAGCCATACAATTTGCCATTCAGCTCATTGCAAATGGAGCCATTCTTCCGCAGATTTACAGGCTTTCAAAAAAAGAATATCAAATTCGATGGATTCCGGCTGCAATCAACCAAGAAGTAAAAGAGCTTTGCATACAACTGGAAAATATTTTCCCGGAGAGCATGCTTTTCGCCTCTGGAAATCAAATCAAACATCCTATAAATAAAGACCTTTCTATCAATATTTTATCAATAATAATGGATGAAATTATTGCAATGGAGAGTTCTATATCAGATACGGATATTTTCTTACAATTGTTTTTTAATCGCAAATCCTATCCCTTTAGCCAACCAGGTGAAGAAGCTCTACCCGGAGGTATTATGGCCTGGCTTCAAAAATTCTCCATCAGTCAAAAGTTAATGACCCCTTCCATGATTGTTGAAGAAATAAGCCAGAATCGATTTCAGGTTAAGGTACAAGTGCAACTTTCTGACACGGATGCAACAGCCATTGCTTGTCTAAAAGATATATTGACAGAGCGTATCTTCGAACACAGACGGTACGAAATCATTCAATCACTCACCCTAATTAGTCATTTAATCCCCGGTTTAGATCAGCATATCAATCCAATGGGTAAAAATGAAGTCATCTTAGGAGGAAAAGAATTCACCAATTTCTTATTACAAATTATTCCGGCCATCGAGTTGCTCGGGATTCGTGTTAGTTTGCCCAAATCGCTTCAAAAAATACTTCGTCCTAAACCCAGTATTAAGATTAAGACTCAGGCTAAAAGCTTGGGAATGATGCGCATTGACAAATTACTGGAGTTTGAATGGCAAGTTGCTCTGGGCGAACATCTGTTGGATGAACAAGCTTTCAATGAATTACTTTATAAATCCGAAGGATTAATTCGGTATAAAGCCAATTTTATCTATGTGGATAAAGAGGAACTCGAGAAACTATACAATCATTTCACAAAAATTAAACAGCTCAGCCCTTTCCAGCTTATGCAGGCGGCCTTATCAGAGGATTACCACGGTGCCGTGATTTCAATAGATGATGAAACCAAAGCCCTTATTCAAGAATTATCGGAATTTAAAGAAATAGAATTACCTCAGGGATTACAGGCACAGTTGCGTCCGTATCAGCATAGAGGCTATTCCTGGATGTATCGTAATGCACGCATTGGATTTGGTTCCGTTTTGGCAGATGATATGGGACTTGGAAAAACCATTCAGGTCATCACAGGCCTGTTAAAGTTTAAAGAAGAGAAGCATTTAGAGAAGGAGAAAGTTTTAATTATAGCTCCAACCGGATTACTGACCAATTGGATTGCTGAGATTGAACGATTTGCACCCGGCCTTTCAGCGATTATATATCATGGAGCAAACCGCAACCTAGACAAACTGAAAGACTCTGAGATACTTATTACTTCCTATGGCACTTTACGCAGTGATGTTGAATTATTGAAGAAAAACAAATGGTATGTGTTGGTTATTGATGAGGCTCAAAACATTAAAAATGCGGGGACTTCTCAGTCCAAAGCAGTGAAATCAATCAAAGCAAATGTTTACCTTGCTTTGAGCGGTACACCCATCGAGAATCGATTAAGTGAACTTTGGAGCATCATGGATTACAGTAATCGCGGCTACTTGGGTTCAAGTGGAGAATTTGCTGAAAATTATGGAAATCCCATTGAGCAATTGAATGATTACCAAACCGCCGAAAAACTCAAAAAGGTATGTTCTCCGTTTCTGATGCGCCGCCTAAAAACAGATAAAAGCATCATATCAGATTTGCCTGATAAAATTGAGATGGACTGTTTTGCCAATTTAAGTCCTGACCAAGTTAGCCTATATGAAAAAACCCTTGAAGCTGCCCTGATGGAAATAGAAGGGATTAATCAAACCGATCATCAATCTTTATTCAAAAGGCAAGGTCTGGTTTTACAAATGATATTGGCACTCAAACAAATTTGCAATCATCCCACTCATTTCTTAAAGGATAATAATAAGGATCCCGAAATAAGTGGGAAAATCACTCTTTTATTTGATAAATTAGACAGCATTCTTGCATGTGGTGAGAAAGTTTTAATATTTACTCAATTCACAGAGATGGCGCAATTGTTGGTGCATTTCATTGAACAGCATTATCAGGAAAGTCCGCTTTATTATCATGGGGGTTGTACTATTAAGCAGCGAAATGAGTTGGTTCAACGCTTTCAGACCAATCGGGCGGATAAGATTTTTGTCCTATCCTTAAAAGCTGCCGGTACCGGGCTTAATCTCACTGCAGCCAATCATGTCATACATTACGACCTTTGGTGGAATCCTGCCGTTGAAGCACAAGCTACCGATCGAGCCTATCGAATTGGCCAGTACAGCAATGTGATGGTTCATCGATTTATAACTAAGAATACCTTTGAGGAGCAAATCAATGAAATGATTGTCAAGAAAAAACACTTGGCAGAAATGACTATCTCTACCGGAGAAAACTGGATTGGTAATCTTTCTAACTATGAATTGAAAGAACTTTTTCAATACAAAGCATAGAAGCATGGATTTCCCTGCTAATCATTGAATTCAGCAATACTATCTGCCGAAAGATACCTATAAAATTAGCCAACCGGGAAGAATGCCAGCGAGCTTACAATCCGCTTTTATTGCTTTCACCATGTACCAATCTCCAAATTTGTAATTGGGGATGATAAAACTAAATGTAATCCGCTATCAATGAGCTAAGAAGGAGATGGATTTTCGATTATAGGCTCAATGCAACCTCGTAGCCGGCTTTAATGGCGTCTTCAGCCTTGCCAGGTTTCAAGGCATCGCCTATCCATGTAAAGGGTATTGTAAGTTCAAAAGGATGATAGGACTTCATTCCTGTTGCAACAATAATTTGGTCAATATCAGCAATTTCGATTAGCTCCCCTTTCGAATTCTCAATAGATACAGAACAGTTAGCAACCGAAGTAACACGACTATTCGTATAGATTTGGACCTTATGCTGAACAAGTTTTTGAAGACTAACTTTTCGTTCAATCATTTCCATGTCCCGTGCAATATCCTCCATCATTTCTACCATAATAAGCTGATTATGATGTCCAATCAAGCTTACTGCTATTTCTGTTCCAATCAATCCTCCGCCAATAATTAAAATCTTTTTACCCGTGGGAAGATTATCCTTTTCGAGTACCTCTGCCCAATGATAATCACATAATCCGGGTATTGGCGGAATAGCAGGAACCGATCCGGTTGCCATCAGAACCTTATCAAACTGTTCATCTTCCAATATCCAGGGCGTGGCTTCCATCTTACGAATAATGACGGAATGATAATCAAGCTCCCGTTTAAAATAATCGACTATTTCATCCAGACTTTCTTTCCCGGGGGGAAGCCATGCTAATCGAAACTGCCCTCCCAATTCA
The DNA here is from genome assembly GCA_021739985.1 of Bacteroidales bacterium. Classification (GTDB taxonomy): domain Bacteria; phylum Bacteroidota; class Bacteroidia; order Bacteroidales; family M50B96; genus M50B96. The sequence continues at coordinate 2,141 of JAIPAR010000024.1, read as the reverse complement.
TTTTTCTCAAATAATTCAACCTTATGGCCTCTTTTCGCAGCTGTGATTGCCGCTTGCATGCCTGCCAGCCCTCCACCTACTACAGCCACATGAAGAGGCAAATCAGCCGGCTGTAAGTCGGGGAATCTGGTATTAACCAAAGGATTCACCACGCATCCCAAGCCTTTCCCTGCTTTAACGCCACCCAGGCAAGCTTCCGAGCAAGCCAGGCAGGGGCGAATAGGTTCGTCCTGCAGACCAAATAACTTCCCAACAACCTCCTCATCAGCTACAAAAGCTCTACCCAATGAAAAATATCGGGCTTGATAGGTCTTTCTCAAAAAATCAATATCCTTTTTATCATGAATTCTACCATGATAAATTACAGGGATTGAAACAACTTCCTGTATCCCGGCAGCAAATTCCCAATTTTTCCCCTTAGGGACAAGCATATGCTGATAATACCAGGCTGGAGAGGTACATGCAGATCCGGCGGTAATATGTAAAGCCACAACACCAAGTTCCTGAAGCTTTAGTGCAAACAGTTTCGAATCATCCGGATTAATTCCAAAAGGAACTAAATCACTGGCACTTAAACGCACCATCACGGGAATATCAAGCGATTCGATTAAAGCAATTACTACTTCCAGCGGAAAGCGCATTCTATTTTCAAGATTGCCTCCGTATAAATCCGAACGTTGGTTGGTAATTGGAGATAAAAACTGAGCCAGCAAATAGCCATATCCAACCTGAAGTTCAATTCCGTCGGCACCCGCTTGTTGAGCACGTAAAGCTGCATCCTTCATGAGATGGGTTGCATCAGCCATCATTTTTGCATCCATTTCAACCGGAATAGGTCCTCCAGCCGGGCATGGATTAGCAGAAGCAGACCAAAAATAGTTACCGGGGATGGAAGGATTTGCCATCCTTCCCGGATGATTAATATGAGCAATAAAAGATGCCCCATTCGCATGAATTACATCAGCAAGCATTTGAAGGCCTTCCAACTTATCATCTGAATCAATGCCGAGTTGAAAAGGATTTTCGCGAAGGCCGGCATCCATATAAAAAGGCTCTGGAATTATTGCTCCGGGACCTTTTCTTTTTTGATAAAACTCAAGATGACGTGCATTTACTTTTCCGTCCTTATCATGACAATAGCCTAATTTTAAAGGCGCCATGATAAACTCATTTTTGAAGAGATGTGCTTTGCGGTTCATTTTGATTGAAGAACTAAATAGATGATTAAAATGCCTAACAGTATAAGTGAAAACTGAGTCAATGTTGATTTTATTGATGTTTTTCGATGCATTTCCGGGATTAAATCTGCCAGAGCAATATACAAAAAGGAAGATGCCGAAAAGGCTAATGCATAGGGAATCATTGATTTCATCCAATCTAGCGTAAAGTATGCCAGAATGCCAAATACCAAGGCAGTACTGCCCGAAAGGACATTATACAGAATCGCTTTTTTCCGCGATAAACCACTTTTTAACAAAATACCAAAGTCCCCAAGTTCCTGAGGAATTTCATGCATCAGAACCGAGAGGGTCGCAAAAATCCCTAACTCAAACGAAGTAAGAAATGAAGCTGCAATAACAACCCCATCGATGGCATTATGAAAAGCATCTCCAATCAGAATGATGGGGATTGCCGCATGGCGATGCCGTTCACAATCCTTATTCCCGCAGGTTCTCCACAATATGACTTTCTCAAGTAAGAAAAAGAACAATATTCCGGCAAGAACAGCACTCATCATTAAGCTGGGGCCAATAAGGCTTATTCCTTTGGGAATCATACCCATAAAAGCAGCTCCAAGCAAGGTGCCACCGGCCAAATACATAAGCCAGGTTGCAACCCTGTCAAGGCGATTATCCGGCAATAACATCATTATTGCAGCTAATCCTACACTGCCAACGCTGCCCAGGACCAGAGCCAGTATAACATATAAAAGCTCCATACTTCAGGGGGATTAAATAGGGAGATTAATGCTGATGATGGCCATCATGTTTGTGCTGATGATGCTCATGCGGATGGTCACCGTGATTGTGGTCGTGATGATGATGGTCGTGGTCGCCGTGATTGTCGCAATAATTAGCCTGCAAGGTAAGGCGATTATGAAGGTAATCATCGGCAAGTTCTTCAACTGATTTCGTTGGTGC
>JAIPAR010000023.1 GCA_021739985.1 Bacteroidales bacterium | reverse complement strand
CACGCTCTCTACCTGAATCGTATCATACTTCGTGGTTTTATCTTTATACCTGTACGATACGATCACCTCTATGGAAACCCTGTTCGTCTGCCGAATTTCATAGTAAGGAATGGCTCCGCCTACATTCGATTGTCGTTCATAATACAGATTTTCTTCTACATTTGTTTGAGCATCCAACACATACGTACCTGATATCACCACATCAGCCTCAGCTTCACTGCCAGCCCGGGTGAATAAAGGTGCATCTTTCATCCAAGCAACATGATTCTGAATATTCTTATCTTTATTTCCTGAATAAACGGAGAAATAACGATTAGACTCTTCCCGATACAAATCATTCACATCCAAACGATTATCCTTCCCTTTATTCTCCAAATCCTTAATAAATATCCTTGAACCCTGTAATTTAGTCTCGTTCTTCATTCTAAACTGATAAAACTGCCCTTCCTGTGCCTGAAGGACAATGCAGAAGAGTAGTATCACTCCTGTTACTAATATTTTTCTCATGGTCATTTGATTTTAAAAGATGTGTATCAATTTAATCCGACTGGCCTCTATTTCTTTCGTAACTCCCTGAAATTTACCTTCCTGAGTGACTTTTAAATAATTACCTGTCCGTAGATTTCGCAGCAAGACACGCTCTCCCCGGACAATAACGCGCCATTGCATCGATGTCTGAAGGTTGATAAACTTGCTCCGGGCATAGAAAATGCTTTTTTCATCCGCATTATCTTCCAAGACCCAATCATACTCATCTACTCCCTCAGACTTGGTCAAATTATGTACAATAAACAATCGCTCAGTAGCTCCGGTCAAATCCGGCACATCAACAGTAAAGTAATTCTGAGGCATCATTCCGGATGCATCATAAAGTACAGGATCTTTAGCCAAAGCAAACCCGGTTGCATCATCTACCATCACAAAACGTGTGTATTTGTGATTCATAACGGCATCTTCCTTCTTGGTGACAATACTGAATAATGATTCAGCTGCCAGCGCGCTCATCAATAGGATGGGCAACGCAATTAAAAATATTTTCTTCATGGGATCATCATTAAGATTCGACCTAATAAGATAAGGAACCTCAAAAGTCTCCGTACGATAAGAAAGCCCAAAACTTCTATCCTTTTCGCAGAGGCTTTTGAGGTAACCCTATTCCTTGATTTAGTATTTAAATGTCCGGCTTGCAGTATATGGACCTACTTTCATTTCAATCCAATTCCCCTGCTCGTCATACTTAAACTCGCAGTCCCAAACCAGGTTATTCCCAATTTCAAAACTTTCAGCACTAATCTTATTTTTAGGCGCACTTCCCTGAGCATAAGACTCTGTAAACCACTCTTTCATACTCATTTTTTGGGACACTTTAAGTTTCCCTTTCATCTCGAATGTATATTGTACTTTGGTAGGATTTCCTTTGTCATCCTGCTCCAGCACCTCAATTTGGCGAAGCATTCTATCAGCCGTTATGGACTGCGTTTTTCCGGCAGCTGATGCTAATGCAGACACAAAACTGGTTGTCACATCTCCATCCCAACTCCACATCGTGAACACTCCCTGATCGTTTATCGTTGCTTTGGTATTAAAATTCGATTTTGTGTCCGACCTTTTGGTTTGTATCCCACTTTTGGATATAATATCCTTGAAAATTGCATTTGCTTTAAAATACTGACTTTTACCATTGAAATAAAGGTTTCCATTCAAATCAACCATCAGTTGAACCATTTCATCCGATGTTTTATCAGCAAATATTCCGGCTTTTTTCGTGATATTTTTGGCGGCAGATTCTGTTTTCGCTGCAATAGGGTCATGCGATTTGTTCATCCCCGTAAAATAAATAGTGCCTGCCATTTCACGAGCCCACATACCGGCATCCGTTTCAATATACAAATGCTCGCCGGTTTCTTCATCATACACAGGCTTAAGCTCGCGAGAGTACAATTTTTCTTTGGTTCCATCCTCACCAATACCAATCTGCTCAGTTTCAACTTGTTTGATACGTCTTTTCCCATCAAAACGAATGGAATAATTGATCGGTTCCATGCCATCTTTGGTGATTGCGGCATCCACGCGTTTAGGTGCTCCGGCAAAATCCTGCAAAGGGAAGAACTGGAAAGGATAATCAATTTCATATAATTGACACAATAAATCGTTATGTGAATAATAATCAACGAATTTAGCCAACTCACGATTTAAAGTTTTAAACATCTTTTCGTATTTATGCGCTCCTGCCGGATAATAATTCACAAAAGTTTCAATGTCATTATAATTTCGAAACTTCTTCATGTCTTTCATACCGATGAACAGCCCTTTTCTATCTTCTTTTGGCAATTTCCCCTGAAGAGCCAGGTTCCATTTTTCCATCTTATCGATGGTTTCTTTAATCTCCTCCGTATATCGGGCATAGGATTCTTTGGCTTTCTCCGGATTCTCAAGCCATGCATAACATACCGACAAATTATGAAGGGCTACCCATTTCGTTTTAGGTGAACATTTGGCAAGATTATTTTCAAGTACATCTACAAAAGCCTGAACCTGAGCTTTTTCGGAATCATTTAAAAGAATACCGCGTTTGTTTTGGAAAATATCAAGTATTGGCTCTACCATTTTTTTCGATTCCTTGATTTCTTTGACAACTCCTAGTTTAATGGGCGCATAAAAAACACCAAAGCCATATTGTCCATACACATCTTGTCTAACTCGCTTGTACGCAGCATTAATCCCGATTTTTTCCGATTCCGTCAGCTCATCGCTTTCCTGTACGGTCACAGCACCAATGCCTCCGGGTCCTCCGCCCTGACCCGGTGTGGGAGGTGTATAATGCTTCGATTTCTGAGTTCCTTCCAATATCCCAAGATTTTTTTCCATTAACACGTCCCCACTTTTGGTGGATACTTTATACCGGCAATTAATATAATAAGGAATATCATAATAGCCATTTTTATCCGCTTTCAACGGCTGCATTCCTGCTCCCGGACTCGGATTCTCCTCGTTCAAAACAAAAATCTCAACAATTACATTAGACTTCAATTCCGGTGTAGCAATAATATAGGAAGGAACAAAACTCCAATAGGCAAAGCGGCCTTTATCATCTTTCAGGGCATCCAGGGCTTTTGTAAGCTTCGTTGAATAATCAATAACCGAATTAACTGTATTCGCCAACGCATTTCCCATGGAGCCCAATTTCCCTCCCATGGCAGAGTTTTTGGCTTTCTGCTCTTCAGCCTTCGCTTCCTGCAAAGCCAAATCGGTCAATACATACACATCGGCTGTTTCAAATTTCACACCTTGTGAAGGTGCCTGAAAATAACTAATGGATTCCGGCCCTTTTATGGTCTGCGCCTGGACCGCCATTCCGGCAAGTACTACTAGTACCAGCATAATTCTTTTTCTCATTGCTTCAAGTTTTTAATGAATAATTTGCTTTCATGAGAAACTTTTCCCGGGTTTTTCACCTGAATTTCTCGACTAATTGGTTGCACTCCATACTGCGTTTTGAAATTTTAAATTCATTTTTTTTATTTTTTTTTGGATGATAAGAACACAAGATGAATATTAGAAATTAATATAGAACTTCCCAGGCTGGAAATTATCCTGGTTAACTCTCTTAAATGCTCTAATCAGGTTAAATTAACCAGGTTAGAATTTTCATCAATTTATGTTTAGTATCATAATCCCTTCATTTGATATATGCCTTAGAATCCCAATATTTGCAGACAGATAACTATTTATTGAACAAACATGCTTTTTTCGAAACCCAAACTCATCACATTTTTCATGGGGATTTTCTTGTCCCTTTCCGTAATGGCTCAATTACCTGTCGCTTTCCCCGAATTACGTATTATTCCAACCGATTCGGCTAAAATGGCTGCAGTATTCGATCTTGTGAACAATCAAGACCTTGAAGCTTTCCTTAAGGCTTCCCAACAATTATCTTCCGAATATCTTGACAACCAGGAAATTAGTCACTACCTTTTTATCAGAAATCAAACTGCTGCCAATGTGATGAGTTATTTTCAAGATTTAGACCGTGCCTTTGCTATTCTGACAGAAAGTATGGAAGCGGCTAAAAAACAAGAAGATACGCTCAATATAGAATATGCAATGCTGCTAAAATTTATGGGTGCAAATCTTACCTATAAATACATGGATGCAGAAGGTACTGAAATATATAAACGAGGTCTGAATATCATGAAAGCGATGGGCGTATCGAACATATTAAGTACCGACTTTATCGTCAACACCGGAAATAGCTACGTAAATCAAGGGAAATTTCTGGAGGCTCTCCCTTACCTGGAGCAAGGCATGGATGAATCGCTGGCTAATGGATACCCGATGCTTTATATGCTTGTTAGTCAAGGATATGGATATGTTGCTTTTTTGGCTGACGTGAATCTGGGAATCGAATTATACGAAAAAGTTCAGGAGGATACCAAGAAAATTCAACTTGATGATAATAGCAAGAATAAATTCCTTTCCAATATATATCACATGCTCTCAGGCTATTATGATGAAGCAGGAAATCCGGAAAAACAACATGAATATGAAGTAAAAGCCTTGGAACATATCGAGCAGACCACCATCCCTGACATCTTTTCGCGTTTTAATATCTATAAAGCCAATCTTTATACCGCCATCGATAATCGTGATATTGATGGAATTAGACTGGGGATAAACAATATTAACAAAACAATTGAAAAATATCACGTAACAAATCCCAACTTACTGATAAACAATTATTTCACCCTCATGCAAGCCTGGGAAGCCCTTGGCGAAACTGACTCTGTCAGCCATTATAAAGAACTGTCTTTACAAACAGTTCTCGAATCTGTCCCAAAGGAAAAACCTCAACTTTTTGCACTTTTTGCAAAAACGGCTTCGAATAAACAAGATTTACTAACATACGCCCTCCAAATGGCAGATGCATATTTGCCGGGCTTTACCATTCAGAATCCGGCCAATGATTCACTAATTCTGACCCATATCGACCCATATTATTACCATCGTGATTATTTACCCACCATGAAATTATTAGCCAGGTACTATCTGAACCTGGAAGAAGGTTCCCGAATTGACAATCTTCAGATAGCATTAAAAATTGCTGAAGACCTTAGAAAAACGCTGAAAGCTTATGCAGATAATGTGATGGAATATGAAACAGGACTTAGCTATTCATCAGATTATGAAGAACTTTCAACCTTAAAACTACAGATTCTTTCATCCTTTCCTAATCCTGAAGCATCTAAAGGAAACTGGATAAATATAGACAGGGTAAACATCATTTCCGGCATACAATCCTTCTACTTACAAAAACAGATTGGATTCCGGCATCGTGCCGAAGGAGCTGAAGCAGATTCCATCTGGACAGATTATTTCAAGGCTTTGCTGGCCAAAAACCAGTGGCAATTAGAAATGGAACAATCCAAATTATTAGATAACCCCATCTCGGATTTTGACTATCAGCAGAAAACACAACAAATAGCCAGACGATTAATCAGAAATCAAATCCTGTTAAAAAACGATGGGTTGCTTCATGCTGAAGGAATTCAGCCAGTCGAATTTGAACAAATTCAAGCCGCTCTTCAACCCGGCGAAGGGATACTAAACTATTATTTCGGGCAGGACAACCATCTTTATAAAATATTAATAACTAATGATTTACTAAAAGTTGAATTAGATACAAACGTCCAGAGAATTACTGATTTATGTATAACTCTTTCCAGAAAACTGAAATCCGGAGAAAAAGTATTATGCGATGAAAATCGGGAACTTACTCTTCAACTGACCAAATCCTTTAAACCACAATTACAAGCGCTTAACAAATTGATTATTATTCCGCATGGTGAGCTTTTTAAGATTCCATTTGAAATTTTAAGTACTGATTTAAAGAAAATGTGGGTTGAAACCTATGCCATTTCGTATAACAACTCATTGAATTTATGGTATTTATCCCGCCAAAAACAAAACAATCAGTCCAAAGAGTTTATCGCATTGGCTCCAGGTTTTAAGGGCCCGGCGTTGGCTTACAACCGGGATGCCGCCAGCGAAAAATTTGCTCGGCTTTACAATGCTGACCGTTCAAGCCTGGAAGCACTACCTTTCTCGGTTCTCGAAGTGGAAAACATTCAGCAGCTCATGAAATCAAACGGATTTAACACCAAACAATTTATTGGAAATCAAGCCACTGAAACAAATTTCAAAGTTGAGGCACAACAATCCGGAATCCTGCACTTGGCAACCCACGGCTTTGTTTCTAAAATCCATCCTGAATTTTCGGGTTTGTTCTTCCATTCAAATGACAGTCTGGATGATGCCTATCTATTCCGCGATGAAATTGCCCACGTGAAATTTAACAGTCATCTCGTGGTTCTGAGTTCCTGCAATTCAGGCACAGGGCCGGCAGAAGGCAGTGAAGGAATCAATTCACTTCAGCGTTATCTGATACTTTCCGGGGTTCCAAATGTTATCGCTTCTCTATGGAAAGTTCACGATCAGCATACTTTGTTCCTGATGGAGAAATTCTATGCCGGAGTGGCAGCCGGAGATTCATATACACAAAGTCTCCAAAAAGCTAAAAAGGAATGCATTCGCAAAGGATTAATCCCTCTCGACTGGGCAGGCTTTACCCTGGTTGGAGAATAAATGCATGATAAAAGAAAAACCGGTCTCATCCTTATGACGAGACCGGCCATCCTTGAGGGGATTAGAGTAATTGCTTACCCGGGAAAATTATTTAATTGGCAATATAAGTCTCAAAGTAAGGAGCATATGCACTTAATAAGTCACCCATTTCTACCTTCATGATAAATTTATCACTATCCTCGGTGCGAGTCCAAGTTTCAGTACCTAAATCATCCGTCACCGTACGATCAAACTCCCAGGCAAATGTCTCTGTATCATAGTAATAAATATCATACGTTAATGTCACCAAATACTCAACTCCACTCTCTACATTAAAATACTCTGAATCAGTATTATATGCAACAGGGCCTGATGAAATATCGCCTACTTTCATATCAACAATTTCATATTTCATGAAAGGGATGGAAGTACCTAACAGATAAATCTGGCAACTATTCCTGACTTTTGCCTGATACACAATTGCTTCCTGCTCGCAGGAGGTGGTTAAAGATAGCAAAAGGACCATCGTTACAATGAGTCCGACTAAGGTGTTAAGTTTTTTCATACAAATGATTTTTATGGTTAATTATTAATTCATATTGATTGGTTGCAAGACCGGGGCTGAATTGAAAAAAAAAGAGTGTTTTTTTCAAAATAGGCTTCCGACAGCAACTTACTAATAGCGCACAACACGAAAGGTTTTTTTTCGTTAGCGAATTATACGTTCCTTGATACAACTGAATCAGGCATGAACTAGCAACAATTTCAGCCATTTTACTATCTTTGGGCCGAATGCTTGGTTTGAAAACACACATACGACAAGACGCAATCACGGATGAAGAACTCCTTACTTTAGCCCGGAAAGTAGTTTCATCGTATGTGACAAAGAAATCAATTCCTCATAGGGAAGAAGCAGATGTAACGATGGCTATAATAGAAAAGTTCCTGATAAAAAAAACAGTAATTTTAGGCCGATTCAAAGGAGAAAGTAAATTCTCCACCTATTGCTTCGCTGTTTTAAACCGGATGTGTTGTGAAGTAATCAGAAACCAACAGAAAAGCTGGAATCTTTCCGAAAAACAGGATATTCCAGAATTAGCTGATACACTAAGTCAAACAGATTTATTACTCATAAAGGAAGAAATCAAACTCCTTCATCGGATTTTCTTTCTTTTTGGAAGTGAAAAACACAAAATTAAATTGTTTTTTGCATTTTTCTACCAATTGCAGGTGCTGGAGACACATTTAGAAAGCTATGATGCAAAGTATAAAATACACTTGCTTGAGGAAATTTTTCTGAAGGATCATGAATTTTCTAAAGGTGAGATGTATCAAATTCTTGCAGAGGTAATTAAAGTAGTTGAAAATAAAGAAATGAAACCCGATGCAGTCAGAATGTGGATGAACAAGTGCAGGACCACGATTATTGAGCGCCTGAACGCAAACGCATATTATTGCGCTTATGATTCAGACAGTTTTCAGGCATTATTTGAGTATTGTCTTCATAGCGAAGCTGTCGAACGAGAGCTTACATTAGAACTAAACAATTATTAAACAACCCGACATGGATTATAAACATCTTTCTGAGGAAGAAATAGCCCGGGCAGCCGAAGCCATGTTACATGATGACTATGAAAGACTTCCATCGGAAATTTCTCTTCATCTGAAAGATTGCCAGCAATGTGCGAATGAGGTTCTTACACTCTGCTCAATACTAGAGGAAAATGCTACTCATAAAGGCATTCATCATCTCGATGCCCTACTACTTCACACCAGGCTTCAAACCGTTACGCGTCTCATTGTTGGGATTGCTGCTTCTGTACTGGTAATAATTGGTATCTATTTCTGGTATGATAACAATGACCTTAAACTCAACTCCTATTCAGAAAACAATATAAATCAATCCATTGACCAACAATCAGATACATCTGCCGGAAGTATTCCAGATACGCTTGAGGGTTCCTTTCCTGTCTCAGATAACACGTCTGACATGAATACCGAATTACTAGCCTTTGCTGAAAATCCCGAGCTTGAAAAACTGGCGCAACGTTTTAATCAATCTCCCTTTCGGGCTGAAGGCCCCAAAATTATTACTTTAGGAACTTTAACTGTTGACGCTACTGATAAGGTTTTTCTTAAATGGGAAGGAGATGAAATTGAATATCTCATTCAAGTAAATGACAATTCCGGGACATCCCTTGTCGAAAGCAAATCTGCTACGGGCTCATTCGAAATAAATCTTCCTGCTGGTTTATATTATTGGAAACTTCTTGATACTGAATATAATCTTGTTTTTTGCGGTAAAATCATCGTTAAATAACTTATCTCAACTTCTATTTTTCCAGGCTGGCCATTTGTCACCATAAATCCCGTTGGTCACAATTTGTAAGTTTTCTATATCCAAATGATTAGCTTTGCATCAGAATAACATGCTATCTCATTAGTTAAATGTTAACGACTGAAATAAAATTATTAGGTCGCTTTCACAATACAGGAATACGATTCCTGGTTCAAAATGGACAGACAAAGCGATACCATCTGAGGATTTCACTTTTGTCCACAGAAAAACAATTATCGAATTACCAGATGGTCAGATGTCATAAAACAGCCATTATTAATCCGGAATATATTGTCCAACTCACAGGGAATTCAAAAAACAGGATGATTTATCTGAATCATTTAAATTCACATGGAATTCCAGTTTCCCGAAACTTTGTTGCCAGTCCGCATTAACTTCCTTCCAGCCCGGTTGTTTCCCCCAGGCATAGCAAGCCGTTCCACTTTCCGCTGGCGAAGCCGTTCCAATCTTTCTGTGTTAATTTCTGATTTTTATTGATTTTGATACATTTTTATTGTATTTTTCAAGCTTTATTCAGATAAAAATGAAAGGCTTACAAACATTTCTACTTAGCTTTGCTACCTTGATTGCCATTCATTTCCCAATGAAATCTCAGGTTGTAATCAATGAATTCTCTTGTGCTAATGTGGGTATTATCACAAATTCTTTCAATGATCAGAACGATTATATCGAACTATATAACATCAGCGCTAATCCGGTTGACATAGGCTCCTGGTACCTGAGCGATAAGGCCGGAAACCCCCTCAAATGGCAGTTCCCTCCTTCAGTTGTTATTAATCCGGGTGCCTTCCTTCTGATTTATGCTTCCAGCCTGAATACGGTTACTGGTGGTGAATATCACACTAACTTTAAACTCACCCAAACCCGAAATGAGCGTATCGTTCTTAGCGATGCCTCCGGAAATCTCGTGGATCAAATCCAAATTGTCCCAACGCAAGTAAACCACTGTCGTATTCGATATCCGGACGGTTCACCCGATTGGATGCTATGCCTGTCTCCAACTCCTGGTGCATCGAATGCTGCCGGCTCCCTGGAATATTCGCCCAAACCTGCCATGTCGCTGCCGGCAGGCAATTATACCGCCACCTTTACGCTGACAATAACTTCTACAGAGCCTAATGCCTCTATTCGATACACCCTCGATGGTACCGAGCCAATCTCAACTTCAACCTTGTATGTAAATCCTCTCCCCATTTCTCAAAATACTGTGGTTCGTGCAAAAAGTTTTAGTACAAACCCCAATGTCCCCGCCTCCTTCACCGAAACCAATACCTACTTCTTCAATCTAACCCATCAAGTCCCCATTCTTTCCCTGGCCGGAACACAGCTTACCACTTTACTCAATGGAAATTCCACTGTCCGAATCGGTTCATTCGAATATTTCAATACCGATTTTGAATGTGTTGATGAAAGTACCGGTGAATTCAATAAACACGGAAATGATAGCTGGGCTTATCAGCAAAGAGGAGTTGACTTTATTTGTAGAGATGAATTTGGTTACAACGCAGAAATCCGTGATCAAATCTTCCCAATTAAGGAACGCGAAGATTATCAGCGACTTATCATCAAAGCTGCTGCCAATGATAATTATCCATTTGCGCAAGGCGCTCATGTTCGTGATGCTTATGTCCATACCCTCTCCCAACTGGCTAACCTTAACCTCGACGAACGAACCGCCCTGTTCTGTGTAGTCTATATAAATGGCCAATACTGGGGAATTTATGATTTGCGTGAAAAAGTTGATGATCACGACTTTACAGAGTTCTATTATGATCAGCCTAAAGAAAGCCTTCAATTCCTGAAAACCTGGGGTGGAACCTGGTCGGAATACGGTGGAACGGCGGCTCAAACAGATTGGAATACCCTGCGAACCTACATTTTAGGGAATGATATGACTATTGCGGCTAATTTTGCCTATGTGGATAACTTATTCGACTGGCGCAGCCTGATTGATTATGTGGTGCTAAATTCGTATGTGGTTTGTTCCGATTGGCTAAACTGGAATACCGGATGGTGGCGAGGCCTGAACGAAGATGGGGAAGCTCAAAAATGGCGGTATGTCCTTTGGGATATGGATGCCACCTTTGGCCATTACATCAATTATACCGGCATACCCAATACTTCCCCCGGTGCTGACCCCTGCAATCCGGAATTTTTAAATAATCCGGGAGGGCAAGGACATATTCCAATCCTCAACCAACTGATGCTAAACGAAACCTTCAATCAATATTACATTTCCCGTTTTATCGATTTATCAAACACTTACTTTAGTTGCACCTATATGCAGCAAGTCCTTGATAGTATGATTAATGTGATTGAACCTGAAATGAATATGCATATTACCCGCTGGGGCGGAACCTACACTGCCTGGGAAGATGAAGTGCTTCAACTTAAAGATTTTATTGATGACCGATGCACCGAACTTGATAGCGGACTTATTGATTGCTACGATGTAACCGGTCCTTACGAACTGGTCTTTAAAGTAGAACCTCCTGGCACCGGGCGAATTAAGGTCAATTCCCTGTGGATTGATAATTTTCCCTTCCAGGGTGAGTATTTTGGTGATATTGATGTCTTATTGGAAGCTGAACCTCTGAATGGAACGATTTTTCAACATTGGGAACTGATTACCAACACGTTCCTGCCCCAAACCAATGCAATTGCCGGTAGTATAAATCCTATCGCTCCCGATACAATCGTAGCAGTCTTTAAATATCCTATTCCGGAAGTGGAACTTGGAAATGATACCAGTATTTGTCAGGGAACCACCCTCTCCCTGGATGCATCGAATCCCGGAGCCGTTTATTCCTGGAGCAATGGCAGTCATAATCAATTCCTTAATGTTTCTGACGCTGGAATTTTTTCAGTTACAGTTTCCGACAATGGTTATACAGTAATCGATCAGATATCAATTACCATCGATAGTCTGCCTCAGGTTTCCTTACGGGATGATTTATATGTTTGTGCCAATATTCCTTTAAGTATCCAGGCTGATTATGCGCATGCCCTAACCTTCACCTGGTCCGATAATTCACATAACGAAAACCTGATTGTTACCCAACCCGGAACGTATTGGGTTGAAATCACTAATTCCTGTGGCGAAGCATCCGATACAACAGAAGTTGTCCAAGGTTTTCCTCCTATTATTGAATTAGGCCCGGAAACAACGATTTTCTCCGGTGAAACCCTCCTCCTGGACGCTACAGCAATCGATGCCTCCTATCTTTGGCAAGACCATTCAACAAATCCAACACTTGCTGTCACAGAACCCGGATATTACTGGGTAATAGTTGAAAACATCTGTGGAACCACCTTCGATGATGTTACTATCAACACGAATATTTTCATGAAAGTTCCAAATGCCTTTTCCCCAAATGGAGATGGATTAAATGATGTTTTCACCTTAATACATCAAGGCGTTTTTCCTGAAAATTTCAATATCAAGATTTTTGACCGGTGGGGTGTGCTTTTCTTTGAATCAAATAATTTACATGAAGCCTGGGATGGAACAATCAACGGAAAACCAGCGCCCGAAGATGCCTTTATCTATCGTATTACCTACGAGGATTATAACGGAAAACAATTTCTTCAGGGCACCGTATCAATAATTAAATAATTTGATTTTACGAAAGGTAGGGTCAAACTGTGTTTCTAATTAATTCTGCACCCTTATTCCTCAGGCTGTTCATGGGTAGTTTTTGGTACATAACCGGGGAGCTCGCGATGCGAATGATCGCAGAAAGGCAAGGTTTTACTATGCCGGCAATCGCACCATTTAACTTCTTGTTTCATTCTGATTTTAACCGGTAGTGGCGTAAAACGCTCGGTTTTGGTATGACTTCCATCGCAAAATGGATTGTTTTGACTCAGGCCACAGCGGCAATAATAATACTCACCGGGCTCCATCAACATACGAAGACTGTGCAAGCCACGAATTTTAGGTAAATCTTCCATCATTTTCGATTGTAAACATCAGTTAATTAATCCTTTGCCCCTATTTATTTTGCTCCGGAATCAGCAAGCATTGATAAATCAGTTCATCATGCCAGCCGGTCCCGATACGAGTCCAGTGCTTTTTTGAGCCGGTTTGTATAAATCCCATCCGCTCAAACAATTGAATACTAGCCAGATTATTGCTTGTAATATGGCAATACAACTGATGCAAACCCAACTGAATCCGGGCATATTCCAGCACCAATTGGATGGAATTTACCGCCAAACCCTGCTGGCGGAATTTTTCATCCATTAAAATTCCGACCCCGGCACGCAGATGCAAAGGGTCGAAATCAAAAAGGTCAACAGCGCCAACAGGAACAGCCGGATTTTCTTGTAAGACAATCATCAGGCGAAGTTGGCGTGTTGTATAAATATCTTTAGCGGATTCACGGATATATTCCCGAAGGATATACTTTGACAGCGGTGCCATCGTATTGCCATTTTGCCATAGCTTTGTATCGTTTTCCCAGCGATACAAGGTATCGAGGTCTTCCGGCTCGGGCGCTCTAAGCAATATCCGTTCATCAGCCAACATCTTTCTAAATTATGCAGTTCGGCTAGAATCCCAATTCTCCAGATAATCGCCGATACGACGCAGGAATTGGCCACCCAATGCGCCATCCACCACGCGATGATCGTAGGAAAGGCTCAGCATCATGATATGACGAATAGCAATAAAATCGCCTTGTTCGGTTTCCAACACCCAAGGTTTCTTTTTGATAGCGCCAACGCCTAAAATGGCAGCTTCCGGCTGATTAATAATCGGTGTACCGGAAAGATTATCAAAACTACCAAAATTGGTAATCGTGAAAGTTCCTCCGGTGATTTCATCCGGGTTCAATTTATTTTTACGGGCACGGTTAGCCAAATCATTTACCGCTTTAGCCAGTCCGATGATATTAAGTTGATCGGCATTTTTAATGACCGGGACAATCAGATTACCGGAAGGCAAAGCTGTAGCCATCCCAATATTGACGCGGCCTCTTTTAATAATGGAGCTTCCGCTCACTGAAACATTCACCATGGGGAAATCGCGGAGCGCTTTGGCAGCAGCCTCCACAAAAACAGGAGTGAATGTAAGTTTCTCACCTTCACGTTGTTGGAAGGAGTCTTTATGTTTATTTCTCCAATTAACCAGATTTGTCACATCAATCTCTACGAAAGAAGTCACATGCGGAGAAGTTTGTACGGAATGAACCATGTGGTCGGCAATAAGTTTGCGCATCCGGTCCATTTCAACGATTACATCTTCTGAACCCACCGAAACAGGTTTCGCGCTAACGGGCAGATTAACAGGAGCTTTAACCAGACTTTCCCCGACCGGAACAGGCTCGGTAGCCTGATGATCGAGCATGATGCCCATTTTAGCTTTACCACGATTAGCCAGGTAAGCCAGGATATCGTTTTTAGTAATTCTTCCTTCAGCGCCAGTGCCGGAAATAGCATCCATTTCGCCTATGCTAACCCCTTCGGTAACAGCAATTTTTCGTACCAAAGGCGATAAAAACTTCCCGCCGGGAGTTGCACTTCCGAAAGCATTTGGACTATCCTCCACATCCACCTGAACTGGATCTTTAATAGCAAAAGTGTGAAACTCAGCAGGTTTTTCCTCTTCAATCGCTTTTGATTCGGATTCAGGTATAGATTCACCTTCATCCACAATAATTGCAATGACGCTGCCCACTTTAGGGACATCGCCTTCTTTATACATCATTTTAGCGATAATTCCGGATGCCGGTGAGGGAACTTCCGAATCAACCTTATCCGTTGCAACCTCCAGAATTGCCTCATCTTCATCAATGCGGTCGCCTTCTTTCTTTAAAATTTTTGTAATAGTTGCCTCAATTACGCCTTCACCCATTGCAGGCAAGTAAACATTCAATTTAGCCATAGCCAATTAATTTTCTCTTCTGTTAACAAATCTACTCTAATAATTGGATAATAACAAAGCTTATCTTCGCTTGTTCATAGCCTTTCTCAAAATATCTGTTAAGAAAAATCAAAAAAATATCCCTCCTTTGTAATTAATCAGATAAACCGGAACCAACGCTATCATGAGAATCGGATTTGAAGCCAAACGCGCATTTGTAAACCGCACTGGGCTTGGCAATTACAGTCGAAATACGATTGAGCAGCTTCATCGCTACTATCCGGAAGTTTCGCTTGTCTTATTCGCTCCTCAAACGAACACTCCTTTATTTTCTCCTCCGGATGAGGTTGAATTGATACATCCAACGGGTTTATATCGCCTGGCGAAGTCATTATGGCGAAGCAAAGGAATGGTTACAGCCATCAAACAAAGCAAATTGGATACTTTTCACGGATTGAGCCACGAGCTGCCATTCGGTCTTGAAAAGCTGGCAATCAGAAAAATAGTGACCATTCATGATTTAATATTTCTGCGTTACCCGGAATTCTATAAGGCATCCGACCGAAGCATATATCATCATAAATTTCTGAGAGCCTGTAAAATAGCTGATACAATCATTGCTATTTCCGAGCAAACAAAGCAAGATATCATCCAGTATTTTTCGATTCCTGAATCGAAAATTGAAGTAGTTTATCAAAGCTGCAATCCGGACTTTTTTATCCATCACCCGGTGGATGAATTAGAGTTGCTGCGAAAAAAATACGAACTACCCGCTCAATTTATGTTAACAGTGGGGAATGTGGATGCCCGGAAGAATTTGGAAGGAATCCTGCGGGGAATGATTTCGGCGCAAATTGATTTTCCGTTAGTTGTGGTTGGGAAGCCTGGAACAGCATGGAAAGAAGTGCAACAATTGTTGAGTAGCTATCCTAGTTTGCCGGTTATTTTTAAATCGAATATTGATTACAGGGACTTAAAAGCTTTCTTTCAACTGGCAATATTTTCAGTATATCCATCTTATTTTGAGGGATTTGGATTGCCTGTACTGGAATCCATGGCTTGCGGCTGTCCGGTAATTACTTCCAATGTTAGCAGCATGCCTGAAGCCGGCGGGCCGGCCGCACGCTATATTTCGCCCGGTAAGCCAGACGAAATCGGAGCTGCTATGCGAGATTGGCTCCTCTCAGATACCCTTCGCAATCAATTCACTCAAGAAGGATTAAAACAAGCCGCCTTATTCACTCCCAAAGCCAGTGCGGACCAGCTGATGAAGGTTTATAACAGGTCTTAAACACGCTCCTCAACGTACTTTTATCATTTTAAACTGCCCAAATTATTGGGATGCTCCTAAAGATTCCTTAATATTGCTTTTCAATTTACAAGCATGGTGCATAAAATTTTATTTCTACTTACCTTAAGTTTGGTAACCTTATCGGGTGAAGGACAAACCTACATTAAAGAAGTACCTGATAATCAGCCATTGGAGATTCATTTCGAAACCTACAATCCATCGGCCAAAATAAATGATGGGAAAGCACAAGCCTTTATTACCGGAGGCTCAGCTCCCTATCAATTCTATTGGTCGAAAAATGATATTGGTAAAGAGGACGATTTGGCTACAGGTTTAACTGAAAAGAAAAACTATACGCTTGTTGTAACTGATGCTAATGGGAATACAGCCAGTGCAGAGATTATGGTTCCCGCTGAATCAGTCAATGAAAAAATCAATGCCGCTTTTGTCCCTATTGTTGCCTTCATCGAAAAAGGAATCATGTTTGACATTTTTAGCGCTTTAGGTTTATATGACCCTGTTTTAATCGATGAAAATGGGGATACCATTCTGCATCCAAACGGAGACCCTGTTACCAAGAAAATTCCTTTTGTTGTGATTTGGCTGATTTTAGGGGCCCTCATCTTCACTATCTACTTAAAATTCATCAATGTAAGGGCATTTAAACATGCCATCGATTTAATAAAAGGAAGGTACGATAATCCAGATCATCAGGGAGATGTATCGCATTTTCAGGCACTGGCAACAGCCCTTTCGGCAACTGTAGGCCTTGGAAATATTGCCGGAGTAGCAATTGCCATCACCATTGGTGGTCCCGGGGCTACTTTTTGGATGATTTTAGCCGGATTACTGGGGATGTCTTCCAAATTTGCCGAATGTACCCTGGGGGTTAAATATCGAAAAATAGAAAAGGATGGAACCGTATCCGGGGGTCCGATGATGTATTTAAGCAAAGGATTAGCGAAACGAAACTTAAAATGGCTTGGAAGCATCATGGCAGTGATATTCAGTATCTTGGTTATTGGTGGCTCGCTGGGCGGAGGAAATATGTTTCAGGCAAACCAGGCTTTTTCACAACTCACCGTAATTTTTCCGGAGATTGCCGGTCATGGTTGGTTATTTGGACTCTTCCTGGCTATTCTGGTTGGAGCTGTTATTATCGGAGGGATTAAAAGCATTGCAAAGGTAACCGAGAAAATTGTTCCCATTATGGCCATCCTTTATGTGGGTACTGCATTGGTTATTATAGGATTAAACATCTCTTTCACCGGAGATGCATTCAGGCTGATATGGGATGGAGCTTTTAGTACTGCGGCTATCAAAGGAGGTATCATCGGAGTAATTATTGTTGGATTTCAGCGGGCAGCCTTTTCGAATGAAGCCGGCGTTGGTTCGGCTGCCATTGCGCACTCTGCCGTTAAAACCAATGAACCTGTAACGGAAGGAATCGTCGCCTTACTCGAGCCATTTATTGATACAGTTGTGATATGTACAATGACAGCTTTGGTACTGATTTTCACGGGCTTCTATGCCAATCCCAGCGGTTTGGATGGTGCTCAGTTAACTTCTGCTGCTTTTGGGAGCGTTTTTACCTGGTTCCCGTATTTACTGGTTTTGGCCATCTTTTTATTCGCCTTTTCTACTATGATAAGCTGGTCGTATTATGGCCAAAAAGGATTTAATTTTCTATTTGGTAACTGGTTTGAAAAGAAGTTTGGAAACAAGAAATTGATGACCCTGATTTATCAGTTTATTTTCCTGGGATTTATCATAGTTGGATCATCTTCGGAGCTTGGCGCAGTGGTTGATTTCTCCGATATGATGATTTTATCCATGGCCTTCCCAAATATTTTAGGACTAATCATCATGGCTCCGGAAATTAAAGCTGATTTAAATTCGTATTGGACTCGCCTTAAAAACGGAGAGATTAAACGATATAAATAGGAATGTAAATTCTTAATTGCTTGGATGAACTATCCGTATGGATTATCAGGAAGGTTTATCAGTTAGGATTTCCCGTTGTAATTTAGCTTAGACCCTGAAAGCTTTTTAAGAATTGATTTCATGCAAAAGGGTGCCTCGTTGGAAGCACCCTTTTGTATTGGTAGTTGTTGTACAGGATTCATGCAAACACAAATCTGCAACTTAAATCACTTCAGAATTACTTTTTCAGTGTTCTCATATATAAAACCAAATTCCAAATTTCTTTTTCATCCGTGATTTTGGATTTGAAACCTGGCATATCGCCTTTTCCTTCAGCTGTTTTATAATACAAGTCACCATCGGTTTGTCCTTGAAATGCAGCCGAGCTGAAATCACCACAAGAAGTTTCAATAGAAGATGCTTTTGGGCCGTCTCCTAAGCCATCTTTTCCATGACAGGATTTACAATACTTAGCATACAGGACTTTTCCGCTATTGATGTTAGCTTCGTTTTTGGCCTGTGGGTTCTTCATGGTTTTGTTCTTTTCTGGTACTACCCATTCGGCTATGTTACTACCGTAGGCTAAAAACAGCATGAAGAAACTCATCCCCAATAGTGCAATTTTTAAACTTTTTGTTCTCATTTGGTAAGTATTTTAAAGTTAATGATGAACAAAGATAATTGCATTGTTCCTTCGATATCCTCTCACCCTTCATCCCCTGAAATTCACGCCATCGTTCCTCAAATTTATAGTAATGAACTAATTTTCAATTCATTAAATAAGTATAAATTTCTACCCTACTCTATATCAAATCATTATAAAGGTATTATAGAGGCCGGGAAATACTCATCCTTCTAACTATCTTTATATCTTCATTTTTCCAATAAAAGATTTATAGGTCTCATATTCCTCTATATCAATCGAATACCGGATTTGTTAAAAAACATTAAAACTTAAAATCAGGACTATCCCGACAATGAACAATGCCTTTTTTAGTAAATCAATGGCACAATCAAACAAATAAGTTTTAATCTTGTTAAATTATTGAATGATATGTGAGTAATTGTATTTAAACTTTAAATTTGATTCGAACTTAAATTAAAACGTATGAAAAAACACTTACTTTTTTCACTGATTGGAGCGATAGTCATTTTCATTTGGCAGTTTTTATCGTATGCAGCCATCAATTTCCATGCTCCCGCTTCGCGTTATACACCCCAACAGGAAGAAATTCTGACTTATTTTGAACAAATTGGACTGGAAGAAGGGATGTATATTCTTGGGCAACCTGATCCGAGTGCACTGGAAGGCACAGATGATATGGATTCGTATATGAATAAGCCCTGGGCGGTTATCAATTATCAGCAAAGCATGTCGCCCGATATGGTAATGCCCATGATTCGCAGCTTGTTAGTGAGTTTCGTAATTGCATTTCTGCTATTCTGGATGTTTACCCAACAAAAGAATCCAAGTCTGAAGAATCGCCTTTATCTTGCCTTGGGAATAGGACTTATCGGATTTTTCTTCACGCCATACACGAATTTCATTTGGTATAAAAATCCGGATATCTGGGGATATTTAATCGACGGGATTGCACCCTGGATGTTGTTGGGGTACCTGGGTCATCGCTTCGCTAAATAGGGAAGAAACTCCTGCGGGATTTCCTTTCGCAATTACGAACACAGTCATTTTAACTCTATATTTGCGGCCGGATTTAAAATAATTCAGGCTGGTGAAAGATTTATTCGATATTGTGATTATTGCGATAGGTTTATCCTTTGACACCTTTGCCGTATCCATATCCACAGGCCTGGCAATCAGCACGATACAATTCAAACAGGGAGTCCGGATTGCTTTAGTTTTGGCTATCTTTCAGGGTATTATGCCCTTACTGGGATGGCTGGGAGGTAAACAAATCGCCAATTATATAGCCGATTATGACCATTGGCTTGCTTTTGTTTTGCTGGGAGCTCTAGGCATAAAAATGATAGTAGATGCCTTTTCTCCGGAAGAAGAAAAGAGCTTTAATCCTTTAATCACCAAAGTATTAATTGGGATTGCCATTGCCACCAGCATTGATGCATTGGTTGTAGGTGTCACGCTGGCTTTTATCGAAGTAAATATTCTGTTGGCTATAGGAGTTATTGGATTCGTCACCTTTCTGGCCGCCATGATAGGGATGTTGCTGGGGAAGAAAGTCCAAAATCACTTTGGGAAAAAGATAGAAATTATGGGCGGATTAATCTTATTTGGCATTGGTCTTAAAATTCTGATAAGCCATTTATCTTGATGCAAAGTTCAGAATATACTCTGTATCTAATAATTAAGACCTATTTAGTTGGAAGCTGTAAAACGGATTTTTCCCCGGAAAGATTGGGTAGCACGGCTGAGATTATCTGCCTCAAACTGAAATAATCCATGCTCACCTTCTGTTCTTCGAATCGATAATTCGTTGCCGTACATCGTTTCTTTCATAAAATTAACCGCCAGATACTCCGGATACTGTTGTTGATGAAAATCCATCGGAAAACTTTCCATCATCCAGTCAATATATCGGGAAGAAGTTACATGACGGTTCAAATCCAAATCATGATATCCGGCCTTTTGCGGGAAAGATTCTCCTAATTTAACCGGAGCCAGCTTTTCAGGAGTATAGGCAAGTGCATGCAAATCACTTCGCCGGAGCAAACTCTCGAGCAATTCACCTTCCAGGGTTCGAATTCGCTTGGAATCAACATCAATAGCCAGCCAGGCGGATGTTGCTTTGATGAGCTCCTCCCCTGCCTCATTTCGGATGATAAAATCCCTCAAATAATGCAGCCCATCAATATCTTTCGGCCAGGTTTCCACCCAAATGGAATCGTACCAGCGAATGGTATGATGAATCTCGATACTCAATCGTGATAAGACCCAGAAAAGTTGATTTTTCCGAAGTCCTGAGTATCCAAATCCCAGTGAATCAGCCGATTGAATAGCGGCTTCTACGAGTATATTAATGAGAGCGCCCATGCGTAAACGGGCGAAAGCATCGGTATAGGCCGATTGAATTCGAATCGGAATCTGGAGAAGTATCGACTTTTCTTCCGAATTTGATATTTCCATTTTTTACGAACTAAGAATCATTGCAGGTTAGTTTCCTGCCTCGCAAAATAACGAAATCCTCTCACTCGAAAAACCGAAAAACTGTTAATAATAATGGAGGGTTTTCCCGCGCGGGTTCCACGCCGTGTTCTATGGAATGGAATGCCGGCAACCCGCGCGCCGGGACACCCCAAAAACCCATGTCATTCTGAACGGAACGAAGTGGAGTGAAGAATCTTAAAGCCGGGATCGGCGAAAGTCCTTATTCAGGCGAGGCTGTTCCTCCTTCCTCCGCTGCTGCATGGAGATTGAAATTTGTTACACTTT
>JAIPAR010000022.1 GCA_021739985.1 Bacteroidales bacterium | reverse complement strand
ATGGTTGGTATATGCTGAAATTCGATAAGGAAAATGGAGATTTGCTCTCTCTTGTCAGGATGGATATGAGTGAAAGCCTCGCAGCTACTTACAATTTCTTCCCAGTGATTGATACGGATAATTCGATTTACCTTTGGTGTGAAGGCTCATATCCTGATACAATGACCGTTGGTACAGATACGATAGTTTGTGATATGGCAAATGGTGAATTATTAAGATACCTTATGAAGTATGACACGCTTGGGAATAATATATGGCACACAGAGGTAAGAGGATATGGATTTGACTCAACTTATCAAACAATTATTGGTCGTCCAGCCATAAATGAGAAGTACCTTTATATTTCTGGAGAGACCAAGTCCTATCCAGGTTCTGATTTCATGGGCTTTCCAACAACCGATAATGCTTTAGCGGACCATGATTTTGATAGAACGAAAGTATATGCCCGATTTCGTAAGAGTGATGGAGAGTTTGTTTCAGCGATTCATTTGCATCATGATGATGTGATTCTGACGGGTGAGATATTTGTTAAAGGAGACAAAGTGGTTGGCTGCGGAGCCGGTGGAGTCACCATCGCTATGACACCAACAGATACAATCTTTCCAACACCTTCAACTTTTGCAAGCTACCCATATATTGTTGAAATGGATACAGCACTTACTCAGTTCAACTGGGGGGTAGCTGCTGTTTGTGCCAATCAACCCAGGGTTTTTAGCATTACGCTGGATGATTTTGGGAACGCTTATGTGGGAGGCTCCCTGAATGGAAATGCTGTTGATGGGTATGGTAATTCAACATCCATTATAGGCGGTCGCAATTTCTTCCTGGGTAAAATTGCATTTACGAATACGGATTGTACATGTGAAGCACCTGCCAGTCCCTTTGTAAATATCCTGGATTATTCAAACTCAATGGTAAGTATTCACAGCTCAGCTGTTCAATCGGCAAGTCAAACCCTAATTAATTGGGGGGACAGTTCTACAACCCCAATAAATCAATTAGATACATTATTCTCTCATCAGTACAATAGTGAAGGACCTTTCAACCTTTGCGTTCAAAGTGTTAATAATTGTGCCATTGTGGATACCTGTGTTTATTTATGTGAATATCCGGTTATTCAAACGATTCTGGATAATTATGAATCCTCTACGATTCAAATCAGTAATCAGGCAAACACCCCTTATATTCAAATGTCTATGAACTGGGGGGATGCAGATAGCCTTCAATTTTCAAATCCAGATACTACAATTGCTCATGTCTATTCTTGTGAAGGTCCCTTTTCACCTTGTCTCAAAGCATGGAATAATTGCGGCGTGGTAGACACTTGTTTTTATGTTTGTGAATATCCGGTTATCCAAACGAGTCTGGATAATTATGAATCCTCTACGATTCAAATCAGTAATCAGGCAAACACCCCATATATCCAAATGTCCATGAATTGGGGGGATGCAGATAGTCTTCAATTTTCAAATCCAGATACTACAATTGCTCATGTCTATTCTTGGGAAGGTCCCTTTTCACCTTGTCTCAAAGCATGGAATAATTGCGGCGTGGTGGATACTTGTTTTTATGTGTGTGAATATCCGGTAATCCAAACGAGTCTGGATAATTATGAATCCTCTACAATTCAAATCAGTTATCAGGCAAACACCCCATATATCCAAATGTCTATGAACTGGGGGGATGCAGATAGTCTTCAATTTTCAAATCCAGATACCACAATAGCTCATGTTTATTCATGGGAAGGCCCCTTCACGCCCTGTCTCAAAGCCTGGAATAATTGCGGCGTGGTGGATACTTGTTTTTATGTGTGTGAGGAACCAGAGGTATCAGCTAGTTACATCGAATTTGTAAATGCAACACTATTGGTTAATGGAACCACTAGTACACCCTTTGCTGATTATATCTGGTATTGGGGGGATGGAGACAGTACCATTTATTTATTGCAGGGCACAGATATTAGTCATTTGTATAGCGGGAATGGACCTTACGATGTGCTTTTTGTTGGGACCAACAATTGCGCTTCAGATACAGCCATGTTAACTAATTTGGTTAGAACTCCTACATTTGAAACGCCTCATGGAGTTACAATATCACCTAATCCTTTCATTGATATTGTAAATTTGAATATTCCTTCTGAATTAGTGGGAAGTAATCTTGAAGTATTTGAGCCAAATGGAAAACTTGTCTTTTCACAGAAACTAAATAACCAGCAAACCGAATTATCCTTTAATTTTCTCAAATCAGGTCTGTTCTTGTTTGTCATACAATCAAAAGAAAAAACATATAAGTTTTTGATAATCAAAAAATAACAGGTTAATGCCAGATAGACTATTTTGAGAAATTTAAAGCGCTATCTTACCTTACAAAGTTACGCTTCGCTAAACTTTGCCGAGCGGGGGATGCAACTTTACAATTTTGTTAACTTGACAACATACAACTGAATATTTTATATCTTTGGGTTTGCTCAATTTATTTCCATATACAATGTTCAATAAATATTTGATTCTTCTCTCATTTGCATTTGTAATTCAATCGTGCATTTATAATACCGATGAAGTTTATTATCAGGATCTTGACTCTAATTTCAATGTCCCTCAGGTAGATATAGTTCAACTGGACTTGTCATTGGATAAGGACACCATTGAACTAATGTATAGCACTGTCTATTTTAATTTTACCAGCTCCAACAATAGCATAAATTATATTTCTTTTTATGTGGATGATTATTTCCGGGGAAGAGTTGAATCTGGTAACGGAATATTTCAAATGAACTACGATTTTATTTATGAAGGTTATCACAAACTCAGAATTGATGTTGCAATTGGTTCAAACACCGGCAGTATTGCCGACAGTTTAGGCTTGGAAGGCTCGCTTTTCCAGAAAGAATGGGTCATTAAAGTGAATAACACACCACATTCCAATGCAACAACGACAACAGTTAAGGATGGTTTTCTGGTTTTGCGATGGCAGAAAAAAAATGATGAATCACATGAATATTCAATCTTTAAAAATGGTTATGAAATTGGTAAGACAACTGAAACCGAGTTTATCGACAGTGGTTATGTCGGTAGAGGCGCAAACTATGATATCTATTTAGAGGAGCATAAACATTATTCATATGTAGATGTCCCAGGGGAAGTCAAATTGAAATTAACCTACGATAATGACAACAATTTCTATATTAACTGGGATAATCTTAAATATTATTCAGCAATTGATTCAATAATTATTATTACAACCGGGAATTCAGGAGGAGATCATACTCTTAATACAACTGATATTTACTTGGATGGTTTTCCGATACCCGGCAATTATTTTGGAGAAGAAAGATACTTTAAATTGTTATTGACTCCTAAATACAGCAATCCATATTATGAAAGCCTAACCTATCCGCATATTAACTTTTTAGCTGATTATCAAAAGTATAAGGTGGGCTATCCTTCTCCTGCCTTTGCTTATGCCCATAAGATCAACGATGATGAGATTTTCGGTTTTGATGATTATCTATACAGATACTCAATCGCAGAAGGAAGAATGGAAGAAACATATAAGTATGATCCTGCCGGGACACCAATTGGAACTAATTATTATTTTCAACCAAGAATTTCTCCCGATGGGAAAAGTTATGTTTCTTGTTTTGGAAGCAACCGAAATCTAATCTACGGATCTACAAGCAATTTACAGGATTTTAAAGTACTCGACATGAGCTCTTTTGTCACCAATCCGACAAAGTTCTTTATATCAAATAATGGGATATGTACATTTATAGAATATGCTGTCCTCTACTTTTATAACGTTGAATCAGAAAACATTATGACGACCTTTGAAATCACAAACGGTTATCTTTACGATATATCTGGAGATGCAGATTATTTTTATATCGCCACACAAGACAGAGTTAATCTGTATAGTTACAGCAATGGTAATATTGTGAATATAAGGAACTATCATTTTAATGATCCACCGGTCTATAATTATTTTTGCTTCTCTTCTTCTGACTCTAATGAAGCAGTTGCCTGGAATGCAGACAACAAGACATTTGACAAAATAAGATTATCAGATCTTCAGATTATTAATTCATTTCTGGTTGATGAAGATAAGATTTTGGACATAGATTTTGAGAACGAACAAATATTATCCTATAAAGACTTTAGTTTGATTGTCAGAGATTTAGCTGGTGGAACAATTTTATATGAGTTCCCTTCATCTGTCAATTCCAATTGCATTTTGTCAGGAAATCATCTCCTCAGTGGCATGGGAGTCTGCCTAAAACTGAATTAATACAATGTAAAATGAAGAGAATAATAATCAATCTGAGCCTGGTACTATCTTTTGTTCACCTGGGATATGCACAGAATACTGCAATTGAAATTGAGTGTGGAATTGGATCTTATGCGATGAGTGATTTGGAAAATTTTAATGATTTAATTTTTGAAGGATTGGAATTTAACTCAAAAATTGTATCCAATTATCCTGCTTATTTTTTCTATGACCTATCCATTCTGGAAGTTCGTGAAAACATTAGCTTTGCGTTGGCAACTTCATTTAACTCTACAGGTTCAAGGATTTCATCTCAGGATTATTCAGGAGAATACTTGATGGATTCAAGAATTTACAGTATTTCACCCGGATTGCTTTTTAATTATAAGATTCATTCTATTAATGATAAAAGCTCAATCTGGCTGGGGATAAAAGGTGGGGCTCACTTTACGAAGTTAAATCTTGATGAGCGTTTAAGTGTTTGGGGTGAATCTTATGTTGATGAAAATTATTCCTTCAGATCAATTGATTATTATGCAGAACCAGGGATTTATTTTAATTATCAGTTCAACAAATTTTTTAGATTAAATTTCAAATTACGTTATTCGATACAGATAAGCAAAACACCACTTAAACAGGATGATAATGGGTTCTTATTTTTGAACTCTGCTAAAATTTCCAGCAACTGGTCAGGCATAAGAACCGGACTTTCACTAATCTACCTCATCCAATAGATTCTCACCGCTTAGAGAAGGTGTGCTTTGAATGATTAAACTTGTTTGCTATAATCTTGTCATCCCTTCGGGATTCGGTTGTGATTGGTTTCTTCTTCGACCCGCAGGGGAACGCCATAAAAAAAGTTGATTTGTTGATTTGTTTAATCGTTGATTTGTCCCGAATCCCTCGAGTGGAGCACTTTTAGACAAATAAACAAATAAACAAATCAACAAATCAACAATTCTTAAAAGACGAGCGACCTTCGGTCTAGACGAAGGAGGACGGGCTCGGCGAAACAATTCACCATTAACAATTCACCATTAACAATTCACCATTCACCATTCACCATTAACCAGCAGTTTATTTGAGTTTTAAGTCGCAGCTTTGGCAGGCGATGTTAATTTGGGAGGAGCTTGCTTTGGCTGTGCCTTTGGTACCGCGAATAATTTCGTGATTCATGCCATCTTTTTCTTTGTTGAGCGAAAGGGTGCCAAAATCATAATCCGGAAAGGTTAAATCAGCAAAGAGCGTGTATTCTGCCGTTGGCGACAGCTTGATATTCATGCTGAGGAAGGTTCCTTTGATATCCAGGTTTTTGAATCCGGGCAATACATTATCAATGCTTAAATCGCCGCTGGAGGCTGTCAGCACCAGGCTCGTGGTGAGGGTGCCAATTTTAAAATTGCAAAAGCTTGCCTCCGAAGCTTTCAGCGTGCCGAGTTTCGTGATATTAAAATTAGAACTCGAAGATTCTAAGATACTTAAGTCGCTTACTTCAATCAAATGCAAGGTGCTGAAATTGGCTCCCTGCAACTTCAAATTTTTAACTCGATTGGCCGTAAAGTCTGATGAATTTATTTCAATCTGAGCAGTCTCAACCTGATTAACTTTACATTTCCGAACGAAATTTCCATTTAGATTCAACGAAACCAAATCGCCGGTTTCAAAGCTGCTGCTGTTTAGATTCAAATTGGCTTTGTTCCCTATTTTAACAATGCTAATCGTGGAAAAATTTGCGTTCAGACTAACATCTTGCAATATTTGTTGAATTGTAATAGTTGAAGAGTTGCAGTCTATATCAGCCATTTCAACCTTTCCTGCCGTGGAATTGCCGGCGAAATTCATTTTTGCCATGAGTTTTTTGCAGCTACTGAGCTTAAAATCAGCACTATTGATATCGATATACACATCATTGGTGAAATTGCCTACGTTTACGGCGTTGAAATTGGAGCTCACATGCAAAAGAACAGTGGCGGGAACCCATATTTTGAGACTTCCTTCGAATTTGCTTAGCTTATATTCTTTTGGATCATCTTTTAGCCGGATTCGAATGGATGAGTTATTTTGATTGATTTCCTGCATGCGGACACTGGCCTGAACACGACCATTGATGGCCTCTTTGAGCTGATTTTCAAGCTGTTTGGTAAATGCTGCCAGGAATTGAGTTTTATCCTGAGGGGTTTTCCCTTCAATTAGTAAGGAATATTCCACCTTGATTTCATTCTGTGCCCAGGAGATAATTTCGCTGGAGACGCCCGGGGAGTCCATATACACCGCGCAATCGGATGTGATTTTACCGGTGCGGACGATGCTTTCGGAGGTACTTTGAGCAAAGCCGGGGAAAAAGAGGCTGATTCCGGTTAATACCAACAGCCATTTATATTTCCAGTTGAATGTTTGTGTATTCATGATTGGTAGTTTTAGATAGTTTATTAATTTTCAATATCTCGGTTTGAAGCTTCTGCAAGACCATAAGTTTAAGTTCGTAGTTGTACATGATTTGTTGAATCATATCTTCGGTATAGCCATAGGAATCGATTTGTTTTTGGTAGATATCCTGTTGACGATCAATGATTTGAAGTTGAATCAAAAAATCCTGAAATTGTACGGAGTATTCAGTTGGCACTCTTTGTTGGGAGATGAACTGCGTGGAGGATTCTATTTCTGTTTGATAAGGTTGCAATCGGGTTAAGATGCTTAGTTCAGCGGAAGAGGGGCTTTCCTGAAGGGCGACGGGTTCGGGTTTGAAGAAAGGTTGAAGCAGCATGATGCCGGGCACTAGGAGGAGCAAAAAGCCGGCGGCCGCAAATAAGCGGATAGTTTGTTTTTTCCGCCTTACAGCCCGAAAATTCGCAATCATCTGATTATTAAATCCTTCCGGTAAGGGTTCAACATCTAGTTTGAGGCGATTTTCTGTGAAGAATTGTTCAAAATTATCCATGATTCATTTTCTTTTTAAGTTGATGCTGAAGTAGTTGCCTGGCTCGCTGATACTGGCTCTTGGATGTTGATTCGGATATTCCCAACATTTCGGCAACTTCTTTATGCGAGTAATTTTCGAGCAGATACAGATTAAAGACAATCCGGCATCCATCCGGTAATTGTTGAATCGTGCTGTTAAGCTCCTCCATCGAAAATTGATAATAGTCGGTTTCATCGGATTCTCCCGGAGTATTGACAAGCTGTAGGTCTGCAAAATTCAATCGGCCACGGATAAAGTGCAGGCATTGATTGATAACAATTCGTTTCATCCAGGGGCCAAAGCTCTCCACCGATTTCAAACTTTTTAAGTTTGTATAAGCCTGAATCATAGCGTCTTGCAGGACATCTTCTGCATCCTGCCGATTTCCTAGCATCCGGAGAGAGATATTTAACATTCCCCGGCTGTAAGACTTAAACAGGTTTTCGGCAAGCTGGCGTTCCACAAATGATGACTTTGATTTACTGATAAAGATACACGCTCAGTCAAAAAGTTGGAACCTTGTACAAAAAATGTTTTTTTTAGAAAGATGTATCAAAAACTCAAGCATTATTACTTTTTGCTACCTTGCTGCCTGAATATATTGATATGGATAAACTGTTTTTGCTGGATGCCTACGCGCTGATTTACCGGAGCTACTTTGCCTTTATTAAGAACCCGAGAATCAATTCGAAAGGGCTCAATACTTCCGCTATTTTTGGATTTACCATGACCCTGGAGCAAATCCTGTCGCAGGAAAAACCCAGTCATATTGCCGTAGCTTTCGACCCCAAAGGGGGAACCTTTCGCAATCAATTATTCCCTGCTTATAAGGCTAATCGCGAGGAAACTCCGGAAGATATCCGCTTATCGATACCTTTAATTAAACAAATTCTGGAGGCTTATAATATTCCGGTAATTGAAGCTCCGAATTTTGAAGCGGATGATGTGATTGGAACCCTGGCGAAACAAGCAGCCGGCGAAGGTTTTGAGGTCTTTATGTTGACGCCCGATAAAGATTATAGTCAATTGGTCGAGGAGCATATCAAAATATATCGCCCGGGCCGAAGTGGCGGGGAATTTGAAATCTGGGGTGTGAACGAAATTAATGCCAAATTTCAGATTGAACATCCGCTGCAAGTAATTGATATACTGGGTTTATGGGGAGATGCCTCCGATAATATTCCGGGCGCTCCCGGCATTGGGGAAAAGACCGCCCAAAAGCTGATTAGTCAGTACGGAAGTATCGAGAACCTGCTGGAGCATCTGGACGAATTAAAGGGAAAGATGAAAGAAAGCCTGGAACAAAACCGCGAGCAGGTGCTCTTGTCGAAAAAGCTGGCTACCATTGTGTTGGATGCGCCGGTGCAGTTTGATGCCGCTTTGTACAAACGTCAACAGGCCAATATAGAAGCGCTGAAAGCTTTGTTCGAGCAACTGGAATTCCGAACGATGAGCAATAAGTTGCTGCAGGCCGGACAGATAACTAATGGCGGACGTGACACCTCCGGCACCATTCAATTTGAGACAAATCCTTCGTTATCAAGCACTTCTACCACTGCAAGTCCAGCGCCCGGAGGTTGGTTTCAGGGAAATCTTTTTGGGGAAAGTCAAGGTTTGCCCACTTCCATGCTCAGTCTTGAAACGATTCCCCATCAATTTAAAAAAATAGAAAGCCTGGAAGAGATACAAATCCTGGTGGAGGATATGAAACTTGTCAAGTCCATCAGTCTGAGTATCCACATGAACCATATCGACCCAAACCGTGCTGAAATCATGGGACTGGGGATTTCCTGGCAAAAGCATCAGGCCCGGGAAATCAATCTGCAAGTATCCAGGGAAGCCATTCAGGAACGGCTAAATTTGCTGAAACCTATCCTGGAGAATCCGCAAGTAGAAAAAGTTGGACACGGCATTAAGAGTCTGATTATCTTGCTAAGTTATTACGGTATTCAGGTGAAAGGCAAGCTTTTCGACACGCTGCTGGCACATTATCTCCTGCATCCGGAACAGAAGCATGCGCTGGATTTTCTGGCTCAGACGGCGCTAAACTATCAGGTATCGGCCACCCAAAACCTGAGTGAAGAAGCAGATGTGCAGCTACAGTTGAAAGACTGGCTTCATAAAGAACTGCAAGTCAATAATTTGCTCGATTTGGCGAATGAAATTGAATTCCCGTTGATTCCGGTGCTGGCGGGGATGGAAAAGACCGGTGTTAAGCTGGAAACCGAAAACCTGAAAATCTTTAGCCAGGAACTTACCAA
Source organism: Bacteroidales bacterium (assembly GCA_021739985.1). Classification (GTDB taxonomy): domain Bacteria; phylum Bacteroidota; class Bacteroidia; order Bacteroidales; family M50B96; genus M50B96. The sequence continues at coordinate 12,379 of JAIPAR010000022.1, read as the reverse complement.
GCTGATTATCAAGGTAGAAGAAGAAATAATTCAGCTCGCAGGGATGAGTTTCAATGTGAGCTCGCCCAAGCAGCTGGGTGATGTGTTGTTTGAGCATCTGAAACTGGACGATAAGGCTAAAAAGACCAAGACCGGGCAATATGCCACCAATGAAGAGACGCTGAGTTTGTTGCTTGAAAAACATCCTATCATCTCTAAAATATTAGACTACCGCGGTTATAAAAAACTCTTATCCACTTATGTCGAAGCCTTGCCATTGCTGATTAATCCGAAAACCGGGCGCATTCACACGAATTATAAGCAGGAAGTAGCGGCTACCGGCAGGCTGAGCTCGGTAAATCCCAATCTGCAAAACATTCCGATACGGGAAGAACAAGGGCGGGAATTGCGGAAAGCCTTTGTAGCCGGTTCGCCGGAGCATCTTTTTTTCTCGGCCGACTATTCGCAAATTGAATTAAGGCTGATGGCGCATTTGAGTCAGGATGAAGCATTGTTGGAAGCTTTTCGAAATGGGGAAGATATTCATGCTGCTACGGCCGCCAAAATCTTTCATATTCCCATCGAAGAAGTAACGCGCGACATGCGCGGACAAGCCAAGACCGCCAATTTTGGCATCATTTACGGGATATCCTCTTTTGGTTTATCGCAGCGATTAGCGATATCTCGGAGCGAGGGTAAAGCCTTGATAGACGGCTACTTTGAATCTTATCCGGCGGTGAAAAGCTATATGGATTACAGCATTCGGATAGCACGGGATAAGGGTTATGTGATTACTTTGCTGGGGAGACGGCGCGAGCTGGCGGATATTCATTCGCGGAATGCGGTGGTGCGCGGGATGGCTGAGCGAAACGCCATCAATGCACCTATTCAGGGCTCAGCGGCCGACATCATTAAAATTGCCATGATACGCATACATAAACGCTTTGAAGAAGAGAAGCTTCGTTCGCGGATGATTTTGCAGGTGCATGACGAATTAAACTTTGATGTATATAAGCCGGAGCTGGAGAAAGTAAAAGAAATCGTACTGTTCGAAATGGAGCAGGCGGTACCTTTATCGGTTCCTCTGCAGGTTGATTGCGGAGAGGGAAATAATTGGCTGGAAGCCCATTAAGGCTCGGTACATTCGGATACGCATCCAACGATATTGCCCAGATTAGGATGCTTCAGGAAGTAATAGGTATTTTTTCCTTCACGCCGGGAAGCCAATACTCCTTTATCTTTCAAAATACCCAGGTGATGGGAAGTTGTGCTCTGTTCAATCCCCAACTGCTCATGAATTTCTGTAACTGTAAGCGTATTTCCATCTTCCAAAATGGTGAGGATAGCAATCCTCATAGGATGCGCAATTGCTTTCAGCATATTCGCTGCCAGTTCTAATTGGTCAACCCGTAACTCATTAATTTTCATAGCACAAATAATCTCAATAATAATCAGTCCAACTATGTACGATTTGAAATCATGCATTTCAAACGAAAAATACATGACCAAACAAATGCAAATATATAAATATGTTCGGGTACCCAACATGATAATAATCAGATGTTGGAATGTTATAAAACCACTTTAAGTTTTAATGCAATATCTTCGATTAAGCTATATTCTTTCGATTACATGATAATCTCTTAGATCAAAGGACTCTAAAGAAGTTCCCCGAAAAGGGTTGCAAAATTCTGTCTCACTGAAATATCCATTTAGGAGAATTTTTACAACTTCCGGATAGTCTTTAAATATATAATACCAAACTGAAAAAAAGCCATTACATCCGGCAAGTCTGCAAATTGTTTCAACATCAGTCTCTTTCGGATTAGCCAGATATTTTTTCTTGTAGCGAGAAGCAATATCGAAGGCTTTCAATCGATACTCCCATCTATCATCCTTTGATGAATAATCGGGATGACCCGGGCTACGGTCAAGTCCGATTAGATTAATAAAAGTCTGAGCTCTTTTTCGCTTTTTTCCGGCAATGTCTGCCTTTAGGAAAATCATACCGCCTTCACCTATTTCAATATAAAACAAAAGATTATGTAAATGAGGCATAAAGGGGTCTAAGTCCTCAATATCTTTAATTCCTTTAATACTATTACAATTCTTACAAGCCAGAAGGAAATTATCCCATCTGAATTTTAAATTATCATATAAATAAATTCCATTTAAATCAACTGTTTTAATACCATGAATATGGTCAATTGATAATGATGATCGGTCAACCTGTTTTTCACAATACGAACAAAAGTCTCCTAATTCATCTACTAAATCTTGCTTCGCACTTGTCCATGGATTGTACAACAATGGACTGCCATTTTCATCAAACTTTTCTGTCTTGACTATTGGTCTCATAACAGCCTATTAATGAGGGAATTCAGATTCTAAAAGAGCGACATAGGCAGGGTCACTATTATATTCAACCCGCAATTTATCCAAAAGGAGCTTCGCAGCTTGAATTTTGTTTGAATCGGCTTTATCTCTAATAAGATTAAAGTATTCTTTCGCAAGATTTTGCATGGTTAAAAACTGTTTACTTCGTAACACGTTCTGTACCCCCATTTCACTTGTTGTAATTTCCTCAATACTATACTTATACGGGTCTGTATCCAACTGTGAAATATTATCAAGATTGATAAGTTCACTCGATTTCAAACTCTGAATTATAAAAGGAGAATGCGTTGTGGCAACAAATTGCATATTCTTAAAGACTTCTTTTAAATCCTGAACAATTTGCTTTTGCCATTTTGGATGCAGGTGCAAATCTAATTCATCAATTAAAATGATTCCCGGAGATTTTTCAACTGCGAGTGCACCTAGATGCGGATTAAGTTTGATACAACGGAAGGCAATATCGGCAACCATGCCAATTAGGTTTCTATAGCCATCACTTAGTTGGCTATAAAGAAGTTTCTCTGTATTGTTATCCTTATTAAATAGGCCGATAATGTCCTCATCTTTAAAACTATAAGCCATTTCAGTCCAATGATTATCAGGAATCATTGCCATTATAGCTTTATTAAAGGTTTTCAATAGTACTTTATCTGAATCCAAGTCAAATTTTCTAATTTCGTCTTCATAAGTCTTGTACCAGGAAAGAAATTCCTTACTTGAAGATTTAGGAGAAAGACATCTTAAATATGCAATTTCAACTCCTTCGCCTTGTTTTTTATAGGGAGATTTCTTCTCTTCATGCACAGCCCAAAGCCGGCCTGTTCCATGATATGCAATGACAGGAAAAGTAACATTTCCTTCTTTTCTGCTTCGATTTAGCATGCTAACTGCAATGTTTTCAATATTTTTAGCATGGACAAAAGTGGCTGTAGTCTTTTTTGATAATTTATTAACTGTCCTTTTCCACCCATTATTTAATTGAATCCCTCCAACCTCGCCAAACGCTTCAATTTCAACCGGAATTTGAGGACGAGGTTGGCCATCAATGGTGTGAATCCTAATCTCTCTTTTCTCAATTCCCCTTGCTTCTTGTTTAGCTACATCAATTCCTCTTAAAAAACAACCTACAGCAATTGCAATAGCATCTAATACCGTTGTTTTACCTTTTGCATTATCTCCAATAAACACTGTAAAATTAGATTCCAAATCAAAGCTTACATTTTGAAACCCTTTGAAATTCTTTATATTAATACGTTTGATTCTCATTTTAATGAAATTACCATAGCAAAATTAAACATTTACAATCACATTATCTCCGAATAGTCCGAATTAGTCAATTTTCTATTGGAAAGGATTTCAGCCACAATTTTTTATTTCTTTGCAGGCTAATTTTGACCGACCATGAGTAAGTATTTTTTATTGTTGATGTTTGTATCCGGCTTATTGCAGGTGTCCGGACAAATTCCTTCGGGATATTATGACGGGACTGAGGGTTTGGAAGGGACGGCATTGCGTTCGGCGCTGCATACCATTATAGATAATCACACCAGCATTTCTTATACATCGATTTGGACACATGTACAAACGACGGATAAAAAATCGAATGGAAAGGTTTGGGATATGTATTCGGATGTTCCGGGCGGCACTCCACCCTATGAATTTACTTTTAGCAGCGACCAATGCGGGAATTATTCCGGCGAAGCCGATTGCTACAACCGCGAACATTCCTGGCCTCAGTCCTGGTTCAATTCCAACTCTCCCATGGTGTCGGATTTGTTTCATATTTATCCTACCGATGGTTATGTAAATGGTCAACGGGGAAATTATGCTTTTGGTGAAGTTGGGACAGCCACCTGGACTTCCCAGAATGGCAGTAAGAAAGGGAATTGTGTGTATCCGGGCTATTCAGGAACGGTGTTTGAACCCATTGACGCATACAAAGGTGATTTTGCACGTACCTTTTTTTATATGGCTACCCGTTATTATACCGAAGATTCCGGCTGGTTAACTACCGAGGCCACCGATGGCGCGGAATTATTTTCATGGACTAAGAATTTGCTGATGGAGTGGCATATCAAGGATCCGGTGAGTGCCAAGGAAATTGCCCGAAACAATGCCGTGTATGGCATTCAGCATAATCGGAATCCTTATATTGATCATCCCGAATTTGCCATGCTTATTTTTGGAGATGATTATCCGCAGGCTGAGTTGAGTTATCAAACTCCTGTGGATACGATTTTGGTAGGCGAATTATATAGTTTGCATCTAAGTGCGGTGGATGATTATGCTAACGCGATAAGTTTCACAGCTTTAGGAACTCCCGGATGGTTGGGATTTACGGACCATTTGGATAATAGCGCTGATTTTTCAGGGCAGCCGGCTGCAATCGATACAGGTCTGTTCAGTTTTAGTGTAACGTATGGAAATGCTTACTCTCCTGCTCAGGAAGCTGATTTTCAGGTATATGTGAAAGCCTCTGTATCTGTTTCCGAAATCAAGTCCCCGTATGGGATTGTGCTATTTCCTAATCCTGCGGATGATTTTATCACTTTAAATACCTATCCGCAAGGCTTGATACGCATTGTAAATATGCTCGGCGAAACCATGCTGAGTCTTGAAAATTGCCATTCACCCATTTTTGTCGGGGATTTACAGCCCGGTATATATTTCCTGCAAACTACAGGTCATACACACGGAAGCATTTTCGTCAAACGATGAGGATTCATCATTCCACCGAGACTTTAGCCGGATTGCATCCGGTAAGCTGCATGGGAATGTTCGATGGTGTGCATCGGGGGCACCGGCAGTTGCTGGGTCGTCTCACCGAACTTTCAATCGAACGGAACCGACCATCCTTGTTGATTACTTTTTGGCCGCACCCTCGTAAAGTGCTGTATCCCAATCCACAAGGACTATTCTATTTAAATACCCTGGATGAAAAACTAAGCTTACTCGAAGAGCTTTCTATCGACCATGTGTTGGTAATACCTTTTACTTACGCATTTAGTCAGCAAACGGCCTGTGAGTTTATTGCCGATTTTTTGGTGAAGCAATTGGAGATTGATTATCTGCTGGTTGGCTTTAATCATCATTTTGGAAAAGACCGAATGGGTTGTGTGGAAGATTTAGCTCTTTGCATGCCGGATAAACCTTTCGGAATTGAGAAGCAAACTGCTTATAGCATAGGAGATACCGAGCTCAGTTCCAGCATCATACGTAATTTGTTGCAAGCCGGACAAGTGGAGCAGGCCGCTGATTATTTAGGCTATCCTTATTTTCTGCTGGGGAAAGTTGTTTCAGGGCATCAAATCGGGCGCTCACTGGGCTTTCCGACGGCCAATCTGGATTGCTCGGACGAGCATAAACTGATACCGGCTCATGGAGTGTATGCGGTTGTATTGGAATATGCAGGTTCGCGCTATCAGGGAATGTTGAATGTGGGTTATCGTCCCACGCTGGAGCACCCGGAACATAGCCAGAGCATTGAAGTACATTTGTTTGATTTTGAGGGTGATATGTATGACAAAGAGGTGCAGGTATATTTTGTGGCGCGTTTGCGGGATGAGGTGAAATTTGCCTCTCTGGAAGCTTTGCAAGAGCAGCTTCATCTTGACAAGTCTGCAGCACTCCTCGCCTTGCAAAAGAAATAACACGATGGGTACAGGTATTTCGGCGGTGAAAAAGTTGGAGCTTTTTCCGGAGAAAATCATTGATTTGAAAGAAATTGGAGGTGGTGGATTCATTCTTCGTCTCCCCCGGCGCTATGATTTTGAGGCCGGCCAGGTGATTGGTCTGAGCACTCGACTCTCGCTGGAGCCGCGTTTATACTCCATTGCTTCCGGCGAAAACGATAAGGAGCTGGAAATCCTCTTTACCCGCAAAGATGACGGCCAATTAACGCCTGCACTCAGCGGGTTAGCTCAGGGCGATACGGTATATAGTTCCCGGCCCTTTGGGAACTATACCCATGTAACTCCCGGCTGCTTTTGGATTGCCACCGGAACCGGTCTGGCTCCTTTTCGCTCGATGTTGCGTTCAGGGAAAGGAAAAGATGCTTTTTTCCTGCACGGGGCGCGTGATTCAGCTTCTTTCTATTTTTCAGAAGAGTTCCGCGAATCCTTATCGAATCGCTATGTCCCCTGCAGCTCTACCGGTGCCGGAGGATGTTTCCCGGGTCGGGTAAGTGACTGGTTGCTCCAGGCTGATGAATTGCCGCTTGATAAACAATTCTATCTTTGCGGACGGGCAGAGATGGTTGTGGAAGTTCGTGATATCCTGATTTCCAAAGGAATTTCCTTTAAAAACATCCATGCCGAAATTTATTTCTGATATGGAAGCATTGCTTGGAAAAACACCGGATGAACTGAAAGCTATTGTGAAAGAGCTTGGTGCACAGCCATTTGTGGCCAATCAGCTTAGCGATTGGCTCTATAAAAAAGATGTGCAATCGATTGATGAGATGAGCAATCTGTCCGTTAAGTTTCGTGAAAAGCTATCCGAAAGCTATGAAATTGGCCTCAAACCCTATCTCACTGTTCAGGAATCCGTGGATGGAACTAAAAAATACCTCTTTCCGGCTGCGAACGGGAAGTTCATTGAAGCTGCCTATATTCCTGAAAAAGAGCGAAAAACGCTATGTGTAAGCACCCAGGTGGGCTGCAAAATGGGATGTTTATTTTGCATGACCGGCAAGCAAGGTTTCCAGGGCAATCTTACCGCCGGCGAAATCATCAATCAAATTAAAAGCCTTCCCGAAGGGCGTGAGCTAAGCAATATCGTGTATATGGGGATGGGCGAGCCATTCGACAATATGCCCAATGTCATGCGGAGTCTTGAAATTTTAACCGCTGAATGGGGTTATGGTTGGAGTCCAAAACGCATCACGGTTTCCACCATTGGCATTATTCCGGGGATGAAAGAGTTTCTGGAACGCAGCGATGCTCATTTGGCGGTTAGTTTGCATAGTCCTTTTGATGAAGAGCGCAGGCAACTTATGCCGATACAGCACATATATCCGCTTAAAGAGGTGCTTGATGAGATCCGTAGCTGGGATTTTGGGCGGCAGCGCAGGGTATCGTTCGAATATATTGTTTTTAAAGATTTAAATGATACGCCGGCTCATGTCAAGGAGTTAAGCCGGATTTTGAACGGCATCAAATGCCGCATCAACCTGATACGTTTTCATGCCATTCCGGGCGCACCATTCCAAAGCAGTGATGAGCAGCGGATTGAAGCCTTCAAGGATGAACTGAATAAAAAAGGGATTCTCACCACCATCCGCAAATCCCGCGGCGAAGACATTTACGCAGCCTGCGGGCTCCTTTCTACAAAGATTTTAGGTAATAGTTGATAAGATTTGGAAGAATAATCAGGTTTGAGGCTAGAGTGATTTAATTGTCTCCACTGCTTTGTAATTGTATCGACATTTTATGGATGGTTTGAAGCAGTTTACTGAGATGTTCCTCGGGAAGATTTAACTCTTTTCCATGTTTAATGCGGGATTGGATAATGTTTTCCCAACGTCGGAGCTGGAAAATCGAGAGATTGTGTTCATGTTTGTAATTTCCGATTTTTCGGGAGATATCACATCGCTGAGCAAGTAGTTCAATAAGCTGATGATCGATGGAGTCGATTTGTTGACGAAATTGTTCCAGCGTATCGATGATGATTGGATTGTCTGAAATTTCTGTACGAATTTGAAGGCGTTCAAGCATATTTGCTAGCCAGGCAGGTGTAACTTGCTGCGCTGCATCACTTTTGGCAAGTTTTGGAGTTATATGGGATTCAATCATTAATCCATTATAATTCAAATCGAGGGCTTTTTGACTTATTTCCTCGATAAAATCAGGAGAACCTGCGATATGGCTCGGATCACCGATAATCGGCAGGTTAGGATACAAGCGCTTAAGTTCAATCACTAATTCCCATTTGGGGATATTGCGAAGGCGCGTTTTTTCGAACGGATAAAAACCGCGATGGATTGCTCCCAGCTTGGTGATTCCGGTGTTTGCAAAACGCTCGATGGCGCCAATCCACAAATCCAAATCGGGATTAGTTGGATTTTTTACCAATATGATTTTGTCACTTCCTCGCAGCGCTTCGGCAATTTCCTGAACAGAGAAGGGATTCCCGGTCGTACGCGCTCCAATCCAAAGAATATCGACATCATATTGAAGACATTTTTCTACATGGTCGGGATAAGCTACTTCAGTTGCGGTAAGTAATCCTGTTTCTTGTTTCACTTCACGAAGCCATTCCAGTCCTTTTTCACCTATACCCTCAAAGCTTCCGGGGCGGGTTCGAGGTTTCCAAATGCCGGCACGAAATGCCCGGATTGCCGGTATATTCCGTATTAAATGTGCAGTTTCCAGCATTTGAGTACGGGATTCAGCACTGCATGGGCCGGCAATAAACAGGTGCTCATCGTTCAGTTGCTTGCTCCAGGCAGAAATTGGAAGTAGTTGGGTAAGCATGATAGTTTTTAGGTATAACACGCAAAAATACAAGAAAGTTGCAGATAAACGAGGAAGAAGGAATGAGGACGGAGCTTTTACGACCTTCCTATCGCTAAAAAGTTCACATGGGACTTTATTGTGTGAATTGTAATTGGCTGTCTGGTATTCTGATGCCGGCCAGGCAATAACCTATAAGCTTTGTCTCTTAAATCATCCTTTGCCACCATTCCCTTTATGGCGATTTTTCCCTTTCTCTTCCTGCAAGGAATTCTCTCCATTTTTTTGCAGATTATCTCGGTTGCCATTTTTAGCGTTATCATCTTTTGTCTGAAGATTATCATTGATTCCGTCTCCGTCCAGGTCGATAAATTGTGTCCGCTTGTTTTGTTTCCGTTTTCCCGGTTTGTAATCCGGGTCGATTCCATTGGGAATCCCATCGCCGTCATCGTCTGGAGCATTGTCATTATATCCGTCTCCATTTTTGTCAACAAATTTTTGTGGATGATTTTCTTTCATCACTTTGGTTGTATCTGCCTGGGCACTCAAAAGAGTGGTGCTAAATACGGCGAACAGTGTCGCAACAATTTTCAGTATAGCTTTCATTTGAATTGTTTTAAGAAGATTGGATAGTTGGGACAAGGTCATGGCCTGGGCTATTTAAAGTAATTTGTAATTCCTAGTTTTTGCATTTTCGAGCGTAAGTGTCTTTCCGTAATTCCCATCATTTCAGCGGCTTTACTTTGATTTCCATTTTTGATTTCCAGAGCTTTTATAATCATTTGTTTCTCAAAACTTTCTACCTTTTCGGGTAAACTGATGGAAAAGTCATTTGGATTCAATAATTGCTGATGATTTACATCAAAAAGAGTTTTTGGCAAATCATCGGAGCTGATTACCTGGTCCCTGGCCATGATAACGGCTCGCTCAACGATATTTTCGAGTTCGCGGATGTTTCCGGGAAATGAATACTGCATCAACATGGCAATTGCTTCCTTGCTAATTGAGTTTATTTTCTTTTCATTTTGAGTCGCATATTTATGGATGAAATGATCTACCAATAAAGGAATATCAATTCTTCGCTCTCTGAGTGACGGCAACTGTATGGTAACCACATTAATGCGGTAAAATAAATCTTCGCGAAACAGTCCTTTTTCAATCAGGTCTTCCAGATTTTTATTGGTTGCAGCTATCACTCTGACATTCACTTCAATTGTTTTGCTTCCCCCCACACGCTCAAAGGTGCCAAATTGCAGGGCTCTTAGTAATTTCACCTGAGTATAAAGAGGAATGTCTCCTAATTCATCAACAAATAAGGTTCCACCATCGGCTTGTTCAAATCTTCCTTTACGTTGCGAAATAGCACCCGTGAAGGAGCCTTTTTCATGTCCAAATAGCTCACTTTCCAGCAGACTTTCGGAAAGCGATGCACAATTAACGGTTATAAGAGGTTCGTTCCTTCTCGGGCTAGCCTGATGGATGGCTTTGGCAATCAGCTCTTTTCCCGTTCCGCTTTCTCCACGGATAAGAACAGTTGCTTTACTTCCTGCAACACGGCCAACCGTATTTAAAACTTCTTCCATTTGGCCACTGTTTGAAATTATTTGGAAAGAGCGATAAGTTTTTGAGATTTCATTTCTGAGTATTTCATTTTCAGAAGTTAACTGACTGATTTCCTGTACACGTTTAATCAGAATCTCTAATTCATCAAGGTCAATTGGTTTGGATAAATAATCAAAAGCGCCTTCTTTCATGACATTCACAGCATCTTTACTATCACTAAATGCTGTTATTACAATGACTTTAATAGACGGGTTAATGGCCATAACAGAGCGAAGCACTTCTTCGCCATTCATGTCTGGCATCCTGAAATCAGTTAAGACCAAATCAATCTGTTGATTTTTAACGATTTCGATTCCTTCTTCCCCGGATAATGCGCTATAAATGGAATATTGCCTTCTTTTTAAAAAAGATTTTATAGATGTGATTTGAGCCGGCTCATCATCAATCAGTAAAATATTAAAATCACTTGCTTTCATTCCTGTCTATATTTAAAAGATTTCCAATTCATGTATTCGAAAAGGAATAATCTTATTCGTGTTTTTAAGTCAAATAAGTAGTTAAAAAGTAGCCGAAAGGCCGATGGTTAAAGCATTGTATTTATAATTATACCAATAGCTGTTCGAAGTGTTGGATACAAACGAATAGCGGGCATATAGCTTACATGATTTCATCCGACTTGTTTTTTTTATGTTGAATTTTTTATCCAGATTAAAGGAATAACTAAACTTGGTATCTTGCCTTTCGCTGCCTAAGGCGAGGGTATCACTAGCCGAAAGATAAGCTTTTTCGGTTAGATAATTTTTATAAGATAAAGTAGGACCTGTTTCAATCGAAAATGAGTTGGGTAGCATAATTGACAGTCTTGAAATTATTTCGGAGTTCTCGTAACTAAATGGATCATCGAATAGTTCTTCATCCTGATAAAATTCACTTCCATTTAAATAAGACCCTTTCTCAATTAAACTGATTTGCTGGTTGTATTGTACATAAAGTCCAACCCGGTCATGCAGAGATTGGGCAACTCTTCCCATCAGTAAAAGGTGAACTAAATTGATATTTTCCCCTTCGATAGTAATTAATCCCTGATTGTGGTATTTGCCTGATGAATCGACCTGAATAACAGAATCTTCTCCTTGAAAGGTTTTCATCCCCAAATTGGCTTCCAAAATTAGAGTGGTTCGTGAAGGGAAAGATCGATGTGCTTGAATATAGAGGTATTGTTGAAGATTTGAGATATCCGGATAGTTGGCAAAATCCCGGTAACGAATATTATATCCTGTTTTTAATCGGGTTTCATTAAGCTTAAAGAAGAAGGAAGTGTAGCCGTAAAGTTGGTTGTAATTATAGTAATTGTAAATGTCTGAGTTAATTCGGTCGCTCCAGTTCCCTCCAACATTCCAACTATTTGTTTTGGCCGTATCCAGGGGTATATAATAAGAAAAGTGAATTTTGTTCATCAGAAGATTTCGCTCACTATTGGTGGCATAAGCAAAATAATTGGAGTGAAATTGGAAATTTAATGCACTGTCTTTGGGTTGAAAATATATGCCCAGCGAGGCATCCGATAGAAAGTCCCGCTGTGGTGTAACAGATAAAAAAATATTATCATCATAGGTTTCGGAGATATCAACGGCAAAATTTACCTGAGCTTCGTGAGTCTTTGGTTGCAAAATCCCCGGCAGCAAGAAAAACAGTAATCTTATAACCGGCCACTTTCTTTTGATAAAGGTTTTCATTTATAATAAATTTGTTTGGGTAATATACAATTAATTTGCCAGATTTTATAAGTAATAGATAATCAAGATAATAATGAGTTTTATAGGAAGATAATACAGGCCAATTTTCGACCATCTGGTCGAAAAACCTACCAGTTGGTCGAAAAAAAAGCAGGTGCCTTTTGGGACACCTGCTGGCGTTAGTAAATGGAGCTGATATTAGTTGGGACGTCCATTCATTTTACCTTTTGGGCCTGAGCCATCGCATACACC
>JAIPAR010000021.1 GCA_021739985.1 Bacteroidales bacterium | reverse complement strand
ATAGATCAACATAACCAGACTGTGTCTCGTATCTGTCAGAATTAGAACTCTTTACGATTCATTCTTCTAAATAATTATATACTCAGTATCGTAAATTATAAAAAGAGCTGGCCGGAAAAAATCGCTGAAAGCTTTCGGGGCGCGCTAATGGTTAATGGTAAATTATTAATGATTTCGCCGAGCGATAGGAAATCGCCGACTTATAGTTTTAGTTTATTTAGAATTTCTTCAAAGTTTTTTGATTTTATAAAATTTTGCTTTTTCTTATTGACTTGAATTATTTCTAAAAATCCTAATTCTACAAGTGTTTTTAAATCTGTCCTGGCTGTAAAGCTAGAAATGTTAAATCTATTCTCGATTTCTTTAATGGTTAAAATTCTATCAGGATCGTCATGAAGTACTTTAAGAATCTGAGCCATTCTTTCATTAACAAATGGAATTTTCATAAATTTAGCAGCCTGAAAAACCTCTTTTTGCTTCCTATTTATATATTCTTTTAAAGCATCAAATGCCTTTTCCATGGTCTTTACGTGATATGTTATAAAATAGCTTAAATCATTCTCATCGTTTTCTGTGTATATATAAGCCTTTTCATATTGATTCTTGGTATCTTTTATTATTCTCGATATAGACAAATACTCTGTTAGCCAATAACCTTTTTTTAACATATACCAGTAAAATAAAGCTCGTGCAGTACGTCCATTTCCGTCTGCAAAAGGATGTATCCAACCAACCATAAAATGTATAATGCATCCTTTTATGATTGGATGTATAAATTCTTTGGTATCAGTATTAAAAAAGAAACACAAGTCATTAATTAGCTTTTCTAATTCTTCATTTGTGGGTGGAGTATGTATAATTTCACTATTTAAATGATTAACAACATGAACTTCATTATGATCTCTAAACCTTCCTTCATCTTCAATATCATTTAAAGTTTTATTTGACATTAGTTTATGAATATATAGTATTTTCTCAGGTGTAATATCTTCGTTTTTGTGCTGAACGATGTGTTTCATGGTTATGAAATTATTCATAATCATCTGCTCAGATTTGTTTTTAGGTTTTTGTTCCTTTTGAATCATCTCCTTAGCCTTTTTTCTAGTAGTATTTGCCCCTTCCATTTGACTACTAGAAATTGCCTCCTCCATTATGGAGCTAATTATGTATTTAGTTTTATCAGATTCTGCGATTTCAATATTACTTCCTAATGTTCCTCCTATATGCATATCAAATTGGTGTAATGCTCTCTGCATATAATCAGTTACGACATAAAAAAACCTATATCCTCCAAATACTACCGCATTACTTTTAATTTTACGGTGAAGTTTAACTGCGTTCCAGAGTTCGGCCGGATTCCTGGATTTATATTTTACTTTATCCCAATACAAATATTCATCCTGTATATCCTTTAAAGTTCCATTAAACTGCAAAGTAACCAACAAGGATATTGTATTATCATCTTGTTTATAGGGAGGAGCAGATTCAATCATTTTACATTTTTATAACAAAGATAGTAAATAATGCGAGATTTTAATCAAATCTCGCATTATTTACTATTAAATGTCTTAGTTCTTTCTTTCGTCAAGGTGTTGCCTGGCTCAAGCTTCAGACCATTTGTCCCGACTTTCGGGAGAACCGTACATGATAGTCTCCCGTCATTGAGAGAGTTACTTACATCTGTCTTAAAGCACTACCAGCCAATTGACTGCTGCTCGGGTCATAAACGAATGACCCCCAAAAACCCCCGTCATTCTGAACGGAACGAAGTGGAGTGAAGAATCTAGAGGAAGGAGGAAAGAGGAACGGCCTTCGGCCAGAGGAAAGAGGAAGGAGGAAAGAGGAAGGAAGGAGGAAAGAGGAAATACGACCTGCGGTTAAACAAATCAATTGAGCGCAGCGAAATCCCGAGAGCGGAGCGATTCGGGACAAATAAACAAATAAACGAATCAACGAATAAACAATTCAATGAAAGAGGAAGGAGGAAAGAGGAAGGAGGAAAGAGGAAATACGACCTGCGGTGAAACAAATAAATTGAGCGCATCGAAATCCCGAGAGCGGAGCGATTCGGGACAAATAAACAAATAAACGAATCAACAAATCAACAATTCAATGAAGGAGGAAAGAGGAAGGAAGAAAGAGGAAAGAGGAAATACGACCTGCGGTTAAACAAATCAATTGAGCGCAGCGAAATCCCGAGAGCGAAGCGATTCGGGACAAATAAACAAATAAACGAATCAACAAATCAACAATTCAATGAAGGAGGAAGGAGGAAAGAGGAAATACGACCTGCGGTTAAACAAATCAATTGAGCGGAGCGAAATCCCGAGAGCGGAGCGATTCGGGACAATTCATGATATTGAATTGCGGAAATCATCTTAAAAATTGTTGCATCTTTCTAAAAATTCATCGTGTTGCTCAATAAATTTGTAGTTTTGACAGTTATTTATGTCGTATATAATTTAAAATATTGATTTTTAATAAGATAGATAATTTATGAGAACTTTATCACAACTTGGAATACGTGGACTGCTAATTCTGGCACTGATTTTAACCCTGGGAGCAACGAAAGAAATGCTTGCCAAAGGTGAGCCAATCGTTGAAATAACAACTGAATATGGCGTCATTAAAATCAAATTGTACAATGAAACGCCTTTGCATCGGGATAATTTCCTGAAATTAGCGAAAGAAGGTTTTTATGATGGTACTTTATTTCATCGTGTCATTAAAGATTTCATGATTCAGGGTGGCGACCCGCAATCGAAAGGTGCAGAGCCTGGTGCATTGCTTGGCAACGGTGGTCCAGGTTATGAAATCCCGGCTGAAATTGTTCCCGGTTTGTATCATAAACGCGGTGCTTTGGCTGCTGCCCGTGAAGGAGACCAGGTTAATCCTCAGAAAAAGTCTTCAGGATCTCAGTTCTATATTGTTCAGGGTAAGATATTTACCGAAGCTGACTTAAAATTATTTCAGGAGCGTGGCAGTCAACAGCAAAAATTCACTTTCATCCGTGAGTTTTTAGCAAAGCCTGAAAATGAAGCGTATCGGAAAAGAGTTGAAGAACTACAAAAGGCTCAGGACACCGATGGCATCAATAAAGTGATTGCTGAAATTGAAGCCAACGAAAGCGAGAATCTTAAACAGTTCATTAAATTAACTTATACCGAAGAGCAATTGAAAACGTATGCAACGGTTGGTGGAACGCCACATTTGGATGGTGCTTATACCGTTTTTGGGGAAGTGATTGAAGGCATGGATGTGATTGAGAAAATCGTTGCGATGGAAACTGATAAAAATAATCGCCCGGTTAAAGACGTGGCCATGAAAGTCAAAATCATCAAGAATTAATTGATTGATAGCACATTATGATTACTAAGATAAAAGAATTACTGACTGAAGTAGAATCCTTTCATTCGTCTAATCCGGACGAAATCGAGAATTTCAGAATTAAATTACTATCAAAAAAAGGACTTGTAACTGCTTTATTTGCTGATTTTAAGCTTGTTCCAAATGAAGATAAAAAGCTTGTCGGGCAGATGCTGAATGAGCTGAAAGATAAAGCGCTGAATAAAGTAAACGAGTTAAAAGCTGCGCTGGAAGTGGCTTCCCATGGGAAAGGAGGAATGGACCTTACGCTACCGGGCTATCCGGATGAGCTTGGCACCAGGCATCCTATATCCATCGTTAAAAATGAGATTATTGATATCTTCGCCCGGCTCGGATTTACGATTTCTGAAGGTCCTGAGATTGAAGATGACTGGCATGTGTTTACGGCCTTAAATTTCCCTCCGGAACATCCGGCCCGCGATATGCAGGACACTTTTTTCATTCAAAAAAATCCGGATATTCTGCTTCGTACGCATACCTCATCGGTACAAATTCGGGAAATGGAACATTCCAAACCTCCGATTCGTACGATTAGTCCGGGACGTGTTTTCCGGAATGAGGCAATTTCTGCACGGGCTCATTGCATCTTTCATCAAATTGAAGGCTTGTATATTGATGAAAATGTGTCGTTTGCCGACCTGAAACAGACCTTGCTATATTTTGCACACGAGATGTTTGGCGAAAAAACGAAGATACGCTTGCGCCCATCCTATTTCCCTTTCACCGAGCCTTCGGCTGAGATGGATGTGAGCTGCAATTTGTGTGGTGGAAAAGGCTGCAATGTGTGTAAATACACTGGCTGGCTTGAAGTCCTGGGCTGCGGAATGGTTGACCCGAGTGTGCTGGAGAATACCGGCATTGATTCCAAAAAATATACGGGTTTTGCCTTTGGAATGGGTGTTGAACGCATTACGATGTTAAAATATGGGGTTAAAGACCTCCGTTTATATTTTGAAAATGATGTACGTTTTCTGCGTCAGTTTCAATCCGCTTATTAAGCTTCCCTAACCGAAGCTTTGCATTAACCTGAAAAATAATATTCAATGAATTTGATAAAAATGGTTGACCTGGCTGGTCAGTATCAGGCAATTAAACCGGCTATCGATCAAGCGATTGCGGAAGTAATCGAATCTACGGCATTTATTAACGGTCCTGCAGTTGCCAATTTTGCTAAACAACTGGAAGATTATCTGGGCGTTAAGCATGTTATTCCTTGTGCAAACGGTACGGATGCTTTGCAAGTAGCCATGATGGGACTTCATTTGCAGCCTGGCGACGAAGTGATTACAACCACATTTACCTTTATTGCAACGGTGGAAACTATTGCCTTACTGGGACTTACACCTGTTTTGGTAGATGTGTATCCGGATACTTATAATTTGAATATGGAGCAGGTTCGGGGATCGATTACGGAGAAAACGAAAGCGATTTTACCGGTTCATCTTTTTGGACAATGCTCGAATATGCAGGAAATCATGGATTTAGCCCATGAGCATAATTTGTATGTGATTGAGGATGCTTGTCAAGCAATTGGTGCGGATTATATCTTCCCGGATGGAACCCAAGCAAAAGCCGGTACGATTGGAACTGTTGGCTGTACCTCATTCTTCCCCTCTAAAAACCTGGGTTGTTACGGCGATGGAGGTGCCTTGTTTACCAATGATGATGCCATTGCGGAAAACCTTCGTTCGATTGTGAATCATGGAATGAAAATCCGTTATTATCACGATCAGATTGGAGTGAACAGCCGGCTGGATTCCATTCAGGCAGCTGTTTTGAGTGTGAAACTGCCCCATTTGGATGCTTACAATGCTTCTCGGTTGAAAGCAGCCTTGTTGTATAACGCCTTGCTGGATGGAATTCCAGGCCTTGAAACCCCTGTTATAGCAACAGATTCGACGCATGTTTTTCATCAATATACCTTAAAAGTACCAGTTGAAAAAAGAGATGCTCTGCAGAAATTTCTGGCTACCAAAGATATTCCTGCAATGATTTATTATCCCGTACCTATTCATCAGCAGAAAGCATTTCAAACCATCAAATCGAATAATCAATTCTACCCGGTTGCTGAGAATTTGGCCAAACGGGTGATTTCCTTACCGATGCATACCGAACTAAGCGAAGAGCAACAAATTTATATTGCTCAGGCAATCCGGGAGTTTTTCGGATAAAAACAATACATTTGACCAACAAAGAGAGGGGAATGTTGTCATTATCATCCATTCAGAAGCCGGTTCAGGCCGAGATGAAGCAATTCGAGGATTACTTTCGGGATTCCATGAAGAGTAAAGTTCCATTGCTGGATCTCGTGATGAACTATCTGATACGCCGCAAAGGCAAGCAAATGCGCCCCTTGCTGGTGTTTCTTTCGGCACAATTGAATGGTACCATATCTCCCGGAACCTATACCGGAGCTGCTTTAATTGAATTATTGCATACGGCCTCGCTTATCCATGATGATGTAGTGGATGAATCCTACCTACGACGCGGATTTTTCTCGATAAATGCTTTGTGGCGGAATAAAATCGCGGTACTCTCCGGCGATTATCTATTATCGAAGGGATTATTGATTTCCATCGAAAATAATCAGGTCGATTTGTTGAAGATTGTATCGGAGGCTGTTCGGGAGATGAGCGAAGGAGAACTTTTGCAAATGGAGAAGGCGCGTAAGCTTGATATAACGGAGGAAGTTTACTATGAGATTATCCGGAAGAAGACAGCCACGCTCATTGCCAGTTGCTCGGCGGTTGGTGCCAAATCGGTGAATGCCGGGGAAGATAAGGTACAACTGATGAAAGAGTTTGGGATGGCAGTCGGGATTGCTTTTCAGATTAAGGATGATATTTTTGATTACGAAGCCTCCGGGAAGATCGGGAAGCCCACTGCAAATGATATCAAGGAAAAGAAAATGACTTTACCTTTGATATATGCCTTAAACAATGCCAGCTCTCAGGAAAAGCGTCATATCATCCGGCTGGTTAAAAACCGTCATTCAAATCCTGAAAAACTACATGAAATCATTCAGTTTGTGGTTGATAAAGGAGGAATTCGCTATGCTACCGAGCAAATGACTGTTTATAAAGATAAGGCTATCAATCTCTTACAGGAGTATCCGGAATCGCCGGCAAAAACTTCGCTCCTAGATCTCGTAACTTTCACCACCACCCGCAGCAAATAAACTGCGAAATCCCAATTAATTATTTGCTTTTTGAAGGGAAGGTATTATGCTATTCCCCCGGTCGATTAATAATTTGCTATTTCTTGGGAAGGTAATTAGCTCCTCCCCCGGCCGATTAATAATTTGCTATTTCTAGGGAAGGTAATAAGTTCCTCCCCCGGCCGAATCGTTACTATGTTGATAGTCAGGATATACCATGCAGGAAAGTCAGGCTAAAAGCTCACTGAATTACTTTTTAATTGCAACAGTGTGAATCGTGTAAGTCTTTTACAGACTTATGTAACATATTCCATCTTTTTTGTGGCCAATCTTACTCAATCAAATTAATTGAAAAAATCAGGGTAAGATGAGAAGATATTTGTGGCATTTTATTTCACTTTCAGTCATATTGTTGATGCAGTATGGAAGTTATGGACAGGCACCCAATTTGGGTCTGGCATCTGGTTTTGCTGCATTTACGGTAGCCGGTGCTTTCACCAATGTTGGAGCATCTACAACGATAACAGGCGATATTGGCACGAATGTAGGAATCTTTACGGGATTCCCTCCGGGAACAATTGATGGTTCGATACAAGTAGCAAATGCTACTTCTGCTCTGGTTGCAGCAGATGTTACGAATGCTTATGGCAGCCTGAGTGCGCTTGGCTGTGATTTTGTTCTTACAACAACTCTGGGCAGTGGTCAGGTTCTTACTCCGGGCGTATATTGCCATGGAGCAGCTACCTCCTTAAACGGACAATTAACCCTGGATGGACAGGGAGACCCTAATGCCTTGTTTATCATTAAAATAGGAGGAGCCTTTTCGAGCAGCACTTTTTCATCGGTTCTTTTAGTAAATGCTGCATCCGCCTGCAATGTATATTGGCATATCAATGGTCAGTTTGATTTAGCTGATTATGCTGATTTTAAAGGAACATTACTCGTAAATGGAGCCATCAATTTAATGGTGGGCTCAAACCTGGAAGGTAGAGCGCTATCGACTGCCGGTGCCATTTCACTGACAAATACCATCATTAATTTTTTACCCTTTCCGGCGGGTAGTATTTCGGGAGATGCTGAAGTATGCCAGGGACAAACCGGGGTCGTTTATTCAGTCCCAATTATACTTAACGCAACGGGCTATGAATGGACACTTCCGGTGGGTGCAAGTATCTCGTCCGGTGCAAATACAAATAGTATCACGGTAAGTTTTGGTTCATCTGCAGCTTCAGGAAATATTTCTGTGTTTGGAATTAATGCCTGCGGGGATGGTACTGAGTCGGTAAAGTATATCCTTACCTGGCCTGTTTTGTCAACTTCTTTGATTTATCATCATTAAGAAACGTCCATTTATAACATCAATAAAAACATCAGTAGAAACATCAATAAAAACATCAGTAGAAACATCAATAAAAACATCTATTACATCAACATCAATTTAAAAACATCAGTAACAACATCAATAACAAACATCAATTACATCAACATCAATTACATCAACATCAATTTAAAAACATCAATAAAAACATCAATTACATCAACATCAATTTAAAAACATCAGTAACAACATCAATAACAAACATCAATTACATCAACATCAATTTAAAAACATCAGTAACAACATCAATAACAAACATCAATTACATCAACATCAATTTAAAAACCTCAATTACATAAACATCAATTTAAAACATTATGGAAACAAAACTAAGAACAATTAAATGGCTCATTGTATTTCTGTTAACTATTATTGTATCAGGAGTTTGGGCACAAACAAGCCAAACGTCAACACAAAGTGCTTGTATTGGTAATCAACCTTATAGCGTGGATCCAATTCCGGGGGCAACCTTTGTATGGAGCATAACGGGAGGATTACCAGCCGATTATCTGATTAATGGATCAGGAGATAATATCAGTGTTGACTGGAATACAGCGGGGACGTATGTATTATCGGTTTATTCGTATTTTTCGGTGAGCTGTCCGAGTGAGATACAATCGCTTACCGTAACGGTAGAACCAGAACCCATTGCACCAACATTGGCAGTAAAAACACCCAATTTAGCAAGTGTGTGTGTTGGGACCAATGTTTCGGCGACCTTTAATGCCGGGAGTGGTGGAGTTGGCTGTACGGATTCGTTTGAATATCGATACGATGGAGGAGCCTGGACGGCTTATACTCCGGGAACCAACTTAAACACAACGGGACATACTATTGTTGAGATTCAGGGTCAACGCACAGGATGTACAGCAGATGCAGGTTGTTCAGGCGTTTTATGGGCAACCTTAGTTAGTTGGAATATAACTACCATTCCAACAGCCGACATTGCATACGCTGGTACACCTTTCTGTACTTCTGATGCACCTTTACAAGCTGTAACGCTGACAGGAACCACAGGGGGAGCTTATTCCGCACCTGCAGGGCTTACTATTGACGCATTAACGGGCGCTATAACACCTGGAACAAGTACAGCAAATACCTATCTGGTTACTTATACCATTGCTGCTTCCGGAGGATGTTCTGCTGTTATTGCCACCACTTCAGTGACCATAAATAGTGCGCCTACGGCAACGATTTCTTATGCTGGTACACCGTTCTGTTATTCACTGGCAACTCCACAATCTGTTACACTCGTTGGGACAACCGGTGGAGAATATTCTGCACCCGCGGGATTGAGTATAAATGCATTAACCGGAGCCATTACACCTAGCATGAGTACAGTGGGAACTTATTTAGTTACCTACACCATTGCTGCTTCTGGAGGATGTGCTGAAGTTATCGCCACCACATCAGTAACTATAACTACTGCCCCTGCTGCAACTATTTCATATGCAGGAGCCCCATATTGTACTTCTGAAGCTTTGCCACAGGCTGTTACATTAACAGGAACCACAGGGGGAGATTTTTCCGCACCTGCAGGGCTTACAATTAATGCCTTAACAGGAGCTATAACACCTGGGACAAGTACAGCAAATACCTATCTGGTTACTTATACCATTGATGCTTCCGGAGGATGTTCTGCTGTTATTGCCACCACTTCGGTTACAATAATTGAGGTACCTGATACATCGCCAATTTGGCACAATTAGCCAATTAATCAGTTGAAGTTTGATATATACACATTAGAAGATTAAAACTGTTTTCATGCTGCCGGTAGCCGTGAGGAGGCCGGCAGCATAGCAGTTTTACTAATAGTTGATAAATTTTCCTGGAATATTCAGGTTAATTGTTTGGTAATTAAGCTTTTAATATTCAATTAATACGATAGATCATGCATTCATTATATACTTTTTTTGTTTTATGTTATTTTGCCTTGTTTAGCAGTCTAAATTTGCTTGCGCAGTTGGCAATGCCTGATAGTGTTTGTATCGGTGATTTTAAACGCTATAATTTAGATTCCAATCTTATTTCAGGCTCAACGTATGCCTGGGAAATTGATGGGGTCATGCAACCTGGTTCAGCAAATCATATTTATATTACCTGGGATTATTCAGGTACCTATATGCTTGAGGTCCAGGAATTATCCTTAGGTGGTTGTTTAGGTCCCGTTGTATCGGGTCAGATATTTGTTAGTGCCCTGCCGGTGATTAGTGTGGAGCCAACTAATCAAACAGCTTGTACCGGAATTTCAGCAAGTTTTCATATTACCGTTATTGGTTCGGGTCTTACCTACCAATGGAGAAGAGGAACAGTTAACTTGTCTAATGGCGGAAATATTTCGGGTGCAACAAGCCCAACACTTACCATTTATCCGGTGGGTGTAGCCGATGCTGCCACAGATTATAATGTGCTGGTTTCGGGTCCTTGTTTACCGGCCCTCATATCCTCTTATGTTTCTTTGACTATCAATCCATTGGGTATTGATTTTTTCGATATTGTTAACTTAGGGAATACGGTCAGAATTTATCCAAATCCATTTGGTGCTGTTTTAAACCTTGTAATCCATGATGGATCACCCCTGATAGCTTGTGATATTGTACTTTTTAATGTGCTGGGAGAGGAAATTATGGCTGCGAAGATTTCAAAACAACTTACTACACTTGAAATGAGCAAATTGCCTGCAGGTATCTATTTCTATCGAGTCGTTGTAAAAGGCTATATCATTCAAACAGGAAGGCTGATTTCTCAGTATTAGATTGATTTCTCATCGTTCATTCAAACAACCCGGGTTGTTTTATTGGTATTAACTAGCTGAAAATAAGTTTGTTATTATTATTTTAGCTTAAAGCCTTACTTTATCGCATCTAGTTAATTCTATCTATGAACGGAGTAGAATTAATTGGCTGATTGAAATGAAACAATCGAGGATAAAAATCTGAAAATGAGGATTTAAATCCAGCACTTGCGGACAGCCTGAGAAATGGCGATAAGATCTTGCTGCTGCATGCAATTGAAATGCTTCTTCGGGCAGTTGGCGAATCCAATTTTGGAACAAGGCCGGCAGGATAATCCTTTCACTTCAAATTGAACCGAATCAGTATGAGGCTGATACGGATACATACCAAATTCGGGAATCGTGTTTCCCCAAATACTAATGATTTTTTGATGAAAAGCAGCGGCAATATGCATCATGCCGGTATCGTGGGTAATTACCACTTTTGCCTGTTCTGCCAGCGAAGCAGACTGATGAAGGCTGTACGAACCGCAGGCATTAAAAAGTTGCTTGTTCTGACTGGTTTGGATGATGAATTCAGCATTGGCAGCATCTTCTTTTCCTCCGGATAAAACAACGGGATACGGAATCAGGGAGCATAACTCAGCCAGCTTATCAGCCGGCATTTTTTTGGTTTCATGCTGTCCGCCAATAGCCATCAATACATAGGATGGAAAAGGTAAATCTTCCGGCTTAATCTTCTCGTTTTCAGGGATATAATATTCAAGTCCTTCTCCATCATTAACTACATCAAAAACGGATGTTGTGGCAAGATATCTGTCCACAATATGGACTTGCGGCAGCCGGTCGATTTTAAGCCATACTCTCAGCCACTTTTGGAAGTTTATTTTATCAACCACAAAAGCAGGAAGTTTTAGTTGGCGTTTCACCAGGTCGGAGCGGAGGTTATGGTGCAAATCGATGATATAACAAAATTCTTCGGCTTGCAATTCCTGAATCATTGCTTTGGTATCATCCTGAAGCACATGAACTTTACGGATATACGGATTTTCGGCGAGTAAAGGTAGATATTGTTTTTTGGTAAGATAATGAATTTCAGCGTTTTCCACCTGTTTCTTTATCATTCTAATAACAGGGGTCGTTAGAATAATATCCCCAATCGAGCTGAAGCGAATAATCAGGAACTTAACGGCTTGGTTCATAGCTTGATTATCTATATAAAAAAAGAGGCTGCACAAACAGCCTCTTCTTGGTAAGGTATCAGACTTTTATGCTGTTTCTGCCAGGATAATTACTTTATTGTCATTCATTTCAAGAACGCCACCTCCGATATCGAAAGAGAGTTCTTTGTTCGCTTCGGTGACGATGCGAATTTTACCTCTGCTGAGGGTTGAAACGATGGGAGCGTGGTTGCTGAGCAATTCAAAGGAGCCATTGCTGCCAGGGAGTTGAACAACTTTTGCTTCGCCTGCAAAAAGTTTTTTATCCGGGGAAATGATTTCGATGAGCATAGATTTCAGTTTTCAGGGATTAAGCATTTGCTTCGGCGAGCATTTTTTCACCTTTTGCCATAGCTTCTTCAATGGTACCAACCAGGTTGAATGCTGCTTCCGGATATTGGTCAACTTCACCATCCATAATCATATTAAACCCTTTAATAGTATCTTCAATAGAAACCAGACAGCCTTTTAAACCGGTAAATTGTTCAGCTACGTGGAAAGGTTGAGACAAGAAACGTTGAACACGGCGTGCGCGGTGTACAATTAGTTTATCATCTTCCGATAGTTCATCCATTCCGAGGATAGCGATGATATCGAGCAATTCTTTATAACGTTGCAGAATTTCTTTAACTCGTTGAGCAGTACGGTAATGTTCTTCTCCTACGATTTCCGGAGAAAGAATCCGGGAGGTAGAATCGAGAGGATCAACAGCCGGGTAAATTCCGAGTTCGGAGATTTTCCGGTTGAGAACGGTTGTTGCATCCAGGTGAGAGAAGGTTGTAGCAGGAGCAGGGTCAGTCAAGTCATCTGCAGGCACATAGATAGCCTGAACCGAAGTGATAGAACCATTTTTGGTTGAAGTAATCCTTTCTTCGAGAGCACCCATTTCGGAAGCCAGGGTAGGTTGATATCCTACTGCGGAAGGCATACGGCCAAGCAGAGCAGATACTTCAGAACCGGCTTGCGTGAAACGGAAAATATTATCGATAAAGAACAAGACATCACGACCGCCGGATTTTCCATCTCCGTCGCGGAAATTTTCAGCAACGGTAAGACCGGATAAAGCAACGCGTGCACGTGCTCCCGGAGGCTCATTCATCTGTCCAAACACTAAAGTTACTTTTGAATCTTCAATAGCTTTGACATCCACTTTGGATAAATCCCAGCCACCTTCTTCCATACTATGTTTAAACTCTTCGCCGTAAGTCATAACATTTGACTCAAGCATTTCGCGGAGCAAATCGTTTCCTTCACGGGTACGTTCACCAACTCCTGCAAATACAGAAAGTCCGTCGTGAGCTTTTGCGATATTGTTAATCAATTCCTGAATCAAAACGGTTTTACCAACACCGGCACCACCGAACAAACCGATTTTTCCTCCTTTGGAATAAGGTTCAATCAGGTCAATAACTTTAATACCTGTATATAATACTTCGGATTCGGTGGATAAGTCTTCAAATCGGGGAGCAGGAGCGTGGATTTTGTATCCACCTTCTTTGCTGATTGAACCAATTCCATCGATGGCATCACCAATTACATTGAGCAGACGGCCTTTTACTTTATCACCAACGGGCATAACAATAGAAGAGCCTGTGGAGGATACTTTCATTCCTCTCGAAAGGCCATCCGTTGAGTCCATGGCAATGGTCCGGACGGTGTGTTCACCGATATGCTGCTGTACTTCGACAATAAGGGTTGAGCCATCCGGACGAGGAATACTGAGCGCATCGTAGATGTTGGGGAGTTCATTCCCTTCCCCTTCAAAGCTCACGTCAACTACCGGGCCGATAACCTGAAGAATTTTTCCAATGTGTTCTGACATATATCTTATTAATTAGTTTTAAGGCTTGAACATACGAATTCGCTAAACTATCAAAAATCCGTATGAATCAAAATTTTACAGTGCCGCAAAAGTAATTTTTTTTTACTAGATAGCGCCAAGCTTTTTGCCAACCTTGATAAATTTCTCTACGGCAAAGCGGATATGTTCTTCGCTGTGAGCAGCACTAATCTGAACCCTGATACGGCTTTTACCCATTGGAACCACTGGGTAGTAGAATCCAATTACATAAATACCTTCGGCAAGTAATTGGTTTGAAAACTCCTGGGAAACTTTGGAATCATTAGGTAAATGACCAAGCATAACGGGGCAAATACTATGCGTTCCGGTACCCAGATTAAATCCTGCATCGGTCATCAGTTTACGGAAAAGTTTGGTGTTTGATTCCAGTTTGTCCCGTAATTCGGTGCTTTCGGTTAAGAGGTTTAGTGTTTCAATAGTAGCTCCGGCAACGGTGGGTACTAATGAATTTGAAAAGAGATACGGTCTGGAACGTTGACGAAGCAGGTCGATGATTTCTTTATGACCGGAGACGCATCCGCCGGATGCTCCGCCCAGCGCTTTTCCAAAAGTTGTGGTAATAATATCCGGGCGACCAAAAGCGTTGGAGTGCTCGTGACTTCCCCGGCCGGTTTTTCCAACAAATCCGGTAGCATGAGAATCATCAATCATCACCAGCGCATTATATTTATCGGCTAAATCACAAATCTTATCCACTTGTGCAATGATACCATCCATTGAGAAAACTCCGTCACTCACAATCATACGGAATTTATAGCTGCCGGCTTCTTGTAAACGAGCTTCCAAATCGGCCATGTCATTGTTTTTGTAGCGCAGGCGGGCTGCTTTACACAAACGAACACCATCAATAATAGATGCATGGTTAAGTTCATCGGAAATAATCACGGAATCTTCTCCTAAAAGTGGCTCAAATACACCACCATTTGCATCAAATGCGGAGGAAAACAAGATGGTATCTTCGGTTCCCAAAAATTCAGATACTTTCTTTTCCAATTCTTTATGGATTTCCTGGGTTCCACAGATAAAACGAACCGAAGACATACCATAACCATAACGATCGAGTTGTTTATGCCCGGCAGCAATTACACGGGGATGAGAGGATAAACCCAAATAATTGTTTGCACAAAAATTGAGTACTTTTTCTCCTTTACTTGTCTCAATTTCAACACCTTGTGGAGTTGTGATAATACGCTCGTTTTTATAAAGGCCTGCATCCAGGATTTTTTGAAGTTCTTCCTGCAAGTAAGTTTTAAAGGTTCCGTACATGATGGTAGGTTTAAAGTTTTATAACTTACAAATTTAAACAATCTGACCTTATTACGATTTTTAAAAAATATTCTACCAATTGTTTATAAACATATAGTCATCCATGAACGAAGTCCCGCCATCCGTGAAATAGATGCGCTTTTTGGCATAGCTGCATTGTACCTTTGAGTTCATTAACCTGAATTTCTGTGGCGGAGATTCTGAAAATCACATAAAACGATGTTGGTAAAGACCTTCGGAGGAGCTGTAAACGGGATAGATGCAATCATCATAACCATTGAAGTGAATATTAGTATCGGCATCAATTTTCATTTGGTTGGATTGCCCGACAGTGCCATTAAGGAAAGCCAGCAGCGGATTATTTCGGCTTTAAAGGAGAGTGGTTTTAAAATGCCGGGGAAAAAGGTAGTGATTAATCTGGCTCCGGCAAGTATTCGAAAGGAAGGAGCGGCTTATGATTTAGCCATAGCGATGGGGATTTTGGCCGGAGATGAACAATTGGAATCGACGATTTTGGATGATTATTTGATAATGGGTGAGCTTTCGCTGGATGGAAGTTTGCAGCCGGTTCGGGGTGTGTTGCCCATTGCTATTCAAGCTAAAAAGGCTGGTTTTAAGGGATTTATACTTCCGGTTGCCAATGCGCGGGAAGCCGCCGTAGTCAAAGATTTGCTGGTGTATGGGGCTAATAATATTCGGGAAGTGTTTGAGATTTTGACCGGAAAGCCTGGCATAGAACCAACGATTGTTGATACCCGGAAGGAATTTTATGAACGTTGTATGGATTATGCGCTAGATTTTGCGGATGTAAAAGGTCAGGAAAATGTCAAACGGGCGCTGGAGATAGCTGCAGCCGGGGGGCATAATCTCATCATGATTGGTCCTCCGGGTAGTGGGAAAACGATGTTGGCTAAGCGGATTCCGGGTATTATTCCTCCTCTTTCCCTGCATGAAGCGCTGGAAACCACGAAAATTCATTCCGTAGCCGGTAAAATTACCAGTCAAACCTCCTTGATGACGCAACGCCCATTTCGAGCTCCCCACCATACTATTTCAGATGTAGCTTTAGTTGGTGGCGGGGGGAATCCTCAGCCGGGTGAGATTTCGCTGGCGCATAATGGTGTGCTTTTTTTGGATGAGCTACCCGAATTTAAACGAACAGTTCTGGAAGTTATGCGGCAGCCGCTGGAAGATAGGGTCATTACCATTTCCAGGGCACGCTTCATCGTTGAATATCCAGCCAGTTTTATGCTAGTTGCCAGTATGAATCCTTGCCCTTGCGGTTATTACAATCATCCGGAGAAGGACTGTGTTTGTTCAACCGGAGCGGTACAAAAATACCTGAATCGTATCTCCGGACCCTTACTCGACCGGATCGATATTCATATTGAAGTCGTTCCGGTTCCATTTACGAAGCTGGCACAAATTCAGCCTTCCGAGAAGAGCAGTGTTATTCGGGAGCGGGTAATTGCTGCCCGCAAAATTCAACAAGAAAGATTTGTTGATTATCAAGGAGTTAATAGTAATGCTGAAATGAGTACCAAGCACATCAAAGTGTTTTGCAAGTTGGATGAAAGCAGCGAGAAAACCTTGAAAATAGCCATGGAAAAGCTTAGCTTATCTGCCAGGGCTTATGACCGTATTCTTAAGGTTAGTCGCACCATTGCTGATTTGGAGCAGGCAGAGAACATTGAGATTCATCATTTGTCAGAGGCCATTCATTACCGCAGCCTCGACCGCGAAAACTGGGCGGGATAAAGGCATGCAAAGATACTGCCTCCTGTTTTCGCCATTGGGATACCCATTTTGGTTTCGCAAATTTTATAACACATTAAATATCAAAATAATATAAATCGCTTTAAAATTTCGTGATGAAGTCAGGAAAGGGTTAGAGCTTGGTTTTATTGCCTGCTGGTTGCAAACTCGATTGGGTAGCGAGGAGGTGATTTTTGTAAACGATGGTAGTACTTGAAAGTTGGGTTTTATGCCGAAATTTTACACGTAAGAGAGAATTAGAGCTTGGTTTTATTGCCTGCTGGTTGCAAACTCGATTGGGTAGCGAGGAGGTGATTTTGATATAATCGATGAACGAATCCATCTGAAAGACCTGTTTTGGGGACAATGATATGTTTTGCGTGTATGAATTTCATGATTTTAATAAAAATCTCAGCGGCAGGCACGATTACATCGGCTCTGTCAATTCTAAAGCCAAAACTTGCCATTCTTTCTTCAATACTTAACTTGGATAGTTGTTTGTAAGCAGCATTGAGTTTATCATAGCTCAGCAATTTCGATTTTTCATTCCCGTACATTTTGTTTATTTTATTGATGTTTCCACCACTGCCAATCAAATTGCATTTTCCGTTGTATTTATTTAAGATACTCAGCCAGTTGTAAATATCTTGCCATACATTTTCCGGGAAATTATGCGTTAATAGTTTTATCGTGCCAATATTGAAAGATTTAAGTTTCACTTCCTTGCCGGGTAATTCGATACTTATTTCGGTTGATCCTCCTCCTACATCAACATAAACAGATGGATATGAATCGTTTATGACAGAAAGTTTATTGATATCCCGAATTAAATCTGCTTCTTCCTTTCCGGAGATAACCTCAATTTCAATTCCTGTTCTCGTATAGATTTCCTGAAGAACTTCCTGTTGATTTTCTGCCTCCCGCATGGCGGCGGTAGCGCAAATTTTAACTCCTTCGGGTTTATATACTTCTATCAGGAGTTTAAAAGCACGCATCGTTTTAACAAAATCTTCCAGTTTCTCATTCGAAATTTTGCCGATTGTAAAAACGTCGTTTCCTAGTCTGAGAGGGATGCGAACCAGCGATGCTTTCTCCACATAAATGGAATTATTTAAGACTAAGGCATTGGCAAATAATAAGCGGGCGGCATTTGAGCCGATATCAATAACAGCATATAGCATGGCAGGATAATTAAGATAGCTAAAGTATCATTTAATTTCATCCGGTGGGATTGTAAGCAAAAAGTTAATATGAAAAGAATGTTGTCTTCAGTCTTACAACTGTGTAGTTGAAATTGCCTGTAGATAAGGCTCTCAGGCCATTACAAAATCAGGACATAATGCGGTAAACTTCTCCTAACATTATCGAAAGCTAAAGTTGAAGGATTCTTAAGGTTGGGGTAAATATCAGCATATAGTGTAGCCATACTTTTAGGGCAGATATTGACGGCTAAACCAACTTGTATGAAAAAAAGAAAACTACTACTCTTAGCTTTGTTGCTAAGCATTATGGGGTACAATGTCCAAGCACAATTGTCACCCGGAAGCATTGCCTTTACCGGCTTTAATTGCGATGGGGATGATGATCTGGCAATTGTTGCTTTGGATTCCCTACCTCCTTTTACTCAAATTATTTTTTGTGATTCTGAATGGAACGGTACTCAGTTTGGAACAGATGAAGGTGATTTTACCTGGAATTCAGGGGCTTCCGGAATTTCGGCAGGTACTATTATCAGTTTTACGCTTGTTAGTTCTTCTTTAACCCCATCACAAGGTTCAATTGCGGTAAATAATGCCGGAGGAATTTCAGGTACCAGCGATGCTGTTTTTGCATTTACGGGAACACCTCCCAGAACGGTCAGCACCTTTATAGCTGCCATTGCAAATTCTTCCGCAGCTTTTGGAAGCTTTGCAAACACTGGATTAAGCCCGGGCCTTACAGCTATTACATTACCTGAAGGCAGCGATATAGGACAGTATAATGGACCTCGGTCAGGAATGGATAAAAACGGTTTTTTACTTGCTTTAAACACCATGTCGAATTGGCAAATTCAAGATGGATCCACTGATAATCAGAATGATATGATTGCTCCGGATCTTCCCTGGAATATGACTCCTTTTACCTTCACAAGCATAGATGCAACAGCACCTATTGTTACTTCCGTATCGGTACTGAATCAATTTTCGATACTTATCAATTTTTCAGAAGCTGTTTTGCCAGCTTCGGTAACTAACCTGGCAAATTATTCCTTTAACCCAACCCTAACGATTGATTCTGTATTTTACCAACAGGCAGATAATACAGCCACCTTGTATCATTCAGGATTTCAATCGGGTATGGCTTATACGATAACCGTTTCTGCCATTGAAGACTTAGCCGGTAATTTGCTCAATCCGATATATATTTCACCCACTTTCTATTATAATGAATCGATTCCGGCCTTAATATTTACGGAAATCATGTACAACGCCCCTTCATCAAACTCAAACCAACTTGAATTTGTTGAAATCTATAATAATGGTACATCGGTTGTGTCTTTAGGAGGTTTGGTTTTAAAAGATGCCGGAAATTTTGTGTTCACTTTCCCGGAAATGATTATGAATCCACAATCGGCTATTGTTTTAGCGACAGATAAAACGAGCGCTGAAGCTTTTTATGGTGGAACCTTTTTGGATTTGCCGCCGGCTATTTCCAATGTGTTTGGGAATGGAGGAGAACTTATTCAATTGCTTACCAGCAATGGTACTTTAATTTGCGAAGTTAATTATGACGATGCAGCACCCTGGCCTACTGCACCGGATGGTTCAGGCCCTTCACTCGAATTAATCAATGCTTCAGGAAGCATAAATGATGGGGCTAATTGGACGGCTTCCACGAATCTGGTTGGACAAAGTCTGGGTCTTTCTGTCTTTGCTTCTCCCGGCGTGTTTACACCCTTAACAACTCCAACAATCAGTTTTGTTAATGCTTCTCAAAGCTTTTCAGAGAGTGATGGAATCGTAATGATACCGGTTAGTATTTCAGGGGTTCCTGCAGCCGGCCTTGATATTAGCTTGCAGCTAATTGAAGCAACTGCTCAATTAAATACGGATTTTATTCTCTCATTTACTCATCATGTAAATGGACCTCATTTAACAGATACCCTAATCAATATCCCGGTTGAATTATTGGATAATTCTACACCTGAGAATGCTCGTTTTTTCACCCTGGAAGTGTCATCTAATCAGGCAAACCCCGGAAATGAAATTCGTTTTATTGCTTTTATGTTGGATGATGATGCTATCGCTCCTGTACCCACCCAAGATATTTATTTGTCCCATGTTTCAAGTTATCTTGTAAAAGAGGGTGGCTCTGCTGAAATTTTGTCCTGGGATGCAGCATCTCAGCGTGTTTTCGTCGTTAATTCTGTTGATGCTGAGCTTGTTATACTCGATTTTTCATCTCCTGAAAACATTCAGGCTATTGATACCATTGATATGTCAGTTTACGGTTCCGGAATTACCAGTGTGGCATCCCGGGATGGAATCCTTGCCGTAACGGTTGAAAATGGTCCTAATGCCAATGGATTAGTGGTGATTTTTAATGCCGATGGCGTTTTTCAAACCAGTCTTGTTGTTGGAAATCTCCCCGATCATTTAAGCTTTACCCCGGATGGGAGTAAAATCCTGACCGCTAATGAAGGCCAGCCATCTAACGATTATTTAACAGATCCGGAAGGAACTGTCACCGTTATTGATATTTCCGGTGGGATTGCTTCTTTATCTCAATCGAATGTTAATACCATGAATTTTAATGCTTTTGATACTCAGTTAACTGCCTTAAAAAATGCCGGTATCCGAATATTTGGTCCTAATGCAACTGTTTCTCAAGATGTTGAACCTGAATATATTACGTATAACCATGGAGGTACCAGGGCATTTGTAAGTTTACAGGAAAACAATGCTATAGCTGTGGTTGATTTGGATAGCCTAGAGATTACAGCAATCTGGCCGATGGGATACAAAAATCACCAGCTTCAGCAGAACGCATTCGATGGTTCTGATAAATCTGATACCATAATTTTTGCTAACTGGCCGGTAAAAGGTATGTATATGCCAGACGCTTTAGCTTATTATGAAGTAAATGGGCAAGGGTATTATGTTACAACAAACGAAGGTGATGCACGTGAGTATAGCGCATTTGAAGAAGAGATTGCTATTAGCGCACTTGTGCTGGATTCCCTGGCTTTCCCTAATCGTTTCACTATCCAAAGTAAATATGGTATAGGCAGAATGTCAAGCATTAATACGATGGGTGATTTGGATCAGGATGGTGATATGGATGAGTTGTATGTGTTTGGAGGTCGTTCTTTCAGTATATATAATGCTTCAACCGGAGAACAGGTTTTTGATAGCGGAGATGATTTTGAGCGAATCATTGCCAGTCACCCGGTATGGTCTTCTCTGTTTAATGCAAGTAATGAGAATAATAATTTTAAAAACAGAAGCGATAATAAAGGGCCTGAACCTGAAGCAATTACAATTCATACGGTAAATGGTATTCCCTATGCTTTTATTGGGTTGGAACGAATGGGTGGAGTTATGACTTATGATTTGAGCAATCCTTTGGCTCCGGTTTTTGTTGATTATATCAATACCCGTGAGCTGGGTGCTAATGAAGGCGGTGATCTTGGGCCGGAAGGAATTATTTTCATCCCCTATGGTGAGAGTCCTACTGATACCAGTCTGGTTGTGGTTGCCAATGAAATTAGTGGAACAATTAGCGTTTTCAGTGTCCAAAATGAAATCTATCTACCTCAAAATCAGGATTCCAGCTTAAGCATTTTTGTGTTCTCTGATCCACATTATATGGATACTTCTTTGCTTATTAACGATGGGGCTGCTTTCCAAACCTATTTAGCGATGGATCGCAAAATGCTGAAAGAAAGCCAGGCTATTTTGGAAGCAACAATCGATACTATTTTAGCGATTCATCCAGACATTGTCCTGGTTACTGGTGATTTAACCAAAGATGGAGAATATGCGAGTCATACTGCTTTTGCATCTTACTTACAAACACTTGAAAATCAAGGAATAAAAACATTCGTTATTCCGGGGAATCATGATATAAATAACCCGCATGCTTTGGCATTTGATGGTTCTTCAACGATACCTGTGGCTCATGTTTCACCTGCGCAGTTTGATAGCATATATGCCAATTTTGGCTTTAATGAAGCTATTGCTACTGATCCTAATTCGTTAAGTTATTTGGTTGAACCTTTTCCGGGTTTTCAGATTTTGGCTTTAGATGTTTGTAAATATGAAGATAATCTGAGTCAGGGTCATCCCGAAACAAGTGGTGAGATTCCGTATGATACCTATGAGTGGATAAATGATAAAATCGCTCAGGCAAATGCTTCAGGAAAATACATCATTGCGATGATGCATCATGGTGCAAATGAGCATTATGTGGGTCAAAGTACGCTGTTTTCCGAATATGTGGTTGATGGTTGGGATACGCTCTCCAATCATTTTGCAGATATGGGATTAAAGGCTGTATTTACCGGTCATTATCATGCTCAGGATATCGTTGGGAAAGTGAGTACAGCAGGTCATGAAATGTATGATATTGAAACTGGTTCACTGGTAACCTGGCCTTCTCCATTCCGGCTCATTTCGATGGATACACTTAGTGGAGATATGTCAATTTCAGGAGGAGTCATCGAGAATATTGATTACAACACCAATGGAGTTCCTTTTCAAACCTATGCACACTCCTATTTAAGCACAGGATTGCCCTTGCTGGTCAATTATATCCTGATGAATCCACCCTATTCATTGGATGCTGGAACTGCTTCTAGCATTGAACCTGTGATTACAGAAGCTTTTATG
>JAIPAR010000020.1 GCA_021739985.1 Bacteroidales bacterium | reverse complement strand
CCCTTCATCAAACTTCCGGTTCTCATTGGTATCCAGAAACATCATCACACTGGCAGCCCCTCTCCCTACATTATCCCGGTTGGAAAAACGCAAATTACGACTATTTACATCCAATCCTGCCGAGCCATTAAATCCCTGTTTAATGCCTAACTGGTTCCCATCATAATCAAACTGAGTACTGGAACGCAGTACATTAAAATCCAAGGTTACACCCACCTGAGCTTTCACCTTGTCAAACCGTAAATCATAATCCAGCGATACATTTATCCGGGCAGCACTTCGATACGAACGCGAAAATTGCAAAGCAACACTTTGTGGCTCATTATACATCCAATCATAGGAAAACTGACCCCGAACAAACATTCCCTGTGCAAAAACAGGAACCCCGGGTGAGCGGGAAATGGTATAGGTGAGAGCCAGCGATGAAGTTCGGGAAGAAGAATACCAGGAATTATTTACTAAGAACATCTGCTCCATGTAATTCACACGAAAATTTAATTTCTTAATACCGGTACTATAATCTGCCTGGAACTGATTGGAATGACTTTTGGATGTTAAACGATTGGTAGCTGAAAAACGAAATCCACTTTTCCATTCACCAATAATAATAGGAAAGAACATCCCCACTTTGGCTTCCTGTTTCACTAATCCGGGACTTTCGTAATGCTGGGTGTCATAGGTTGAGTAAGCCAAATCGATACTATTTCCCATGTACATAATATAATTAGCGGTAGCCTTCAGGTACTTTTGGGGAGCTACATCCACATTCAATAAAAGATTCTTCCAAAGCCGGGTGGACATACTTCCATAATAGGTAGGATTTGTGAGATTTTGCGCATAATCAACACCCAGTCGGGCGGTCAGCGAAGGAGTAATTCCGACTCCCACATCTCCATGTGCTTTATATTGATTAGTAAAATTTAAACTTGTACCATCATCCGGTATCCCGGCTTGTATGTTATATACCACCACCCCTTTCGGGAGAAAATTGAAGGGTATCTGCATCCGGGTATCCTTATAGATGACCTGCCCGCTGGGCGTGTAAATACGGGTTGACATCCGCATCGTTCCATAGGTTAAGGGAAAGCTGAAACGATAATACCCCAGTTCATTCGCCCGTACAAAATCGACCAACTGCTCATTGACATATAACTCTACCTCGGAATCCGGGGTAGTGGTCCCATCCAGCTGAAAGGTATGAAATAATTGCCGGGGACGTATGGGTTCATTGTTGAATGCGACTCCGATTAATGCTTCCGATTCTGTTGCGGTAGTACTGATTTGTCCGGCATAGATATTGGTGAAAAACTTATTCTCAATGAACGCTTTTCGCCAAACCACATTACTAAAAATCGGAGAAGACACTTCAGGCATGAGTGCTCCGCTGAGAGATCCTCGAAAATCTCCTCCCAACAACTCAAGACCCATATGCAAATTATAAAAGGAAGCATACGTACTCATTCCAATTAGGTTTGCTTCTACATAATAATCGATAAATCCCAGGCCTAAGAATTTTGCTTGGCGGGGGAATAAAAGAGGAAAATCCTTGGTATTTACATTTTTTAGTGCTAATTGCTTTCGTAAAGCCTCTCGTTTCTTTTTCTCAACGACCGGTAAATTTCCATCAAACTCCACTTTCAACCCTAAAGCTCGCATATTAACTTCAAAACGAAGCCCAAAGACCCGCTCATAGACTTCCGGTAAAAGATACAAATCCATTGCTCCCAGACGAAGCTCATCTACGCTAAGCACATAATCCGATTTCTCCACGGTCGCAATCAGGCTAACCACATTCACCGACCATTCGGAGCCGGGTTTCATCCATTGCCCGTGCACATGGTGAGCATTACTTTCGGGACTGATATTGATGAGGAACAGATTGAATAGCTCATTTAAGGGTAAAAAAACCTTATCGTCTGCATATAT
This sequence comes from Bacteroidales bacterium, assembly GCA_021739985.1. GTDB lineage: Bacteria > Bacteroidota > Bacteroidia > Bacteroidales > M50B96 > M50B96. The sequence continues at coordinate 22,921 of JAIPAR010000020.1, read as the reverse complement.
CGCGCTCACGTAATAATTCCCGATGGAAGGATGACCAAAATTCAATACAAATTCATCATCCTGAGCGTGCAAGCGCACGGCCGGGAATAATAAAATAATCATAACGAGGCCCAGAAAGAATCCAGGTTTCATCCACATGTGATACTTGATTTTTAATATTAATAAACACTTTTATCCTTTCACGTATCTCTAAGTGAAAAGGAAAAAACTAACAAGAGGGAGAGCGTATAAATCAGAAGCAAGCTTCTTCCTAACTTACAAGCTAACCGGATGTTTATACACCAAGGTTTCTGCTTTCACTAAATCGGAGACGGGAATATCATTTCGTTTGGTTTCGAAGGTTAACTCCAGCGTGTAATTCCCGGCTTTAGTTCCTTCCGGAAGCTCCAGTTCGACCTTACGCATCACATCAAAATAGGCGACAAAAGTCTGTTGTTGCATGGCTATTTCCATTCCCAAATCATCCAGGAAGCGGGTATATAAGGTACCTAAAAAGGGGGAGTTGCCAAGTAGTTTCAAATCCAACACTGCTTCAAGCTTATTGTCTATTCGTTGGGTTTGAACGGCATCTACTTGAACACCTGTAGTAACGGCTCCTTTGGTATATAAAACCGGAATATTTTGTTTGAACACATAATTGATTTGAGTTCCAACGCCTTCGGCTAAATTTACCGTTTCAATATCTTTAGCGGCTACGCTGGAATTTACTACCAGACGGGTCCAATAGGTGCCATCCGCTTTGTTGGTCATCGGACGAACCTGAATCCGCACGGTCTGTTGAGCGCCAGGCTGCAAAATGAAATTCTTAGGGAAAATACGTAGATAAGGGTCTAATCCAAATTTAGCATTATTGACACTATCTCCATAGACCATCAACACATTTCCCAGGCTATCGCTGGCCGGATAACCAAAATCAAAGGATATCTGTATTTCTTTAGCAGCATCCGGTGAATTATCAACCTGTAAGGAAGCTACTCCGGTTTGGTCATCTATAATGATAACCGTTGGTGCTACCGAAACCTGAGCAAAAGCTGAGTAAGAGAGGGTGAGAAAGAAAAGCAAACTGTAAATACGGGCTGGTGTTGATTTCATATACATGTTCATTTAACAAAGCTTCTATTTCAAAATTCTCACCGAAAATACTCATTATTTCGCTATCGGCAAGAAACTTAGCTTTTTTTTACACTTTTTTCCTCTTTTGAATAAAAAAAAACCCCACGAATTATCTCGTGGGGTTCATATCTTTTTTGTTATCGATTAGTTATACTCAACCGTAAAAGTAGCAGTTCCTTCATATAAGCCAGGAGTTTGACTTGAAAGTGTTCCTAAAGAACCTCCAACAAATAAGAAGTATGCTCCAGAACCAGAACAAGTTACATTGGCAGGAGTTGTTAAATCGGCAGATGAAGCAGGAACATCTGTGGTATATCCATTAACATCGAAAGTTAAAGTTAAATCTGTGTAACCTGGGATAGCTTGAGTAGGTGCATCAGCTTCTAAAGTTAAAGTAGCTGGCCAATTGATTTCAATGCTAGACGTATTAGCTGCACTAATGGTAAATTTACCTTTGGTTCTGGTTTCGCCTACATATGCATCATTGGTTACACCAGTTGGATCTAAAACTACATTACCAGGAGTGGTTGAAGAAATTTTACCAAAATTCACGTCAACATTTTTGGTGATAGTTAATGCTGTCATTACTTCTGCACTAGCAGCAATGTTCGCACTAATGTTAGTCTGTGCATTAGCACCAAGAGCGATTACACTTAAAACTACGATAGCGAGGATGTTTTTTAAAGCTTTCATTTTTTTTTGTTTGTTTTGATTAGTTAATATTTAATACTTAAATCGTTCAGTTTGTATGACCCAAAAATAGAGGCACTTACCCGACTGTGCAAGCCTTTTTTGAAGTGTTTGACAAACTGCATGTATAAGATGACGAACGGAAAATATTGACGAAATTCTTTCTTTTTCACCTGACGAAAATAACGGTCTCCGTGACCAAAACTCAAAAAACCACTTGCCGCATGGCCGGAAGAGGCTGTAAAAACGCGCGAAAGCGCATTTTTTTACGTATGTGTCGTGCAACTGTGAAAATCTCATGATTCAGAAGAAGCATTTTCACGATAATATCCGAGTATAGAAATCAGGAGCAGGAAGATGAAAAAGGCCCATAATCCGGGTGAGAAATCAAAAGCTGCTCCTTTACCATAGGAATGCATGCCTCCCAGGAAATAATTCACACCGAAATAGGTCATCAAAATAACTGAGAATGCCAGGAACAAGAACAAGTTTTGGTAATATCGGGTATGCAATCCTTTTATATGGTGCATGTGAGCAATGAAAGAATACACCAATATAGATACCAGACACCAGGTCTCTTTGGGATCCCAGCTCCAGTAAGTGCCCCAGCTTTCGTTCGCCCAGACACCACCGAGGAAACATCCAATGGTAATTAGAAACAAGGCTATCGGCAATAAAACCGAGTTTAAAGTTGTAAACTCATCCACCACTGCATCAAAGCGATTGCTTCGGGGTTTGAAAAAGGCCATAATAATAAGGTTCAGAAAGGCAACCATCGCAATGAAGCCAAATACCGCATAACTAGTTGTAATCGTCGCCACATGAATCGTGAGCCAATACGATTTTAACACGGGAACCAGATTGGTGAGTTCAGGACTCATCAGATTTAAGTGAGCAACCAGCAAAGGCGCTGCCGCAAAGACACCCCCTGCAAACAGAAGCAAATGGTTCCGATAACTCAGGATCAAGCCAATTAGCAAACCAATCCAGGACACATACAGCATGGCTTCGTAACCGTTGCTAAAAGGAGCGTGACCAGAAATATACCAGCGAATTCCAAGTCCGATACCCTGAATCAAAAATAAGCCCCAACCTGCATAGCGCAAAGCAACCAGCAAATGCCGCCATATCCCGGATTTTATAAACATCGATAAAGCGATGAATATCAAGGATAAAAGTGACATCATCCCATAAAATAAAGCTAATTTGCTAAACAAATTCCAACGCTCATAGCGAATCTCAAAATCAAGCTGTCCCTGCGAAGGCAAAATCTCGGCTGCATACTTCCGCTGGAAATCTTTGATCCCCTGAATAATCATCTTACTTTGCTCATAATTACCCGAAGCAATCGATTCAAACAAAAGCGGAATCGCCGTGCGAATAAATATGGAGTCCATACCCTTGGCCGGATTCACCATGGATGAATTATACCAGTCCCGATGCGGGTCGTGGATATCCGGAAATACTTTCAGGAATTCACCCTGTTGAAGCATAATCAAAATATTAGCACGTTCATCGAGCTTAATTATTTCACTATCAAATATCGAGCGGTCGGCAGGTGCTTTTTTAAAAGCTTCATTCACCCGGTCACGCAGCAGATATCGGGTACCGCTCTCGGTGGCGCTTAATAAATCATTCACAGAGATTGCTTTAAGCTTCTCACCAAACAGTTCCTCAGCCAGATGCGGTTCAATCGTTATCATCCGCTGGTAATAATATTTCTCCGGGAAAAACATGACATCCGGAACAAACTCATACGCAGGCATACCATCGTAACTGCCTTTGCCAATCACCTTCCGGCTTACTTCGTAAAACAAAGTATTGAGCGGTTTAATCCGCCCCTGGGGATCAATTGTCACAATATCCGACATCGAATCATATACTTCGAGCTTTCCGGCATCAGGCTTTTCCTCAGCTTGCGCAAGGACAGGTATCATCATCATCATTAAAAAAACAAGAACAGACCCCGGAATACTGGAAGAGCGGGTAGCTGATAACTTCCTTAAAGCAGCGCGGAAAGAAGTTCCTTTCCAGAACAAACTTAAAATCATGGTTAAAGCGAGCAAGATATAACCCAGATAGGTAATCCGGATTCCCCACTCATCATTGGTAACCGACAATATCGAACCTAATTCATCTTCATCATAAGAGCTTTGGAAAAAACGCCATCCCTCATAATGAAGCACATGATTCATATATATATGGTAATCGAAAAGTTTCTGAGTTTCATTGGCCATCACCGACACATGAGAGTCGAAAGAACTTGGGCTTTCGGAAGCTGGATAGCGATGTATGATAAAATCATCCAAATACACAAAAAATGGCAACTCATAATAAGTTGGCCCAAAGGACACATCGAGCTTTTGTCCATGTAGCAGAATCTCCTTTTTGTATGAATTGAATTGTCCCCCGTAGGTAAACCAGGTTTCGTAAGTATCTCCATTCACTTCGATACTTAGAAGCAGCGCATCGGTTTTATTCTTACCGGCACTTTCCTGATAGGCATACGATACTTTTGCTGAAGGATAAAAGGCCCTAATTACCATACTGACACTTGAAAATTGATACAATTGCATGAAATTTCCTGCATGCAGCTGATTAGCAGCCAATTCCTCATCCCCCTGACCAAACATATTCTTCTTATCGAAAGCACGGTTTGCGGTGAGAAACAAGTTCCCATCCTGAATCATAATTTCAAAATCGACCGGATAATCCGGTTTAAACCCAATGCGCAACGAATTATACACGATAACTTCTCCTTCGCGAACGATGAGATTCACCGGAGACCCCCCGAAACTCATCATCACATCCAGATAAGCAGCTCCATTTGATACTTCTGTAACAAGAGGAGCAACGCCATGCTCAAAGTAAGTTGTCTTAAAATGATACTCTTGTCCCTCAGATCTCACCCTTGTATTTAAATCTTGCTGACTTAAGGCAGAAATACGAACCTTTTCCTCATACGAAGCATAATCCTTTCCGTTGTCAAAGCCAACCTTGAAAAACTGGTCAGTTGACTGAATAATATTAGTCATTTTCCCTTCCCGAATGTGCATCATCCCATCAATTCCGACATAACGAGTCAAAGCGGCACCAATCATAATCACCACAAAAGAAATATGAAAGAGAAATACCGGAATTTTTGAAAAGGTGTATAACTTGTATCGAAACACATTAAGTATCAGACTAATGGTAAGATAAGACAATAGAATTTCAAACCATAGGGCGTTATAAATGGCTGCTTTGGCAGCAGGAGTACCATATATATCTTCCACAAAAGTAGCAATCCCACTGGCTGCAGCAAAAAACAATAATCCAACAGCCATCAAAGGCATTGAAAATAAACGATATAAATATTTTCTCATCATGATCTATACATAAAATATAAGCAATAGCAATTCTGTCACAAGCAGGAAGCAAAGATTTCAGGGAAAATGTCCTGAAAAATAGGCCACCGCTGCGACAATAACAGATTAAAAAGTCTTTTGTTTAGTAGCGCCTGATTAATTCCAGACTTTTATCATCAGCTTCCCCGGTAGGATGACAATCAAAACAACGGGCTGACAGATACTGATATTGATTAACATCATCGTGTTCATCATCCATATCAGACTGATTATGCTCATGACAGTCAATACAACTAAATTGCGTGTAATTTCCACTGGTATGACAATCGGTGCAGGAATTCCACTCATCTCGGTGTTGTCCTGAATAAATAGGGAAATACAAATTATCGTGATCAAAGTTGGATTCCCAACCAGGCTTAAGGGTATGACAATCCTGACATTCGGTACTAAAGCCGGCTGTAACGTGATTAGGATTCACAGCTTCCTGAAAATCTTGTTGATGGCAGGAAAAACAAGCGGTTGATAAAGGAGTAAATTGATTATCAATGTGGCATTGTTGGCAATCCGGAAGTGCATGTCCATCAACCAATGGGAAGTTTGTATGCTCGTATTGAGCAGGTTTCCAGTCAGGAACCAGCGTGTGGCAGAGACTACAATCCGTATCAAAGGCCGAAGAAACGTGATTGGGATTCACAGCTTCCTGATAAGCTTGTTCATGGCAGGCAAAACACTCTGTGCTAGTCCCTTTGTATAAATCAGCCTGATGACAATCCACGCAAGATGGAAGCGCATGCGATTCCACCAGCGGGTAATAATCATGCGAATAGATTGCCGGAGCCCAGCCGGGATTCAAGTCATGACATTCCGTGCAGTTTTGGGAAAATTCGGCAGCCTGATGTTTAGGATTAATACTTGCTTGAAAATCAGGCAAATGACAAGTTATACATTCAGGGGATAACCCGGAAAAACTTTCCGGAAGATGACATGCTGTGCATTCCTGGATGGCATGCGCTTTTTCAAGAGGGAAGAAGGTATGAGAAAAGTTTGTGCCCCAATTAGTTGCAAACATACTATGACAATCGGTGCACTCCGTTGAAAATCCGGAACTGGCATGATTAGGATTCATGGTTTGCGTATAATCGGATTGATGACAGGAAAAACACTCAATGCTTAAGGGTTCAAACACAAAAGGATTTGCATTGGTGTGACAATCCTGACAATCAGCCCTCTGATGCATCCCAAGCAAAGGGAAACGACTGTTTTGATGCATTTCAGTCATTGAAGAAATTAACCAGCTGGATTCCGAATGACAATTTCCACAGGATAAACCCAGGGATTGCTGATGAATATCCTGATGACACTGATTACATTGATTATTAACTGATTGAAATTCTAAAGTCGTATGGCAGGACCTGCAATTCACTTCCCGATGCACCCCTTGAAGCACAAAAACACTGTCGTGCTTGAAGCGCATGTTCTGGATATCTACATTCCAATCATCAGGTGTGTGACATTCGCCGCATGAAATAGTAAAATCATTGCCATGCGGATGTGGTGCACGCACGAGAACGGAAGTAGCAAGAACAGAAATCCCAAGGAGAAGCATCACAACTCCTATCAGTTTCCGGGAAGTGGCAGAAATGGAAGGTCTCATTTGGGCAAGAATTAGAAGCGATAACGGAGTTGTAAGAAAAGGCGATTATGAGGATAATCAGTTTGCTGGAGAAGCTCGTAATTTAAACCAATGAGCCATTGTTTCGACAAACGATAATCCAGGCTCAATTCTACCATGTGTTGGGGAATGATGCTGGTTTCGAGGGTGGAGCTATAGCTCAGATTACGGTACGAAAGGCTGGCACTTAGTTTCCCTGGAATAATATCACCAGTCATTCGAACCCCATAAATCATGGCATTAAAAAACGAGCTTCGGTTATAGGTGACCGACAAACTGGTAGAAACCGAGCGCATAGGCAGGTTGCGTAAATTAAGCACACCTGAATAGTTCTGTGCAACCACCTGATCACCATCCTCATATCTAAATCCTCCGGATAAGGAAAGGTTCATCCATTTCCAGGGACGATAATTCATTCGTAGCCTGTATCCTTGATTAATCTCTCTGTCAAGTAACTGGTCCACATAGCTTTGATAGGTTTCATAGAAGATAACCGGCTGGCGTGCCTGATACGATGTAGAGAGATTTAATTGGTTGGAAAGCACCCAATTCAGATTAAAATATAAGCCTGTTAACGATAAAGTGGTGCTTGCCACTCCATTTACCTTCTGATATAAATCAAGCTCAAGAGAACCAAAATAACTCAATGATTTCGAAATCTTTCCACTACTTTGCCCATATAAAAAGCGTCGGTCTGTTGCTCCAGAATTCTGTTGCTCCATAAAAGCAAGGGAATGTTGATAGCGAAGTCGCTCTTTGCCGTGCTCATAAGCGACATATAATCCGAATTGTGGCAAATTTGTGTTAAACGAATAATCTGTATAATCAGGCCGGTAGCCATACAAAGCGCCCACCTGGAAAGCTCCCCATTTCTTTTCGAGTTGTATGCCATCGCTTGCTCCCAGATTACTTAAATGCGAATTGATTTTCCGGCCAATAGTTATCCAATAATCTTGTTTTCCATGATATTGCAGATTTAATCCGTAGGTTTTCAATCCATAGGCAGGATTAACTGAATCAGCCTTAAAAACATCCTGGGTATGATTAAACAACAAATAGCTTTCAAAACTAAGCCCTTTAACCAGCGCATTATCACCCTTTAAATAAACCGAATAGCGATAGGTACTTCTTCCCGCAAAAGAATCCACCGGTAAATCCATCATTCCCAGGAGCCTCACCCTGCCATGCAATTGGAAATCATCCTTATCCTTTTGGTTGGATGCACCGGAATCGGGAGCCGGTTTCTCTTTTTTCACTTCTACACGCGCCAGCGAATCAGCAACAGTCTCTTTGTTAACAACTTGAACTTGAGTAACAGGCTCTGCAACAGTCTCTTGAGCAACATCCCCCTGAGCGAGCTTCAACGAACTTGCATAAATCACTTCCCCTTTAGCTAAGCTTTTCTCCGTTATCTTTTCTGTTAAACAGGATAAAGATGATTTCTGTTTGACAACTAAAGCAGGGATTATTTTTCCATTAATCTGGATAAATAAAGTATCGCCTGTTTCCAATAGATTGCCGGCCGGGAGCTTTACATAGTAGTTCGCTCCGCTCACAAAGCTTATCTCTCCGATTTGAAGCGGTTCGCCGGTTGACTGGCTCCAGGAGGTCAGGCACCAAAGCACCAGTGCAACTAACCCCATAATCTTTCGTTGAATCTTCATAGCTTATTTCTCCTTACTTTTTATCATCATCTCCCCCATCACCACCTCCGGTAGGATGGCAATCCAAACAGCGATTGCTATTCCAGGAATAATCATTTACATCATCATGTTCGTCATTCATCTCCGATTGATTGTGCTCATGACAATCAATGCAACTAAAAGCACTTAAATTACCCGTTGTATGGCAATCTGTACAACTATTCCATTCTCCGTTATGACTGCCACTATAAATGGGAAAGAAATCTGCATCGTGATCGAAGCTGGCAGGTTTCCAGCCCGGGTTCAGTGTATGGCACAACGAACAATTCGTATCGAAACCGGACTGAACATGATTTGGGTCAGTAGTAGATTGATAATCAGTCTGGTGACAAGAATAACAATCGGTACTTAAACCGGAATATACATTATTTTGATGACAGGCATTGCAATCATTAATTGCATGCCCTTGTTCGAGCGGGAAAAAGTGATGGTTGAAACCATTATTCCAACTGGCGCTAAAGACCGTATGACAAGTCGCACAATCGGTCGAAAAGCCGGCCTCAGTATGCGAGGGTTGAATAGTCTGCTGATAATCAGCCTGATGGCATGCGTAGCAATCGGTTTGAAGGGGCTCAAAAACCAGCGGACTGGTGCTTGAATGACATTGTTGGCAATCGGCATAAGCGTGTGCCCCCAATAACGGGAATCGGCTATGCTGATGCAATTCAGTGACATTGCTGATAAGCCAGCTTGAAGCCCCATGGCATCGGTCACAAGTCATGCCAAGGGTTTGCTGATGAACATCCTGATGACATTGAAAGCATTGATTATCAACATCTTTAAAAATTAAACTTGAATGACATTGCCGGCAGTCCAGGGCTGAATGACTACCCTTCAATTCATACACTTCGTCATGCTTATAGCTATACGATTCAATATTAAAAGTCCAGCCTTCAGCGCTATGGCAATCAGCACAACTCACCGCAAAATCATCACCGTGGGGGCTTTTCGGTCCTCCGGGACTTATGGCATACGAGATAATTCCGGTCAGGCCCAGTAAAATGGCATATACCGAAATGCTACGCATCAAATGACTCTTATTCTTCATGGTAATCAGGCGTTTGGATGACAAAATAAACATCGATCGGAATCATACTTATAAAAGAGGACTCCATCATGCCTCCTATCGGTTTCATCTTGATTATGCTCATGACATTCCAAACAGTTAAAGCTATGATAATCACCGTTGGTATGGCAATCTGTGCACGAATTCCATTCCCCTTCATGATGCCCGCTAAAAATCGGGAATTCATCCGAATCATGATCAAAAATGGAAGGTTTCCAACCGGGATTTAAAGAATGACACATGGCGCAGTCTGTTCCAAACTCAGCCTGCACATGATTCGGTTCCGTAGTTAAGTTATAATCAAGTTCATGACACGAAATACACTCACTTTGGAGACCGGTATAATCTGTCGGGTTGTGGCAATCGGTGCACTCGGGCAAATGATGAGCCTGATCGAGCGGGAAAAAGTGATGATTGAAACTTCCTTCCCAATTAGGCGTAAAAACAGTATGGCATTCCGAGCAATCCACTGAAAATCCGGAAACCAGGTGATTCGGCTGACTGGTTTGAGCATATTCAGGTTGATGGCAGGCATAGCATTCCACACTAAGTGGTTCAAATACAAAAGGGTTTGAGTTGATATGGCATTGCTCACAATCAGCTAAGCGATGAGCACCCAACAAAGGGAATCGACTATCCTGGTGAATGCTTGTAATCCCGGTAATCAACCAGGTTTGATTGGTGTGACATCTTTCGCAATTCATCCCAAGACTTTGCTGATGAACATCCTGATGACATTGAAAACACTGATTATCAACATCTTTAAAGATTAAGCTTGAATGACATTGCCTGCAAGTCAATTCGGCATGACTTCCTTTTAATTCAAAGACCGAATCATGATCATACGAATAAACAGCCAAATCGAGCTTCCAGCCTTGTGGGCTGTGGCAGATCCCGCAATTCATGTTAAAATCCTCTCCATGAGGATGTTCTGTTTGACTGATTCCTGCTCCCAAGAGTAGCAGCAAGGCAATCAGGATGAATGACAAGCCTCGCATCGGTAATCTTTTATTTTATATTCAATAAATTGTATTCCATTCTGTTGGATGGGTTTATGACAAGCGGAACAGGCTGCTTCTTTATGTTTCCCTTCTAAGGGGAATTTTGTCAAATCATGGTTAAAATGATTGGACTTAAATGAATCACCCGAATGGCAATGGGTACACGATTGCTCTCCATAAAAATCAAATTGACCACCATGTGGCTCTTCGTGACAAGATTTACAGGCGCTCTTAACCGGTTTAAACACAAAGCTGGCCGGCATTTTTACTTCAAAGTGGCACTTGGCGCAAGTTTGCTTAAGATGTGCACCTTCCAGCACATATCCGGTTTGCTCATGATTAAATTGAACGGAATGCCAGGTTTCAGTACCATGACAAGACCGACAATTTTGCTCCGGATAATACATTTCTTTAATGCTAGCCTGATGGACATCCTGATGACAATCCTTGCAATTTCGACCTATTTCCCTAAATCTCCAGCGCTCTTCCTTTTGATGGCAGGCGAAACAAGGGGTTGCCAGATGAGCACCCTCAAGCGGAAAGCTTGAAATCTGATGATTTTCAATGGTATAACTACTCTCTTTAAAACCATTTTCATTGTGGCACTCCGTGCAATTTCGCTGCGCTCCCAAGTCCCCCTGGTGATAGTCGGTGTGACAATCATAGCAATGTTGATGCTTCAGGGGAGTTTTAATATCAACCGTATGGCATTTTTTGCAATCCGTTTGTTGATGTTTCCCTTTCAATGGAAAATCGGTCAAATCATGATTAAAACGACTCCCCGTTTTTAAGATTTTGAATGAATTTTCGGTATGACAATCGGTACATGTTGGGCCGAATTTATTTTGATGCACATCGGTATGACATGCAGTACAATTTTGATGTTTAATGTCAGCGAAAGCCTGAAATTCTTTTCCGTTTTTAATCGACTTTTTGTGGCACTCAATGCAATCTTGTTTTTGATGGGCACCTTTAAGGGGGAATTTGGTTTTATCATGATTAAACAAAGGAGCAGGTTTAAAAGCTTCCTGATCATGACAATCGGTACATGAAACAGATAAAGTATTTCGATGATAATCTTCGTGACAGCTGAGGCATTCGGTCTTTAATCCCAACCAACTGTATTGCTTCTTTTTAATCTTTTCATCCTGGATGAATTTTGATTGATGACAATCAGCACAGGAATTTTTACTATGCTTGCCTTTCAGGGTATAACCGGTTAAAGTATGATCAAAGGCAGCGGTATCGAATCGAACAATCCCAAAGTTTTTTCCATGATGATCATTATGGCAGCTTGCACATTCTTTTCCCTTCACCTCTTTGGATGCATGATAGCCTTTATTGGCATCGATACGGGTTTTCACTTCGGTGTGGCAGGCCAGGCATTTAGCATTGCTAACTTTTTTGCCAATATCATGACATTCGGTGCAATTCGACAAGCCCTCGAGATGTTCATGATAGACAGAAAGCGGACCCGGAGAAAGCTGAGCAGCTGTCTCGTATCCTCCTATCAATAAAGAAATTACAACAATTATCTTCCAATAATTTAAAGCCATAGTATTCGCATTATAGTTTAAAAGATAATCGGACTTTTTAAATCGAGTTTCCCAGATGCTCGATAAGACCAATTTTAAGTTAGTGCCTTAGAATAGCTTCGCCGTATTTCTTACTAATATTGATTCCCATCTTTTCTAAAAACTGAGTGGGTAATTCTCCTCCGGCAAAAATATAAACCAGGTTGTTTGGCAGACTAATAGCTGCCTCATCCTTGCCTTTTAAAGATACAACATCTTCTTCAATAGCAATGACCTGGGATGAAAAAACCACATCTAATTTATGTTCCTGGATAGCCTGATTGATTTTTTCGAGGTTTCTGGCTTTCAGCCTTGCAAATGCTTCACTTCGATACGAGAGCGTGACGGTATTTTGATCACAAAGCAAGAGAGCAGATTCTACCGCCGAATCACCCCCTCCAACGACTAGAATATGTTTTCCTTTAATATCTTCCGGTTCAAGAAGTCGATAAGCTACTTTCTGCAGATTTTCTCCGGGAACACCTAATTTCCGAGGAGTTCCTCTACGGCCAATAGCCAAGATAATCTTATGCGCTGTAAAGTATTTGCCACTTGCTGTGTGAACTTGAAAGATGGAATTATCAACTTCAATAGCTTCAACTTTGCAATGCTCCTGAATTTGAATTTGATGCTTGCTAAGCACATCCTGCCAAATTCCAAGCAACTCATTTTTACTCGTTTCGACGAGTTTGATTTTCCCAAATAAAGGTAAATCCATAGGAGCAGTCATGATAATTTTCGAGCGGGGAAACGAAAAAACAGTTCCTCCCAAACTATCCTGTTCAAGTACAATGAATGATTTTCCTGCTTTTTTGGCGGCAAGGGCGGCTGAAATCCCGGCGGGACCTGCTCCAACTATCAAAAGATCTGATTCTGCCTGATGCGATTTGAGCATGCCGGAAATCGCATTTTCGGCAGCTTGTTTCCCTTGTTCAACGGCATTTTTAATCAGACCCATGCCACCGAGTTCTCCGGCAATAAAAATACCATCCACATTGGTCTCAAAATTTGGCTTCACGTGTGGAAGATCCACACCACGTTTTTCAGTTCCAATGCACAACGTGATGGCCTGGGTGGGGCAAGCCAGGAAGCAGGCTCCATGTCCTACGCAACGCGAAGCATTCACAGGAGTAGCCTTCCCGTTGTAAATCCCCAAAATATCTTTTTCAGGACAAGCTGCGATACAAGCGCCGGTACGAATACAGGATTTGACATCAACAACCGGGTGCAAGGACACCGGCTCAAATAAGCCTTCTTCCTTGGCGGTTGCAATCTTTTGCTCTGTTTGCTCATTAATTTTTCGTTCCCTCCTCACAAAATAGAGGATCAAAACAACAATCAAAGCAGTGGTTGAGCCATAAATAAGTATTTCCTCGAGTAACTGTTCCATTAAAAAATCCAGGTATATCCTAATAAAAATGCGGTTATCACATGTACGAACAGGATAACTATCATCACAATAGCAAATGGCAAATGAGCCAAATGCCAATATTTAAATAGTTTTTGCATCAACATTAAACGCGACATCCTTCTTCCCAGATGCCATTCCTGGCGAATCGTTGCAAGGAACTGGCGTTTTTCTTCATCGGGTAAAGTATCTGCTTTCAACAGCTGTCTTATTTTCCTCATTTTCCCAATATCTTGCCGTCTTTGCAACCATGCATTTTTCAGCATGGACTGACCAGCGGGGGCAAAACTTTCCGATAGCTCCAGCAATACAGCCCGCATTAATTCAGGCTTTGCTGCTAATAGAATTTCAGCCTCTTTGCTAATATTTTTGCGGCCTGATTCAATTTCATCATAACTTAGTTCACGTCCGTCCAAACTTCTGGGAATTTGGATATAGATAAATCTTCCGATAATACCACTGGCAAAAACGGCAACCATACTCCAAAAAGACACCGATACTAATCCTCCGAATTTAAAGGAAGTATGAAATAACACCAGGATAGGACCGATTGTTGCTAAAAAGATATGCATTTCAAGCCAGTGCTTCAATAATCCCCATCGGCGCAGTTTCGACCAACGTTTCCGAATCATATAGGCAACAACTCCGCCAACCATCATAATTGTTCCAATAATTCCAAAGCCGTGCCCCAAAAATCCGCTTGGTTTTAATTGTTCATATTCAGGATGAAAGAAGCGCTCTTCCAATGGAAGACTATAAAAATCAAGACTTAAAGTGAGTAGCCAGGCTAGCAAAGCCAGGCCGGAAAGTACCATGGATGATACATAAAGATAATGCTGTGGTTTCTTCATGAGTTCGCGCAAATTCAAATCCTTTGAACGCGCAAATTAACTAAAAATTAAAAACCACGAATCGATTTTATTAGAGCCTTCAAATCATCGGCTTTTACTGGTTTATTGAGGACATAATTACAGCCCGCTTCCTTCGCTTTCCGTACATATTGGTCTCCATATTCTGCGGATATAGCTACAATTGGAATATCTTTTTTAATCTTGCGTATTTGGGTTGTTGTTTCATAACCGTCCATTCCCGGCAGATTAATGTCCATCAAAATGCAATCAAACTGCTCACTTCCATTACATATTTTTAAAGCATCCAATCCTGAACTAGCATGACTTACAAGAGCCTGATTTTGCTTCAAAATGATGCTCATATACATATAATTGATTTCTTCATCTTCAACAACAAGCACCTTGAAAGGAGACTCGGCCATATTTCTTGATTGTGCTACTTCACTGGGTTTATAAGGCAAAGACACAGTAAATGTTGATCCTTTCCCTTTGGCAGAGCTTACCCAAATCGAACCATTTAAAACCTCGCAAAAAGCTTTTGCGATGATGAGACCTAGTCCGGTGCCCGAATTTGGATTCCCAATTTCATGATTCAGGTTCAGATATGGCTCAAAAATTCGCTCTATCATCTCGGGGCTTATCCCTGATCCAAAATCCTGAACAGTAATCATAACCCGGTTATTGTCCAGAAAAATTTTAATGGTGACTTTGCTTCCATTCCCAAATTGTACAGCATTATCTATTAATTGAAAGACTATTTTTTGGATAAGTAGCGGGTCTGAGATTAATTCAACTCCTTTTAAATCATCCGAAACTTCAATAACAAATTCAACACGATGACATTCAACATCATATTCTATTGACTTTTCCAGTAAATTGACCAACTCTTCCGTCTTAAATGGTTTTTGGTCAACCTTATAATCACCTGAAACGATAGATGATATTTCAACAAAATTAGTGATGATTTTGCTCAGCTTTTTTGCCGACAACTTAAGGAGCTCTTGATACTGGCTTTTTTCCTCATTATCAATATCAGGACTTAAAATGATTTCAGAAAATCCGGTAATGCTGTTTAATGGAGTTTTCAACTGATGAGAAACATTATTTATAAAAGAGGTGCGAAAGCGTAAAGAGGCTTCTACTTTCTCCTTCTCAACTCTAAGTTCTTCCAATTTGCTCATCAATTGGGCAGTCTTCTCTTCCACTTCCTGCTTGGCTACTTTATTGTAATTTTTGGTTTGCTGATATAACCAGGCTGTATAAAGTAGATTTTTAATACGTAAATCAACTTCGAGTAAATTAAATGGTTTACTCAAAAAATCGGATGCGCCTGCATTTAAGGCTCTAAGTTTAGCCTCCTCGCTGGAGTCGGCAGTTAAGACTAATATCGGGATATAGTCATTAGACGCCAGGATTCGTTTAACCTGATCAATGATTTCAAATCCCGAAAAATGAGGCATATTCAAATCGAGCAGAATTAAGTCTGGCTGGAATTGAACCATCTTTTCTACTACTTGTCGGGGATCATTAATTCCAAGCACATTCGAATATCCTTTCAACTGAAGGAATCCTTCCAATATCTGGATATTTGATACAATATCATCCAGTATCAGGATATTGGCTGTTTTAAGACTGCGGTCGATCATGTAAGTGGAGTTGTTGTATGTTTGTCAATGATAGCTAATAGTTGTTCCAAATCAACTGGTTTGGTTAAATAAGCTGCTATTCGCTTTTTTTGTAATAACTGTATGGTTTCATGCATGGCATTTGCGCTAATGACAACTATTGGAATATGGCGCAAAGCTGACTCATTATGTAATATATCTATCACTTGATCTCCCTGAATATCTGGAAGATTTAAGTCAAGCAAGATAAGAGTGGGATTATGATTTAAGGCTAATGGGACAGTCCCATGTCCGGTATGACTGGCTATCATTTCGATATTAGGGCGCAGCATCCGTAAGGTTTGGGCCACAATATCGATATTCGATTGATTATCTTCAATATATAAAATTGTACCTGATTGGTGTAAAACTTGCCCGGCATTCGACTCCAGAGCTGCTACCGATTGGGGACTTACAGTTAATGCCGGCAAATCAATCCAAAAAACGCTCCCTTCTCCTATAGTGCTTTCTACACCTACATTACCTCCAAGCGATTCTACAATTTGTTTCACAATCGGCAAACCTAATCCTGTTCCTTCGATAGTGGAAAATGCAGCATCCAGACGCTCGAAAGGGCTAAAGATTCTGGTAAGGTCTTCGGCGGTAATTCCTTTCCCGGAGTCTTTTACAGCAATTCGGATAACTTCTTTCCGTTGGGTAAAGACTCTATTGACCGACATTTCAATGATTCCTCCTTCACTATTATATTTAACGGCATTGCTAAGGAGATTAATGATAACCTGTTTAATCCGATGCATATCAGCCATGATATGAAAATCCTCTCCGGGCTGAAAACTCAGTTTAAACTGCAATTGCTTTTGAACAAACGAATTATGAAACATCGCCTGCATTTCCTGTATCACTTTGCCTAAATCGATTTTAACCGGGAGCATTTCTGCTTTCCCTGACTCAATGCGTGCTATATCCAGTACTTCATTAATTAGATTGAGGAGATGGCGGCCGCTTTTCAAGATATGTTGTACACATACCACTTGGCTTTTTCGAAGATCATCCATTTCAAGCAACTGAGCAAATCCCAGGATTGAGTTCATCGGAGTTCGCAATTCGTGACTCATTCGGGATAGGAATTCTGATTTAGCAATATTAGCCTTCTCCGCACTTCCCTTTGCTTTAATTAACTCTATCTCAAATACTTTTCGAAGCTCTTCTGCTCTGCGTTGCTTAATCAATCCACTCATTACGCTTCCCCAAATGGCCAGATAACTTATTTCTGTTTCATTAAAACTTCGCTCGACTTTTACTGAATCGAGGCCAAAAAATCCTATAACCTTTGATTCCAGCACAAGTGGAACAACGATTAAAGATTTAATCCCCTGTGGTTCTAAGGCTCTTTTCTCTTCCGACCAGCTAGCTTCCATTTGAGCCACACTCGGAATAATAATCATTTCAGGACGACTCAAGGCTTCCATCCAGTTAGGATACACAGAAGTTGGAATATGAACCAATTTATCTTTCTCTGGCGGAATTCCCTCATTACACCATTCATAGGTGTTTGTCATGGTTGACTTCTCCGAAAATTCAAAAATATAGGCTCTGTCAGTATTCAAAGCCTGGCCTATTTCACTAAGCGCCATATCAAGTGTACCCGGAAGCATCTCCACCGGAAATCCGGTTAACCGCAACGTTATTCTCGCCAGTGCATCCTGAAAGTTCTGTTCTTGCTGCTGAGCTGTTACATCTCTTAAGACACCATAGGTACCGATAATCAAACCCGTTTCATCCTGAAGCACGCGGCAATTAATTTCTACCCATAAATATCCACCATTCTTTTTATTAAACTGATAGTTTTTTTTACAAGACTCTTGCTCGCTACTTAAAAATTTACGGAAAGATGCCTGATACATTTCCTGCCTTTCAAGGCTGACATAATCAAACATATTCCTTCCGATACTCTCATCAAAATTGTATCCCGATAATATTTCCCATTCCTGATTTAAAAAAAGCCAGTTCCCTTCCATATCGGTTTCAAAGATTACTTCAGGGATACTTTCAATTATTTTACGAAGTCTAAAGTCACTTTTTTGCAGATATTCAACATCTTGAAGCAAATCTTGTATATGCTGTTCTTCTGAATTACCTGTGACTAAACCAGTCCTTATTTGATTTTTCGTTAGTTCTTGTGCGGCATTGTCAACCTTAACTAATTGGGTATCGTTAGATTGCAATGATTTCAACTCTTCCTCTAATGCAAGCAATTGCTTTTCGATTTCAATAATTCTGTTAGCCTTATTCATGAGGAATGTTAGTCAAAACCAAAAACAAATATAAAAAAAGGAAAGGATGGGCAAAGGAATAGTTTAGAGTTTATCCAATTAAAGTCAAAAAAAAGAGCGACTGAAAATCAGTCGCTCTTCAAAGTCTTGTAAACCAGCCTTATTCTACTGCTTTTTTATCATCACTTCTTTTGATAGAATCAAATGCGATGGGAGAAGCAACACAAATGGAGGAGTATGTTCCGATAATTACACCAATCATAATAGCGAAGACAAATCCTCGGATAGTTTCACCACCAAACATGAAGATTGCCAGCAATACAACGAAAGTGGTACCGGCAGTATTAATCGTCCGTCCAATTGTACTATTTAAAGCACCATTGTAAATTTCCATTTTATCTCTTTTCGGATGGAGATTTAACCACTCACGAATCCGGTCAAAAATAATTACAGTATCATTAATTGAGTAACCGATTACAGTCAGGATTGCTGCTATGAAGGCCTGGTCAACTTCCAGGTTAAACGGCAGAATGCCATATCCCAGAGCAAAAATACCCAGAACGATAATACTATCATGAACAAGTGCTAAAGTTGCACCCAAACCAAACTGCCAACGACGGAAACGGAAGAAGATATACAGGAAGATAGCTATCAGAGCAAGCGAAAGAGCAATCATTGCAGAGGATTTAATATCATCAGCAATGGTTGGTCCAACTTTTTGCGAGCTCATCCGACCCACTTTTACATTTTCATCATCAGAGGTGAATTGATCAAAATTTATATTCCCGAGTTGACTTTTCAGTCCCATGAATAATTTCAGTTCAATGACATCATCTAAATCAAAATCTTCGGAATCAATACTACTCTTAAATGATGCGAAATCAGCATATCCTGCAGTAGTTCCAACCTCATTATATAAAGTTTGCAAATCAGGGAAGGCTTCCTCTAATTTTCCAAAATCGATTAGATACTTGGTGGTAATTTTAACTTGATTGTCAGCTCCAAAAACCTTCACTTCAGGAGCTTGTCCAAAAGAAACCTTTAAATTATTTGCTACTTGTTCAGTACTAACTGCTTGTTCGAAACGAATAACATAAGTACGGCCTCCTGTAAAATCAACTCCATAGTTTAAACCTCTGAAAACAAGTGCAATTAAACTGATTGCGATAAGGGTGCCGGAAATATAATAGTACATTTTACGATTTTGCAAGAATGGAATATTTAATCCGGAGAAAATTCCCTCAGTATATTTATTGGAGAAAGTAACATTCTTGTTTTTGTCCAATAGGCGCTCAAAAACTAAACGACTGATGAAAATCGATGTAAACATGGAACTTAGAATACCAATAATCAAAGTCGTAGCAAAACCTTGAATCGGGCCTCTGCCGAAATAAACCAAAATGATGGCAGTCAACAAAGTAGTGATGTTACCATCTATAATAGCTGAATATGCTGCACGGTAGCCATCTTTTAAAGCCAGACGCACTCCCTTGCCGCCGGCAAGTTCTTCCCGTATTCGTTCAAAAATAATTACGTTCGAGTCAACCGCCATACCAAGCGTCAGCACAATCCCGGCAATTCCAGGCAAAGTAAGAACTGCTCCGAAGGAAGCCAGAATACCAAAAATGAATAAAACGTTTACTAACAATGCAATATTTGCTACCAAACCTGCACGATTATAATAAAGATTCATGTATATCAGCACCAATAAGAATGCAATAATAAAAGACCACAAACCTGAATTAATTGCTTCCTGACCCAGAGAAGGTCCAACAATAGCTTCTTCAATAATTCTTGCAGGAGCTGGCAATTTACCGGATTTCAGCACATTGGCCAAATCCTGAGCTTCTTCAATCGTGAAGTTCCCGGTAATAACAGAAATCCCGTTTTTAATTTCATTTTGAACGGTTGGGAAAGAATATACATAGCCATCCAACACGATAGCAATCTCGCGCTCAACATTTTCTTTAGTTAATCGTGCCCATACTTTAGCTCCTTCCGGAGTCATGTGCATATTAACATCAGCATTCCCACCACTTTGACCAAAGCCCTGGCTGGCATCCCGAATTACAGAACCATCGAGTGGAGCACGGCCATCGCGGCTAGTCACCTTTAATGCAACTAACTGGAAGAAATCTTCAGAATCTCCAATTGCTTTAAAGGTCCAGGCGAAACGTAAATCGCGTGGAAATAAAGCAGCCACCTGATCATTTCTCAGATATTCACCCATGCGAGCTGTATCTTTCTTATGGACATAACCCAGATTAGCTCCATTGATTAGGTTCCCATCGGTATATTGTGGAACACTTAAAATGGCCCATATAGGATTTTCTTTTATTTGTTGTTGACGGGTCAAAGCACTATCTGCATTTGCAGAATCCCCACTTAATTCGTCTAAAATAGCTAAATCTTCATTGGCCTTGGTTGTATCAGTGCTTACAGAACTTACTGTAGAATCTGTTGTAACAACTCCGGTTTCAAAACTTTTATTGATTTCAGCTAATTTTTTGTTTGCCTGATCCAGGTAACTAATCACTTCACCAACTTTATAGGTTTCCCAGAATTCAAGGGAAGCAGTTCCTTGTAATAGCTTACGAACACGTTCCGGTTCTTTCACACCTGGTAATTCAACCAAAATACGACCGGTTGTTTCCAAACGCTGAATATTGGGTTGCGATACCCCGAATTTATCAATACGACTACGTAACACATTGAAAGATACATCAATCGCATTATCAGCTTCGGCTCTTATTACTTCTAAAACCTCTTCATTGGTAGAAGTTGGTTTAACTTTTTCTTTAAGGTCTAGAGTTGCAAATACAGTAGCCAGACGTGCATTAGGATCTATTTGATTATAAGCTAAGCCAAACAAAGTAATAAAATCGTCTTCGGTTTCGCGCTGCATCAAGCTTGCTCTTTTTATAGCAGCCTGAAATACAGAGTCTTTACTATAACCTGACAATGAATTAATTACATCAACGACTGATACCTCCAGCGTTACATTCATACCCCCTTTCAGGTCAAGACCTAAATTGATTTCTTTTTCTTTAGCATCCTGATAGGTTATTCCTCTCAAGCCTGGGAAATCCACAGCCGGAAGGCTCCGCACTGAATCCAGATAAGAATACTTCAAACGGTCACTCCCCTTTGAATACTCTTCAGCTGCATTCTCAACCCGGTTGGTTAAAAATGTAAAAGACAACTGATAAATTGTTACCAAAGCTATCAGTATAGCTAATAATCTAATAGCACCTTTGTTCTGCATTTGCTTAAATTTAATATTCTTACTCTAATATATTTTATCCCCGATAAAACAATCGGCAAATATATTCAAATTTTTTATTCTGAATACCTATAAAATAAGATAAAGATTCTAGACGCATTTTTGCTTTCTTATCCTATCCAAAAGCTTGATTTTCAGATTATGAGAACATTGCCCAGCTAATAATTAGCGCATCATTCACTATATATTTTAGCTGGCAGGTTCTTGCTTTTCCCTGCCTAAAAATAACGCCTGTGGTTTCTCCACTTTTCTGAATTCCGAATGCTTGTATCTTCAATTCTTCTTTAAAATCTAATTTACGGTCACCCACTAGTTTTAGCATGGCTTCCTTCATCGTCCAATAAATCATCTGATGCACTGATTGACTTTCATGGCAGGTATTTCTGGTTTCTTCTTCGCTTAAAAACCTGCCTGAGATTTTCATCACACGATCAGACGCATACTCGGCATCCAATCCAACCGGCTGATTCTTACTGAATAGAACAGCCACATAATCAGCAGTATGAGTAATGCTTATCTGAAATTGGCAACTTTCCAGAAAAGGTTTCCCTTCCGCATCATATACAATTGGATTGGCAACTTTACAGGTATGATTGACAATAGCGCGGGCTGCCATTAATTCATTCCGGCGTTTTGGATGGCTTACCTGATCTCCTTCCTGATATAATCCTTGAAGAAGCAGCCACTTTTCTGTTTCTTCCGTAATTCGCAAGGATACTAAAAGTAATTCTTCATCAAGTTGAGTTTCCTGAAAAACTACTCCTGCGGATTCCACTTCAAACTTTCGATTAAATGATACATATCCTCTTCGATAAAACTTAATACAGGTGCGATGGAGTCAATATTGGGACGAGTTTCGAAATAAAGGGAAGCTCGCAAGAAGTGATCTGTACTGTCTGTTACAAAGAATTGTAGCGGTGAGGCTGCATTTCCTCGAATATGATACATGATTCCATATTTTTGCCCTTCCGAATCCTCCAATCGTTCTTCATCAATACTACTAGCTTTCACTTGATGCTTATAGGCAAATTCATATGATTCATTCAATAATCTTCGCATATTTTCTTCATTAACAGATAAATAACTCAAATGCACTGTGGCTTGCATTAAAGGAAAATGGATGTTATAAAAACATCTGGCCTCGGGATTTTCGGTATAAGCACTTACCAGGGCATAGCTTGGTAACTCAAAACTATACGGACAATTTTCAGGGGTGAAAGGTTTATAAATCTTCTCGGGAAGCTCAATACGGAAATAGGCATAAGGCTTGGGAATATAATCTTTCCGACAAGAAAAAAGTACCAGGAGGCTTCCC
>JAIPAR010000019.1 GCA_021739985.1 Bacteroidales bacterium | reverse complement strand
GCATTTTTTATTAGTTGAAGCCACCCGATTTCATGAGGTCGGTGCGAGGATTGACGCACATCACTGCAATTCGGGCATCATTGAAGATAATTTTTTGTTCTTCAGCTCCAATAAGGAAATCCTGAAGATTAATTTCTTTGGTAATCATAATCAGGATAAGGTTTGTGTTAATTTCTTTTGAGAAACGAACAACATCTTCGGCGAAGTTTTTCCCACGCTCAGCATAATGAACTTCAAAGGTAACCTCTTTCTCATCCAGATATTTCTTGGCGAAGTTTAAATTGCCAACAGTACGTTTTTTAAGCAATTCATCAGAGTGATTGGCAGCAAAAAGGTGGATTTTGGAACCGAAATTCTTGGCCATATAATTCGCCCAAACCAGTTTTTCCTTGTCTTCCGGTTTTTGGTCAATTGGGAATACGATATCATTATCTTCCCGATATTGGTAAGCCGAGGATACCATGATGAATGGGACTTTAGATCCGGCCATCACTTTTAAGGCACGTGAGCCTGTAAGGCGCTGAATCCCTTTAAACTCATGAATGCCCATCACAACCAATCGGGCTTCCAGTTCATCGGCAATAGCATTAATAGTTTCATACAAATGCCCGATGCGTGCAATGAATTTAGGACGCTCTTGATATTTCTCAAAAGTATCGTCTGATAATTGCTGAAGTTTGAGGTTGGCTTCTTCCAATTCTGCTTTCTTGGTGGCTTCGGAAGTGAAAATATTTCCCTCATCGATTATATGCACAAGCGTGTAATCGGTATTTAAAATACGGGACAGTCTGACTGTCAGGTCTAAAGCATACTGCGTAACTTCAGTAAAATCGCAGGGTACAATAATCGTTTTTTTTGATTTATCCATAGTTCAAACTTTTTTGATATTTCCTATCTTTAACAAGCGTCTGAGATATCGAAAACAGACTTATTCTTTAAGATGATTCACAAAGATACATATATTTACAGGTCGAAGATAAGCTGTTTTTTTAAGCCTGTAAAGACTATGACTAAAAAAATCTTGTTCCAAATTCCAATTTTTTCTTCAGGCAGGACTTTTGTTCAGGCTTTCTTTCGCATTATTCTTTTATTGATACTCTTACAACGGATACATACGCCACTTGTTGCGAACGATAATCTTTATGGCGTCCCTTATATTCAGAATTTTACTCCGGCTGAGTATGGTGGTGAACGTCAGAATGTTTGCATGGTTCAAAATGATAAAGGAGTCAACTTTTTTGGGAATCAAAACGGAATTTTGGTATATAATAAATTTGCCTGGACGAATGTACATATACCCGGGCAGCCGTGTTTTGATATTACTCCCTCCGGAATAATTTATGTAGGGGGATTTAATGAGTTTGGATACCTGGAACATGGAAAGCAGGAACCAGAATACCATTCCCTGAATCAGGAATTTTTAAAGAAGGAAGAATTTGGTCTCGTAATCAATGTTGTTACTGTTGGAGAAAATGTGCTTTTTGAAACATCTGACAAATTGTATTTTTTCCATCATGAATATGTGCAGGTGATTGATACCAAGCTGGTTCCCCAGGTTGTTTTTAAGACAAACAACAAAGTCTTTATGAACCACTCAAGCAAAGGATTATGTTTGTTTGAAGATAATCGGGTGGTTGCTATTCCCGGGGGGCTGGAGTTCCTATCCAAAAATATTCTGGATATTTTCTTTTGGCAAAATAGCTTTTTTATCAAAGTTGAAGATGATTCTCAATTTTATAGATATGATGGAAGTGCTGTATCATCGGTTGAAATGGCCATCGACTCCTATTTCCTGAACCATCCATTTTCGCATGCTATTGCCTTGAAAGATGGTGAATTAGCTGTAGGTACCCGGGGAAATGGCATTTTTATTTTCGACAACAACCAGCAGCTGCGTATGCATCTGAACAAACTTAGCGGGCTTCAGGATGAATATGTAAATACCCTTTTCGCCGATTCTTTTGGGAATCTTTGGGCTTGTTTACGAAATGGAATCTCTCGCATTGAATACCCTTCCAGTTCATCTTTTTTTAATATGAAAACTAATTTCGAAGGCGGTGTTTTTGCCGTCATCCGAAATCAGTCTATGCTTTATGTAGCAACCGATAATGGCGTGTTTTTGCGAAATGAAAGCCGGATATTGGAGGAAAAGCAATCCTTTAGACCAATCAATCTAAACGTAGGAGTTGCTTATCAGTTCCTTAGTATGAATCACCAACTCTTTGTCTCTTCTTCCAAAGGAATTTTTAAACTTCAGGATGATGCCTGTGAAAAAGTGTATGGTCGTCCATCACGTATCTCCTTAGCAGTAAACGATTCTATGCTTGTTTCAGGATGGGATGGAATTATTGAAATTCTCAGCTTTCGGGAAAATGGCTTTGTACATCGTGCATCTGAAAAAATCAATGGCCGGGTTCAATATATTCAGCAAGCAGAAAATGGCGATATCTGGCTTAGTACTTCCTATTATGGCCTATTCCGATTAAAAATTCAATCATTTCAACCCCTGCTGTATTCATTTGAAAAGTTTACTTCCACCGAGCAGATTCCCCCCGGGCATGGGCTTATCCAATTGGAGAAAAGCAAAGGGAAAGTCTATTTCATTTCAGAATTGGGCTTGCTCAATTTTCAGGATTCAAGTAAAACTTTTACTTTAGATGATGGAATCTACAACCGACTTGGAGTGGATCGAAATCTTATTCACACGATAAAATGTGATAATCTGGGGAATTTTTATCTTTTTATAAAAAAGCCTGAGGGTAAAGAGTTTACTGTTCTTAAAACAAATCAAAACCAATATGGAAAGTTTGAATCTTTCCGACATATAACGATACGTGATTTAAATAATTTTGCGGTAGAATCAGTGTATTACGACAGGGATGAGACTTTATGGTTTTGTGGGGCAGAAGGCCTTATTCAGTATGATTTAGGCTTTGTTCCGGAAATTTCACACATGCCCTTGATTTTTACTTCGCTACGGGTTGATTTAGATACAACTTTCTTTATCCCGCAGGAGTATTCATTTACCAATCATAAAAAAGATTTTTTTACTATTGATTACTGGAATAATCTGGTCAATATCAGTTTTGTGTGTCCTTCATATTTCCCGGGGACCGATGTTTTGTATAGTTATATACTCGAAAATCATGAACAGGATTGGAGCGAATGGTCTGAAAAAACGTCCAAAGAATACAACAATTTGAACCCGGGTCGCTATATTTTCAGAGTGCGGGTGAAAGATGTGATAAAAAATCAGGTGGAAGATACCGAACTTGGAATTTTAATCAGACCACCCTGGTACATGACCAAAATTGCTTATGCCTCCTATTTGATTTTGCTGCTTAGTTTCATTTGGATGACGATAAAGATACGCTCCTATTATTATGCCAAAGATAAAATTGAGTTGGAGCGACAAATCAAGGAGAAAACCGATGATTTGGTGAAAGAAATTGAGCGTTCCGAAGATTTACTATTAAACATGCTACCGCAGGAGATTGCCAGACAATTAAAGCTGTTTGGAAAAATCCCTACTACCAAGTATGACCTTGTTTCCGTAATGTTTATGGATATTCAGGGGTTTTCCGACATAGCCGAGCGGGTTGACCCGGATTATCTGGTAAAAACACTTGACCGCTTTTTCCTGGGAGTAGATGGAATTATCAGTACATACAATATTGAAAAGATAAAAACGATTGGAGACGGATATATGTGTGCCGGGGGAGTTCCGGTTAAAAATCGCACCAATCCGGTCGAAGTTGTCTTGGCCGCACTCGAAGTTCAACATTATATCAAACAGCTCGACTTTGAATATTCCCGTCTCAATAATTTGCATTGGGGACTTCGTATTGGGATTCATACCGGCCCCGTAATTGCGGGTGTTATTGGAGATAAAAAACTGTCGTATGATATCTGGGGAGTAACGGTTAATTCAGCTAGCCGGATGGAAAGCAATGGGATGGCCGGTGAGATAGTTCTCTCTCAGGTTACACATGAGTTGGTGAAGAATTATTTTGAAACGGAGTATTATGGTTCCCTCTCCCTGCGTTCCGGAAAAATTACTGAAATGTATTTCGTAAAAGGACTAAAACCAGCTTTTCGGTCAGGGCCGCTTCCATATGCATTCAATCAGCTTTTGCGATTTGAACTGGCTGAACTGCGGTATCTTGATTTGTACGAGTGGGTAATCACCAAGCTTGAAAAAGAGCTCGATTCAAGCTTGTATTATCATAATGTGTTACATACGGTTGATGTAGTATCGGCTACCCGCAGGCTGTGCCGCGAAGAGCAACTCGATGCTGAGTCAGATTTGCTCGTACGAACGGCTGCTCTTCTGCATGATATAGGCTTTATCACCGATTATGATAATCATGAGCTGCAGTCTGTCAAAATTGCTAAAGATATTTTACCCGGATATCATTATAATTTGCCTCAGATTGAGAAGATTTGTGAGTTAATTATGGCAACTCATTATCCACCAAATCCTTCGAATCATTTGGAAGAAATCCTGTGTGACGCCGATTTGGATTATTTAGGAAGACGGGATTTTGTAAATGGCTCCAAAAATCTTTTTATGGAACTGTATCAACGAAAAAAAATCAAGTCAGTTGATGAATGGATTAAAACTCAAATCGCTTTTATCGAAAGTCATACTTATTTTACAAACTCAGCTATTCGTGCCCGAGAAGTAAATAAAATCCAACAGCTCGAAAATCTTCGAACCATGGACTTTCTAAGTGGTTTTTTCTAAAAGACGTTGCATAACATATCCGCAGCCTAAAGTCAAAAAGTAATTAGTCTTACCTTTGAACAAATTACTTTTATATCTCTTATCATTAGAAATAATACTTAGAAATGATGAATTTAGATTGGAAAAATTTACCATTCGGGTATCAGAAGACCAGATACAACGTCCGCTGTTATTACAGGGATGGTAAATGGGGTGAATTGGAAATCAGTTCATCCGAAACAATTAATATCCACATGGCTGCCACCTGTTTACACTATGGACAGGAAGCTTTTGAAGGATTGAAAGCATATCGTGGCAAGGATGGTAAAGTGAGGCTTTTCCGTTGGAAGGAGAATGCAGCCCGTATGCAGAATTCATCCAAAGGCGTTCTGATGGCTGTGGTTGATGATGATTTGTTTTATCGTACGGTTGTTAAAGCCGTTGAGTTAAACAAAGATTTTATTCCACCCTATGGAGAAGGAGCTTCCCTGTACGTTCGCCCTATGCTGATTGGAACAGGCGCTCAGGTTGGTGTTAAACCTGCTAACGAATACCTGTTTATGGTTTTCGTCTCTCCCGTTGGTCCCTATTTTAAAGAAGGTTTTAAACCCGTTGATATGATGATTTGTCGGGATGCCGACCGTGCTGCTCCACTTGGAACAGGTCATATTAAAGTGGGTGGTAATTATGCAGCTAGTCTGGCATCGTTAAAAGATGCTCATGATAATGGATATGCAAGCGCAATCTACCTGGATGCCCGGGAGAAAAAATATATCGATGAATGTGGCCCGGCTAATTTCTTTGGAATCAAAGGAAATACCTACGTAACTCCGGATTCTCACAGTATCTTACCTTCGGTTACCAATAAAAGTCTGATTGAATTAGCCAAAGATTTAGGAATGAATGTAGAACGTCGTCCTGTTCCTGTTGAAGAATTAAAAGAATTTGACGAAGTGGGAGCTTGCGGTACAGCTGCTGTTATTACACCCATTAAATCCATTGATGATCATACAACCGGACTGAAATTGCATTATTGCAAGGACGGTAATCCAGGCCCAATATCTACCAAGTTGTATGAACGATTACTTGCCATCCAATATGGGGAAGAACCCGATACCCATGGTTGGGTTGATGTCTTTGATTTTTAAAATGATAAAAAAGCCCCGATTCGGGGCTTTTTTATTCGCTGGTAATGCGAAAAAGTGCTTTTTCGGAAGCATCCTGCTCGGCTTCTTTCTTGGATGAGCCGATGCCAATGCCAATGATTTCATGATTAATCCGGATGTATGAAATGAATCGACCGGCATTCATAGGATCATTATCGGTATAATAATCAAGTTCCTGCTTTTGTTTTTGCGACCATTCGAGCAATTGACTCTTAAAGTTATTGTCATAACTCTCCAGATTTTCAAGATTGATAAAACGGGGAATGATAAAATTCGTGATGTATCGGGTGGTACAACGGTAGCCGCGATCCAGATAAATAGCACCAATGAAGGCTTCAAAGGCATCGCCGTAAATGTTTTTTTTGCCGGGGGATTTGGAGGTGTTTGAAATTAATAGCTGGTCAATTCCTATGCGGCGTGCAAGGACATTGAGATAATCCCGTTTGACAATCCGGGAGCGTAGCTGGGTAAGGAATCCTTCATTGCGGGAAGGATATTTTCGGAATAAAAAATCGGCAATTACAGCGTCCAGAACTGCATCTCCAAGAAACTCAAGTCGTTCGTTATTAACTTTTTCTCCGTTTTTAAGAACGGTTTGTGCAGAAGAATGGGTAAATGCAACTTTGAAAAGGTCGATATTACGGGCTTGATAATGCAGCCTTTTGTAAATCCGTTGGGCGAATTCACGATGGGGTGATGCAATAAATCGAAGTCGGTAATAAATGTCAAACCAGGACACGAGGCTTATTCATCAAATCTTTTAAAGATAAGGGAGGCATTATGGCCGCCGAATCCGAAAGTATTGCTGAGTGCGTAATCAACTTTTCTGGCTTGTGCTTTATGGAAAGTGAAGTTCAGATTGTAGTCAATCTCAGGATCCGGATTCTGGAAGTTAATAGTAGGAGGCACCAGATTGTGCTGGATAGTTAGAATGCAAGCCAGGGCTTCGATAGCGCCTGCTCCTCCAAGGAGGTGACCATGCATGGACTTGGTAGAGCTAATATTCAGTTTAAAGGCATGTTCGCCAAATACTGATTTAATAGCCAGGGCTTCGGAGATATCTCCGAGCGGTGTACTGGTACCGTGAACGTTGATATAGTCGATTTTCTCCGGGGATATGCCGGCATCTTTAAGGGCATTACGCATCACGCGGGCAGCGCCTTCTCCATCCGGATGGGGAGCAGTTAAATGATGAGCATCTGCAGACATTCCCGCTCCGATAATTTCTGCATAAATTTTCGCGCCACGGGCTTTAGCGCGTTCGTATTCTTCCAGGATAAGTGTAGCACTACCTTCACCCATGACAAATCCATCACGATCCACATCGAAAGGACGGGAAGCTGTGGTTGGGTCATCATTACGGGTTGAAATGGCCTTCATCGCATTAAAACCACCGATGCCAACTTCATTAATAGCAGCTTCGGAACCACCGGCCACGAAGCCTGACGCTATTCCCAGTCTGATATAATTATAAGCATCAATAATGGCATTGGATGAAGATGCACAGGCTGATACCGTAGAGAAATTCGGACCTTTCAGACCGTAACGCATAGAGATATGGCCGGCGGCGATATCTGCAATCATTTTTGGGATTAAGTAAGGACTAAAACGTGGCTGGAAGTCTGCTTTAACATATTCAACAACTTCCTGCATTAAGGTGGTTGACCCTCCGATTCCTGAACCCCAGATTACTCCAAATTCAGTCATATCGGATTCTTCCAGATTGATTCCGGAATCTTTCATCGCCATTTCCGTAGAAGCAAGTGCAAACTGAGCATATAAGTCCAGTTTGCGTGCTTCTTTACGATCCATGTATTCAGCGGGATCAAAATCTTTTACTTCACAAGCAAATTTCGTTTTGAAATTGCTCGCGTCAAAACGAGTAATAAAACCTGCGCCACTTACGCCGGCACTTAAATTTTTCCAAAATTCCTCCGGAGTTTTCCCCAGGGGAGTTATTGCACCAATTCCGGTTACAACTACCCGTTTTAATTCCATACGTTTAAAGAATTAAGATTTTAATGCGTTTTCGATGAAATTGATGGCATCACCAACTGTTCCGATACTTTCAGCTGAATCATCCGGAATTGAAATGTTAAATTCTTTCTCAAACTCCATAATCAATTCAACCGTGTCAAGTGAATCGGCACCTAAATCATTAGTAAAGCTGGCAGAATTAATTACTTCTGACTCTTCAACACCCAGTTTTTCAACGATAATACTCTTTACTTTTTGTGCAACTTCTGACATAACCTTTTTAATTTAATTAGACTTAAATTATTGAACTTAACAACCGTGCAAAGAAATAAATATTAGGCTGAATATTCAAAAAAAAGCTTAAATATTTACGCACAGTTTTCCAGATTGCCTTTCTTTGCAGGGTGTTTGTTGCTTTATGGCTTCAATTCTAACCAATTATTACATCGGATGAAACGAATTGCTCTCTTTGCCAGTGGGTCAGGTTCCAATGCGGAAAATATCGTTCGATATTTCGCGGAAAGCTCAGAAATTCAGGTAGTTGCTATCTTCACCAATAGGCCTGATGCCTATGTCATACAGCGCGCGCAAACCCTGCAAGTACCCTGTTTCATCTTTTCAAAATCAGCATGGAAATCAGGTGAAATATGCTCCAAACTGCGTGAAATGGAGATTGAATGGATTATTCTGGCAGGTTTTCTATGGCTTGTTCCGGAGGAAATCATCGCTCATTTCCCTAATCGTATCATCAATATTCATCCTGCTTTATTGCCCGATTATGGAGGAAAAGGAATGTTTGGCCATCATGTTCATGAAGCAGTGATTCAAAATCGGGAGTCCCAAAGTGGGATTACCATTCATCTCGTCAATGCGGAGTATGATAAAGGGGAAGTGCTATTCCAGGCAGTGTGCCCGGTTTCCCCCGAAGATACTCCGGAATCGCTGGCTGCTAAAGTGCATGAGCTGGAGTACATCCATTTTCCAACTATCATTCAGCAAGCTATTCAGAAGGCTCATTCCTAAATAGGCCCGCCCGATGGTTCTCCATTCATTGGAATTTGGGAATCCAAGCTTTTCGTCGTACTATTGTTATTTAAAATCATTCAAGTCTTATAAGATGTATCGTTTTGTTATACTGATAGTTGTGATTTTCAATTCGCTGATGGCTCAAGCTCAGTCCGACACCGTCCTCATGGTGAAATATACTCCTGATTTTCGTTTTCAGGATGGCGTATATTTAAACTTTGAAGCGGTCAAACGAAATACGCCTATTTCGCCGGAACGCATCCATTTTTCTACGAACCCAAGTGAGCTTAGCTTTTATGATAAACTATTTGAGCAGGAAAAACTGGCCTATTACGATGAATACGGAACCAAACAGGAAGTGGAAATGAGTTCTGTTTGGGGATATGCCCGAATGGGAGTGCTCTTTATCTGGTATAACGAGGAAACTAATCGAATCCCGATTGTGGGTAGCGCCTGTCATTTCGTGGCTAATTATACCTATCAAACCCAACGCAACTACGACCCATTTTACAGTTCTTACCGAACCTATGATCCATATGCCTATAACTATCGGAATCAATCGGTTACCAACAAGGAGATGCGTCAATACCTGCTGGATTGGGAATCTGGCAAGGTTTTCATTTACAATCGGGAGAGTTTGGAGGTTATTTTGATGAAAGACCCCGCCTTATATGAAGAATACAATGCCCTTTCCCGCCGAAAACAGAAGAAAATGATCTTCTTCTATCTCAGACGATTCAATGAAAATAATCCTATATACTTACCAATTCGAATGTAAACCTTATGTCCGACGATAAGAAAATTATCTTTTCCATGGTGGGAGTGAATAAAATCTTCCCTCCTCAAAAACAAGTTTTAAAAAATATCTATCTCAGTTTCTTCTATGGTGCCAAAATCGGTATCATCGGTCTGAATGGTTCCGGGAAATCTACTTTGATGAAAATCATAGCCGGGAAAGAGGAGTCTTTTCAGGGTGAAGTGGTTTGGTCACCAGGCTATTCCGTTGGAATGCTCGAGCAGGAGCCTCAGCTTGACCCAACGAAAAGTGTTCGTGAAATCGTAGAGGAAGGAGTGCAGGAAGTGGTGGATGTGCTGAAGGAATATGAAGATGTGAATATAAAATTTGCGGACCCTGAAGTGCTCGAAAATCCGGATAAAATGGATGCTTTGATTAATAGACAGGCTGAGCTTCAGGAATTAATCGATCGATATGATGCCTGGAACCTGGATTATAAGCTGGAGTTAGCGATGGATGCACTGCGTTGCCCGCCCGCTGATGCAAAGATTGAATATCTTTCCGGAGGAGAAAAACGAAGGGTGGCTTTGTGCCGTTTATTGCTCAAAGAGCCTGACGTTCTGCTGCTGGATGAGCCCACTAACCATCTGGATGCTGAATCCGTCCAGTGGCTTGAGCAACATCTGCAACAATATAAAGGAACGGTTATCGCAATCACTCACGACCGCTACTTCCTGGATAATGTGGCCGGCTGGATTCTGGAACTCGACCGGGGTGAAGGAATTCCCTGGAAAGGCAATTACTCTTCCTGGCTTGAACAAAAATCAACCCGGCTTGGTATGGAGGAAAAGCAGGAAAGTAAAAGACGTAAAACCCTCGAGCGTGAGCTGGAATGGGTACGAATGAGTCCTAAAGCCCGGCAGGCTAAATCCAAAGCTCGTTTATCGGCCTATGATAAATTACTTAATTCCGACGTTAAACAAAAAGAAGAAACACTGGAAATTTTCATCCCCAATGGCCCGCGGCTGGGTAATCAGGTGATTGAAGCACATCAGGTGGCTAAAGCCTATGATGAAAAACTGCTCTTTGATAACCTGGAATTCGTGCTGCCTCCCAATGGAATTGTTGGAGTGGTTGGACCTAATGGTGCTGGGAAAACGACCTTGTTCCGTATGATTATGGGGTTGGAAAAAATTGATTCCGGGGAGTTTAAAGTAGGAGAGACGGTGAAAATTGGGTATGTGGATCAAGCACATGCATCCATTGATCCGCAGAAAACCGTTTTTGAAGTGATTTCGGGAGGACTGGAACATATCAATGTGGGCGGTCGAACGATTAATGCCAGAGCCTATGTAGCTCGATTTAACTTTACAGGCGCTGATCAGGAGAAGAAATGCGGCATTCTGTCGGGTGGTGAACGCAACAGGCTGCACCTGGCTCTAACCCTCAAGGAAGAGGCTAATGTGCTGCTCCTGGATGAGCCTACCAATGATATTGATGTGAATACTTTACGGGCACTCGAAGATGGCTTGAATGAGTTTGCCGGATGTGCTGTTGTAATTAGTCACGACCGTTGGTTTCTGGACCGTGTGGCCACCCATATTCTTGCCTTTGAAGGAAACTCGGAAGTTTATTATTTCGATGGTGGATATACGGATTATGAGAAGAATTATCGCAAACGTAAAGGCTCTGATGGCCCGAAGCGAATCCGTTATCGCCCTCTTACCAAGTAGTTTTTCCTTTGAATATAAAGCGAGTTTCATCAACCTCTATTCCAGAGGATTGGAATCTTATTTTTCAATGGAAAGAAATTATTCGAATGACCATCATGGCGGGTCAGGAACTGTATTTGCTTAACTAAAGAGAAGGAAGTGTTTTTTCCTTTGGCAGTTTCGGATTAATAATGACCTTTGCGAATTCCATGCCAAGAGAGGTTTATACAAGCCTTTGGATAGCTGTAATTAATTAAAAATCAATAGTGTGAAAGATTTGACAACCGGTAATGAAGGGAAGCTCATCTGGCAGTTTGCGATGCCGATGTTGCTGGGAAATATCTTTCATCAATTGTATAATGTCGTCGATAGCTGGGTTGTTGGGAATTATTTGGGAAAAGAAGCGCTTTCGGCTGTCGGAGCCTCCCATCCTTTGATTTTTTTAATGATATCCCTGGTAATTGGCGTTTCGATGGGCTCCACCATTATTATTTCTCAATATTTTGGTGCCAAAGACTATAACAAGGTAAAAATCAGTATAGATACCTTGTACATCATCATGTTCTTTTCGGCAATTACCGTTACCATAATCGGTTTGCTTTTCTCCCGGGAGATTTTTCAGCTGATAAAATTGCCTGAAGAAGTCATTCCTTCTGCCGTTTCCTATTTCAATATTTACATTACCGGTTCCATTTTTATGTTTGGTTTTTATGGAACCTCGGCCATTCTCCAAGGGATGGGAGATTCCAAAACGCCCCTTGTATTTCTGATTATTTCAACGGTCATGAATATTTTGCTGGATTTATTATTTGTCCTGCAATTTGATATGGGCGTTGAAGGCGCAGCCTGGGCAACCGTATTGGCTCAGGCAGGGGCCTTATTTTCGGCAATCTTTTATTTGAATCGCACTCATAAACTGATTCGAATTTCATTCCTGCGTTTAACTTTCGATTGGGAAGTATTTAAAACCAGCGTACGAATTGGTATTCCATCCGGGTTGCAACAAGTTTTTGTGTCGTTGGGGATGCTTGCCTTATTCAGAATTGTGAATGATTTTGGAACTTCGGCTGTTGCCGCCTATTCAGTGGCTTCCCGTATTGACTCCTTTGCTATCGTTCCGGCTATGACTTTTGCATCGGCATTAGGTACTTTTGTTGGTCAAAACATGGGTGCAGGGAAACATGAAAGGGTTAAAAGTGGCTTGATAAAAACCTTGACCATGACGGGTATCATCTCTGTTATTATCTCGGCGAGTGTTATCATTTTTGCGCATAGTCTCGTTTCTTTTTTCACAAAAGATTTAGAAGTGATAGCAATAGGCGCGGAATACTTACAAATTGTCGGTTATTTTTATATCGTTTTTGCCGGAATGTTTACATTTACGGGCGTATTTAGAGGCTCCGGAGATACTTTAATACCCATGTTCATTACCTTGTTTTCGCTTTGGTTAATTCGGGTGCCTGCATCCATATTCTTTGCCAAGGTATTTGGACTTGTTGGAGTATGGTATGGTGTTCCGGCTGCCTGGATTACCGGTTTACTTATGTCAATTTTGTATTTTGCCAAGGGAAACTGGAAAAGTAAAGTTGTTGTTAAAAGACCTCTGGAGACGGCTCCGGCAGCCTTTGAAGAGGTATAATTAATTCCTGATTCAGGAATCTAACTAGAAGATAGGATGAAGAAAAAAGACCTTTACCTGATTGGCCTCATCTCGGTGGTGTTTGTGTTGTTTTTAGTTATTATAGACTATTACGTTGTGTTTTTACCTGAAATTGAGGAAGATCAAGTGGCCGATACGGTAGTTCACAAAATCCCGGTGAAAGAGGAGTTTGGATTCTCCTTAGGCGAATATTCCGTGCAAAAACAAAGCGTTCGCAACAATGAATTCTTTGCCGATATTCTGGTTAATAAAGGGATTGATTATGCGATAGTTGACCAGTTATTGAAAAATGGAGCCGGTAAATTCGACGCTCGCCGAATTAAAGCCGGAAACACCTATGCTTTTGTTAATTCCAGAGATAGTTTACCCGAAAAATATTTCATCTATCAGGAAAGCGCTGTCGATTATATCGTTTTTCAACTTTTTGATAGTTTAAAGGTAGAAAGGAAACAAAAAGAGAAGTTGGTTATCTCTCAACAATCATCGGGAATTATTACCAGTTCGCTGTGGAATTCGATGGTCGGGCAGGGGCTTGATCCAAATCTGGTGGTTAGTTTGGCCGATATTTATGCCTGGACTATCGACTTTTTCGGGATTCAGGAAGGGGATTCCTATTATTTATATTATGATGAAAGTTTTGTGGATTCGGTAAGTATTGGCGCCGGGAAGATTCACGCTGCTTTGTTTATCCACGAAGGAAAAGAATATTGGGCGATTGGATTTGAACAGGATGGGACTTTCGCTTATTTTGATGATAAAGGATTATCGCTTCGAAAAGCTTTTCTGAAAGCTCCGCTAAAATATAGCCGAATAAGCAGCAAATTTACCAATAGTCGCTATCACCCGGTGTTGAAAATCCGTAGACCACATCATGGCGTGGATTATGCAGCTCCATCCGGTACGCCTGTTTATACCATTGGAGATGGAAAAGTTATTGATAAAGGCTATCAACGTGCCGGAGGTGGAAATTTTGTCAAGATTAAACATAATTCGGTATATACGACCATGTACATGCACCTGAAAGGTTTTGCGCAAGGTTTATCCGTTGGCGACCATGTCAGCCAGGGCGAATTAATTGGATATGTGGGTTCAACCGGATTATCAACCGGACCTCATCTTGATTTCAGGGTGTATCAAAACGGAAAGCCTGTTGACCCATTAAAAATGGAATCTCCTCCCGTTGACCCGATTCATAAAGAAAACGAAGCTACTTTTAACGGACTTATCCGTCACTGGAAAGAGATTATCATCCCGGAAAAGAAATAATCTGACTTTTTTTACACAAGATGTTGGAAAGAGATTATCCTTCTATTAATTATTAGACGTTTTCTGCAGGGTGAAAAATGATTTTGTGAACTTTTTTTCATGATTTTTTTTTTCATGATTTTTTAGCTTACCTTTGAATTGTATCGTTCCCCTAAAAGTCGATATTTTTATTCAACCCGCTGTTAATCTTGTAATTAGAATTTATTATGAAAACAATTCTAAGCTTATCTATGCTAATTGGTTTTAGCTTTTCTGCCTTTAGCCAAACCCCTGTTTTTAATCGCATTTATGAAAATGAAACACATGGATTTACAAGCATTGTTGAGTCTGACACTGGATTCTTTGCAATAAATACTGCTGAGTTTAAAGTATATGCTTTGGATCAGAGTGGGAATATTACAAATGTAAAAGAATATCAGGATACTAGTTATTTAGGCGAATCGTATAACACATGGAGCAGCAGTCTGTTCACCATTGCCGGCCCCGAAGGAAATTGCTACTTACAAGCCTCCGGATACTCTAAGAAACTTGCAGATACAGTTTGGAGCGCTGCTTTTCACTTAGTTAAGTTTGATGCTGATTTTGATACGCTTTGGACCCGTAAAATTTTATATACTGATTCAATTACACCTGCCAGCTACCTTTGGCCAGGGGCATTTAATGACTGCATTGTTGATAGCGACGGAAACATTTATGCTACAGGGGAAGGCTATACTGATTTGAATGGAGGAAGCTATTTTAACAGACCTCAACTTTTTTTCTTTAAAGCTGATAGTTTAGGAAATCCACTTGAAATGAAATATTACTACCAACTTTACTTGAATAATCTGAATAATCCCGGGAAAAGGATACTTGAAACCTTCGATAATCAAATTTTAATTGGAGGTAACAAGATGTACTATTATCAGGTTCAAACTTACCTGGACGCAAAAGCTTTTATAATAAAAACGGATAAAGAAGGAAATGTAATTTGGGAAAAGTCAGTTGTGGGTTCGGTGTTGTTTGATGTTGTTCAGACTCGGGATTCGGGATTTGTCTATTCGGGAGTTAATGGGTCAAGCAATAATGAGTATAATTATGGTCAAGCTCAAATTGTAAAACTCAAGTCAACTGGGGAAATTGATTGGATGAAGAATATTCATAAGAGTCATTCTTGTGCTGATCAGATTATTGAAATGCAGGATGGATCCTTTCTTGTCACCATTCGAGAAGGACAGGCTTCCGAAATGTCTTTATATTTATGCAAGTTAAACGCAAAAGGGGATATTTTATGGAAAAAAAATCTCAATCAGGGAGTTCCTGCTTTTAATTTGATTGATTATGATTTAAAGGAAATTAGCGACCATGGTGTTGTAGTGAGTGGATATTACCTTTCGGGGGTTGCTCATCCTTTTTTAATTAAAACTGATAGTCTGGGATGTGACGGAATGTTTAGTTGTACAGATACCGCAACCGTAATGTATCTGGAAAGCTGGGCAGATTCGGTATGTGAGGGTGATTCGGTATTGATGTCAATTGCTATTGCAAATGGTCATGCGCCTTATCTGGCTGTTGTGGATGGTCTGGATACTATCGCTGAGCCCCTATATTTGATGGCTGATTCAAGTTCCTATTTTTACTATGCTCATCCAAGTCTTGCAAACCCAGAGGTAGTAGTTACATTAACGGACCAGTATGGAAACAGTTTTTCCGGTTCTCTAGTTCTTCCTGTGGTAGATTGCGGGATTGGAGTGAATGAATCAACCCGGAGCATGAGCTTTGAAATCTTCCCAAATCCTACATCAGATAAAATCTATCTGGAAATTTATCAGGATAATCAATTAGAGTTGCGAGTAGAGCTATTGAATGTGAGGGGAGAAATTCTAAAAACCTTTTATCCTCAATCCTCTGACGAATATTTGGATGTTAGTGGTCTTACGGGAGGAATTTATTTTGTTCGATTGGTTACCGATTCCTCCATGGGAATTCAAAAGTTTGTTAAGCTGTAGATGTTTTAACGAAACCGAAGAAAGTGCTTCAGCGATTGCATTTTCTTGCATTTTTTAAGAAGACCTTAGGGTGAAAAAAAAGAGGAAAATCCATCGGGTTTTCCTCTTTTAATTTTGAGTTGAAACGAAGCTTATTCAGCTTTCTTTTCTTCTTTAGGTTTTTCAATAGCTTTCTTAACCATATCTTCCAGCATAGCTGTGGTTATTGATTTAGGACGTTCCAGCGGATAACCCAGCGCACGATCCCAGATAATATTGGCGCAAACACCCAGTGAGCGGCCTATGCCAAATAGTACGGTATAGAAATCATATTCCTGAACACCATAATACCATTGGATAATGCCAGATTGAGCATCCACATTAGGCCATGGGTTCTTGGCTTTACCTTGTTCACGTAAAATATCCGGAACTACTTTGTACAACATATCCACATATTGGAACAGCACGTCATCTTTCATGTGTTTCAGACTGAATTCACGTTGCAGCGTGTAACGGGGGTCGGTTTTGCGCAGCACAGCGTGTCCGTATCCCGGAACAACCTGACCCGAGTTCAGGGTTTGCCAAACAAATTGTTTTAATTCAGCTTCGGAAGGTAAATCGCCTCCCATGGATTCTTTCAGGGCTTGCAACCAGCGAAGAACTTCCTGATTGGCTAATCCGTGCAATGGGCCGGCTAATCCGTTTACCATGGCAGAGATGCTGTAGTAAATATCGGATAATGAACTTGCAACAAGGTGTCCGGTATGGGCACTTACATTTCCTGATTCATGATCGGAATGCAGGATAAAATACATCCTGGAAACATCATCATAAGGCATTTGTTTACCCATCATGTGAGCGAAATTCCCTCCAAAATCCAGGTTTGGATTCGATTGGATTCGTTTTTGCCCTTCCCGATATAATTTATGGTAGATGTAAGCTCCAACCTCTGGCAATTTAGCCAGCAAATTCAGCGCATCTTCATAGGTTGATTCCCAGTAATCCCACTTGCTGATTCCGGCATAATATTTTTTATTGAAAAAAGATTCCCGT
This sequence comes from Bacteroidales bacterium, assembly GCA_021739985.1. Taxonomy (GTDB): domain Bacteria; phylum Bacteroidota; class Bacteroidia; order Bacteroidales; family M50B96; genus M50B96. The sequence continues at coordinate 8,910 of JAIPAR010000019.1, read as the reverse complement.
TGCATTGTCATGATTGCAGCCGAGAAGATAACCATAGGATGGCTACAGCAAGGGAAAGCATCAATTACCTCATACACATAGCGAGGTAAAATACGACGTTTACTGAATTCATTCACCAAATCCAGCGTTTCTTCTTCCGTTGGAATATCACCGGTCAATAAAAGATGAAATAAGCCTTCCACATATGGTGTGTCTTTCCCTTTGGGTTTTGGCAGTAACTTAAATACTTCAGGCAGGGTATATCCTCGAAAGCGTATTCCTTCTTCCGGGTCGAGGTACGAAATATCCGTTACCAGACTTTTAATACTCCGCATGCCGCCTAAGGCTTGAGACACTGTAACTTTATCGATTACTACATCACCATATTCGGCCAGAAGCTTTTTGGTTCGCGGCCTCCATTCTTCAATCTTTTTTCCCAGTTTATCTTTTAATGATTCCATAAAACATCTGTATTATTTCAATAAATACTATCCTAACTGCAAGTTCATTGACTACCAAAGATAATAAGCTTTCGACTTAAAGTTACGTAAAAGAACTTATCCTTTGCTAATGTTATCAACACATTTATCAGCATATATAACTATCTTGATGTGTTGAAATGCAAAGCCCTAAATATCCTCAACTTTAAATGATTATGAAAGAAAAAACGAAGCTAAAATTGATGTTTTACAGCATTTATTTTCGGAATTTCCGGACAAATTCTTCCACTTCATCCACACCTCCCTGATAAACCAAATATCCGTTATAAGGTTCACGCTCTGTAATTTCATCATTTACAGACTTGAGCATTAATTCTTTAACACGTTGATGTTTTTCTTCTTTACTGAAGGGGGTTCCGTTTATTTCTTCATCGTGTTCAACCATACCCAAGGCCCATCCCAGTTTTACAAAGGCAACTTCTGGAAGCATATTCCCGGCAGGAATAACGCCTTTGGCCATCATGTCACGACCCGTATCGTACACAAACATGTGAACATATCCCCAAATAGTCTGAAGGGTCATATACACATGAACACCTTTCTCCTTTGCTCTTTCCAGGGCTGGATAGAGTTCTTTATTCACATGCCCTAAACCGGTTCCAACGATAATGATTCCTTCGTATCCATTATCAATCAAGCTATCCAGAATATCAGCTTTCATGTGCGGATAGTAATAAACCATCGTCACTTTTTCGCTGAAATAAGGTTGAATCAGCACATTGCGGTCTTTCCGGCGATGATTGTAAATAGGTTTGATATGTTTGATTTCACCGCGTTTAACGGTAGCTAGCGGAGTATCTCCAATGGTACGGAAAGTTGAGCGATAGGAAGAGTGCATTTTGCGAACCCGTGTTCCACGATGCAGGAATCCATATTCATCCGAGGTGGGTCCAAACATACAAACCATCACTTCAGCGATATCTCCGTGGCCGGCTGCATAATTGGCATGAATCAAATTCAATGCGGCATCGGAAGATGGCCTGTCGGATGAGCGCTGGGAACCAACTAAAATGATGGGGATGGGTGAATTTTGAACCATAAAAGATAAAGCTGCCGCTGTATGATGCAGCGTATCAGTACCATGGCCAATAACAATCCCTTCAATGCCATTTTCAATTTCTTTACCAATACGAATAGCCAGTTGCTTGTATTGGTCGGGACCCATATTTTCGCTAAAAACGGCAAATACTTTTTCCGTCGTAAGGTTGCAAATATCCGCTAACTCAGGAACAGCTCCGTATAATTCACCCGGGGAGAAAGCCGGAATAACAGCACCGGTACGATAATCCAGTCTGGATGCAATCGTTCCACCCGTACCCAGCAATTTAACGCTCGGCAGGTTCTCCGAGTAGGGGAAATCTTTTTCAGGAATCTTGTAATTCGCTTTTTTGTAGCCCACTTCCTTCATATCTGTAATCGTATGAATATCAATGCCTACATTGTATCCGGTGACAATCTTCATCACAATATGAAAATCATCATCATTTTCGGCACGGGGTAAAATAGTCCCTTTAAACGTTCCCCTGCTTGTCATAACCTCGGCTTGTCCCCAAACCCGTACATTATATTTCTTTAGGATTTCAAGTCCTCTTCCTTTATAACCCTGGAAAAAATCTGTGCTCATAGTTTAATGATTCTCAAAAGATGAATAATGTTTATCTACAATTTTTTCGACTTCCTGACGCAGTTCGGGAAGAGGAATATTGCCGGTTGATTGGCGGTGAAGCTGGCCCATCAGCCAGTTTACAGCAGCTTCCTTCGTTTTGGAATGCCTTAGCTCTTTAAACTTCTCCAGGAGAAATTCAACCGGAGCTAACAATTCCTCTTTGGTTCTGCGTTTAAATTTAAGGGTTGTGAGAACGGAATTAAACTCGAAGCTCGGATGTTGATATATAATTGGTAACATTTTGTAAGCCAGGCTGATATCAAGTTTTTCCTTGATAAGAAATCGAAACATTCCACGGATTTTTTCGTAGCGGAAATCCGGGTGTTTTTTGTATTTTCCTTCGGTATTTTTAAGATGATGACCAAAGAATTTTCCCAGAAAGGCCGGACTGATGTTCAATTCCGTGGAAATAGATTCAATGACGGTAACCAGGTTGTTTCGGAGGATAAAAATAAAGGCGTCTTCCGGAATTCCCCAATCGCGCATCTGATGATAGCGTTCGGAAACCACCTGAGGAAGATTTTTTTCCAGTTCTTTGATATACTCATCAGCCAATGGAATGGGTGCTGAATCGGTATCCGGATACATGCGGTCGGCGCCGGGCAATACACGTTCAAAAATAGTGGTTCCGTTTGGCAGCGATTTGCGGGTTTCATTGGGCACTCCGGCAAAGGCCATGCGGCAGCGTTCTTCAATAGTATCCAAAGCCGTTGGAATGTCTGATTCCGGACCCCAAATGAGTAGTTGAGCATCTTCTTCACCGGCATTGAGTAAACTTCCCAGATAGCCAAAGTCGATGTTATGGTATTCATTAATAATCTCTTCCGAATGATGCATGAAAGGTGGAATGATACAGGCAATCACTTTAATCCTTTCTTCAATTTCATGGGCAAAACATCTTCCCGGTTGAGTAAAATGAGATAAAATCCCTTTAAATTTTGGAAGATTAATCAACAGCATTTTAAATCCTCTATCGCGCGAAGATTTCAACTCGATATTGAGAGTTTCAAACTTATCATAACTTAATTGCATGGACGACATTTTCCATTCGGCAGCAACTGGTACACGGCTGTTAAGAATCTTACGCACATTGAGTAAAGCCCATTGGCGGAATGCTTCATTGTGACTCAATTCAGGAATCCAGGTATTGTGGGCTACTCCTTTGATTTCAACGCGCGTACCACCGGCACAGCTCACGTTAACATCCTCGCGGCCAGCTCCGATACCGGTTCTTACTTTTCCGGTTGAGCGGTTTAAAAAGCGGATGTATTGGGCAGCTTCCATCAGTTCATCGGGGGTATAAAGCTCCGGATAAGTAACTGTTTCGATAAGAGGCATGCCCAGTCGGTCGGTTTTATAGACTCTTCGGTGCCCAATGTCGGAAATTTCCCGGCAGCTATCTTCTTCGATACTAAGCTGAATGAGCTTAACTTTTTTATTTTTCAGCTCGATTTCGCCTTCAACTCCTAAAATGGCTGTCCGCTGGAAACCAGTCGGGATACTGCCATCCAGGTATTGTTTTCGGGTGATATGTACTTCGCCTACTACACTCAGTTTGGAAAGCATTGTGATTTCCAGCGCAATTCCCAGGGCTTCCCGATTAACAGGGAATGGAGGGGTATCATCCACCTCGTAAGTGCAGGCTGTATGATTATTGATGCGATAAACAATCTCTTTTTTGGTTTTAAATTCCATCAGAGCTGTTCCGTCGTACTCACCTAATTCGGATAAAGTGGGCCGCATGTGCCGAATTAATTCGGCATCATGTTCATGATTTTTATGATAAATGCCGGCCGGACAGTTGCAAAACAGTTTCTTTTTAGTCTTTAACTGTTGATGCACTTCCAGGCCCGACATGAACCCGATGCGTTGATAATCTTTTTCAGTTGCATTTTTTCTATCGACATAACCAATTTCTTTCCTGGTTTTCTCGTAGTTGTCCTTCGGCGTCCAGCTTTTCTTCATGTAGAATGATGTTTATTTAGGCCACATGGAATCTCCATGTTAACGGATTTAAAATCGAAATATCTTGATTATCTGAAAGATAAGTCATGATAAGGAAATCTTTGAAAACGAGCAAATGTAACAATTGCCACGGAATAGACTGCTGTTTTAGAGCAGTCATCCTATCTTTCTTTTACCCTATTTTAAGTGCTTTGTCGGGCTCAATGCGGGAAACATAACTTGCGGGCAGAATCATGAACAGCAAAATAAGTATTCCGGTTCCCATATTGAGAAGTAAAATATCCATGATTTCCAGTTTGATGGGCATGGTTGCCACATAATAGGTTTCAGGATTTAGACTGATTAGGCCGGTAGTTTGCTGAAGGATGGCCAGTCCGATTCCGATTAAATTACCGAAAAATAATCCTCGGATGATAAACTGCCCGGCCTGGTATAAAAAGATACGACGGATTCGATTATTTGGGGCACCCATACTTTTTAGCAAGGCGATGAATCCTGTTTTTTCGAGAATCAGGATGAGCAGGCCGGAGGACATATTGATGAGCGCCACTAATATCATCAGGCTGATAATCACCATGGTATTTGTGTCGAAAAGGCTTAGCCAACTGAATAGCAGCGCGTATTTTCGGGTTACGGGTTCAACAACCAGCCGGCTGCCGTCAGGCATGAAGCGATAGCCCAATACATCATTGACTTCGGGCAGCGCCCGCTCGATGTTTTTAAATTCGTGTAAAAAGATTTCGATGGCTCCAATTTGATAGGGCTCCCAGTTTTTTAAACGTTGAATTTGGCGCAAATCGCAATAAATCAATTGATCAATTCCATCCAGATTGCTGTTGAATATTCCAGTAATAGTAAATTTTCGAATTCGCGATTGTTCCTGAATGAAATAGGCAATCAGCGTCATGCCGGTATCAAGTTTTAATTGGCGGGCAATGCTGCTTGAGATAAGAATTTCGGTGGATGTTACTGTATCAGAGAAATTGGGTAATCTGCCAGAAATCAATTCGTTGGATAGAAAATCATGCTGATAATTGGATTGAACACCTTTAAAAAGCACGCCTTTTACTCCTTCGGATGTTTTTATGATACCGCCCATTCTGGCGCTGAGTTCAATGCTTTTAATTGTTGGAATGGCTTGAAAGGAAAGAGTATCCAGTTCCCGCATATCAACCGGAGCTTCTTCGTAAGACTCCCCGGTTTTAAGGGCTGAAGCAATCAGGTGGCCATTAAATTGGGCGATGGTATTCCGAATTTCAGTTTTAAACCCGGATACGATTCCCATCGTAAGAATCATAACAGCTAGTCCCAGCGCAATAGCAATCACAGAAATCCGAACGATTGGAGCGCTGAAATTGCGCTTTCCCCCGTCTTTGCTGATTTTTTGCGATATAAAATATTCCCAGTTCATGGCTGAGCAAAGCTAATGATATTTGGCACCACAGAAAACCTCCCGCAAAATATTCTGCAACCAAGTGCACAATACTGTCAATGGTGAACTAACTCTCTCCAAAATCGAAAAAGAAAGTGAAGCCCGCCTATTGATTCTTTACTTTGTTCACAAGCTTTCAAGTTCACAAGTTTTAAGCGCGCAAATTCGTCTGATAACAAGCTCGTAAATTCTTGAAAATTAATTTAATAGAACACTTAAGTACTCAACAAATCAACAAATCAACAGATGTTTTTCCCTGCCCGCATCAAACCCTATCCATTTGTAAGGCTGCTGGCTGCACTCATAGCCGGTATTGTGGCTTATGAGTTTTTCCCATCTCCTTCGATATGGTTCAGGGTGGCTATCGTTACGTACTTTATTTCAATAGTTAGTCTGATTTTATATCGACGTAAGCGTTTCATTATTAATTGGATAAAGGGATATGTAATCATTCAAACCCTTTTTTTTGCCGGCATTTTCAACACATGGCTACATCACTTTCATTTGGAGGAGGCCTCGTTGGAATTGAAAGAAGGCGGCTATTTGGCAAAGGTCACCAATATCCCGGGCCTTAAAAAGGGAAAATGGAAATGCACCTTGCAATTGGCAGGCAATGACTCTGGTTTATTGGTTCCTGCCATACGAATTCAGGCTTATTTTATGGATGATTCATTAAAAAAGCCTCCCCGGCCCGGTGATTGGCTGCTGGTTTCCGCCCGGCCAATGCGATTGACAGCAGATGGAAATCCGGGAGCCTTTGATTATGCTGCTTTTATGGCTAATAAAGGGATGTATTATCAGGCCAGTTTTACCCCGGAGAGTTGGACGATTATACCTGGCCAATCTGTCAAGCTGCCGGCTGCAGGAATCCTGGGCAGCATTGTAAAAGCACGCCTCATATTAATCGAAAAACTGCATGCCAGTGGACTGAGTCCTCCGGTGCAAGCATTCATCAGTGCTTTGATTCTGGGTTATAAAGATGAATTGGATGCAGAGCTCAAAGCTAATTTCACCTCCATTGGAGTAGTGCATGTGTTGGCTGTTTCGGGTTTGCATGTGGGCATTGTTTATTTGATTCTCGAAAAACTCTTTTACTTCCTGGTATTTATTCCGGGCGGCAAATGGCTGCGTTTTTCCCTGATATTCATTTCTTTGTGGTTCTATGTGTTTCTGGCGGGTTTCTCAGCTTCTGTATTCAGAGCTGCGTTAATGTTTTCTTTTGTATTGATATCCAGACAGATAAATAGAGATTCGGCCATATATAATTCGATTGCTTCTTCAGCTTTTGTGATTTTGATTCTAAACCCACTGGCAATCTTTGAATTAGGGTTTCTGTTCTCGTATTTGGCGGTTTTCGGTATCGTATTATTGCAGTCTTTTATGAGTAATTTGCTTGTTTCCCGTTATAAGCTTGTCAATAAGTTGTGGTCTTTAATGACTTTATCATTTACCGCACAGCTTCTGGTAACGCCCTTGAGCTTGTACTATTTTCATACATTTCCGGTTTGGTTTATTCCGGCAAATTTGGTGATGGTTCCGCTGGTAGTTAGTTATATGTATCCGGCTGCGTTGGCTTTACTTTTACCTTCAACCGGGTTAATCCCGAGATTGCTTCATTCTTTACTCGAAACGGGATATCAGCTGATTCAGTTTCTGGCAGCATTCTTTGATGCTTTGCCTTTTGCACAAATTCAACAGATAAGCCTGGATAGCGTACAGCTTCTCATCCTTTATGTGTTATTGATTGCCGGGGTTTATTTTCTATTGCTAAAGATACCCAATGCCTTTCTCTATGTTCTTTCGGCACTGGCTGCTTTTATAGTTTATTCAGCATTTGCTGATTTTCGGGCTGCCCGTCAGCAAGAATTAGTGGTTTTTAATACCCAGGGAGGCTGGCTGATTAGCATTATTCAGGGAAAATCGGCTGAAGTGCTTAGTTATGAACTTGATAGCTTAATGATTGATAAGAAACTGAGTCCGTATTTACTTCAGCAACGTATCTCAGATGTTCAAAGCTATGTGTTGCAGCCGGATAGTACCATTGTGGGTGCTTTTTTTGAAGTCAGGAATAATTATCTCTTTTGGAAGGGAAAGTCTATACAGCTTGGATTCTTGACGAAGGCAATGGATTTATGTGAGTTTCCCGGTTACGAGCAGTTTAGGTTGAGTGCCTGGCCGAGGAAAAAAATCCCGGCTGACTACCGGCAGATTGTAAGGTCGGTATCGATTTCAGAAGCAGAGATTCCATTAGGAGATTTACATTGTCTAAGTACTCTGGGTGCCTGGGTGCAATCCGTTAGCTACTAGCACGGGTAATCATCCTTAGCCAAAACAGCCTTAGCAGGAATTTCCTGGTTTATCCCAGATTGTTTAAAAAGCACATATCTAGAAGATTAGCGTAAAAATCTTGTAAGAATCAATGCTGCGTATAAGTTAAAATTTTAACTATTACTTTAACAATAACGAGATGCATAACTTTAATATTATCAGTATCTTTGAAAGTGGATTTTACAAATACTATCCAACCTAATGCAAGCATTAGGAGAATTACCTTTTGCGTGCAGAAATTTTAATTTTGACAAAGATTACATTCGTATCCCATATTAAAGCTGGAATTTTAATTCAGAATTTAAATTTTTTATCATGAAATCAATCAAACTATTTATGCCGATACTGCTCATTTTATTAGCAGTATCAACCTGTTATTCCTTACCTTCTAATTGGACTTATACCAATACCGGAAATAATCATATTGTGTTAATCCAACCTACTTCCGTAATTACTGTTAACGGGGCATCCTTAACTCCCGGAGATTACCTTGGTGTATTTTATCTGGATAATGGAAATCTGATTTGTGGGGGTTATGTCGAATGGACGGGTAACATTACTGCGATTGCTGCATGGGGAGATGATAGTTATACGGCATATAAGGATGGATTTAGTATTGGTGAAACTTTTAACTGGAAAATTTGGAGCAGCACTTCAAATCTTGAATACAATGCAACAGTTACTTATATGGCGGGCTTCCCCAATCAGGGAACATATGTTATCAATGGGACGAGTGGAATAGCAACTGCAATGAGTTCATCCAGCATTGTTGTAAATAGCACAAAACCAAGTTGTTTCGGTTTAAGCGATGGGGTCATCAATATTGTGGTAACAAGCGGAACTCCTCCATATACCTTTGCATGGTCTAATGGAGCTACTACCCAAAATATTGCAAATATACCTAGTGGCGTGTATGGAATTACTGTTACGGATGTCTCCCAAACGAGTGATTCATTGATGATTAGACTTGCACAACCGGATTTGCTGGAAGCTAGTGTGTTGGTAAATGAAGATAGTGCATTTATGTGTATGGCTCATGC